>NZ_SRSD01000004.1:0-373014 GCF_008369015.1 Oryzomonas rubra
TCTCACAACTTCCTGCTATTCGGTTTTCAAAGACCAGATGCGTTCCGTGACAGACGAACAAAGTACTAAATCAAGCCGACATTGTCAAGAAGTTTTTTCCGGCCAAACTCCTTTTTTTCCGCCCCCAACGACTCGGCAAAACTCTCCGCGTCAAATGGGACGCTGGTTATAACAACTATCACTCCCACCGTCAATACCTTTTTTTGTTCTTTTCTCTGTTTTTTTCGATAACCCCAAAAAATATGTTGTTAATCCGACAGTTGAATCGACAATAAAATCACTCGAAGGAACGGTTGTCGAATATACGACGCGTCTTGCGCTCCGAGCGCGGCCCAAAAATCCTCAGCAGGCGCATGGGGGGAGCCAGGAAGTATCCGCACATTTTATCTCTTATATATAATGAGCGGGGGCACACACTCCAACCGACCAACTTAACTGTTGCCAATCTTCCGGGATATATTGTACATACAGGGCTTATGAAATTCCCTGCCCTCCCCCGTATCTCCGTCATGGGCGCATCGCGCCTTGTGTCCTTCGCTGCACTTTTTCTGATAACGCCCGGCGCTTGGGCCGATACTCGCCAGGATGCCCTTCTGGCCGTTTCGCACCTTCGGGCATCCGGTTTCGGCCGACAGATGCCCGATGAGATGAAGAGCGTGGATGCCACCTTCTCCCTGGCCGAGCGCCATTATCAGAGGCAGGAGCACGACATGGCCGAGCGCTATTATCTGCTCACCCTCCAGAAGGTACGTGTCATTCAGGAGACGTTGCCCGCCATCCCGCCAGCGGAAGCCGCCGGGAGCGACCAACCCCGGAACGCTGCGGCGGTACCGCAGCCAGCCAGCCAGCCCGAAGCAGTGCCACCCCACCCCCCGGTGGCGGCAGTACCGGCCGATCCTCTGCCCGGTATCACACCGGAGCAAACGATGGCCAGTCAGGAGCCGGCTGTTCCCACCCAGGACGACGCCCCCACCGTGCATGACGACTTCGTATCGGCAAAGGTCGTGGGAAGCGCCAACGTCTATACCGCTGTCAAGGGCGATACCTTGCGGCTGGTCGCGGCAAAGCTTGGGGTCAGCCGCCAGCACCTCATAGCGGCGAACAAGCTGGACGCCAAGGCTTCCCTCAAAATCGGGCAGAGACTGAAATACAACAACCGGAAGATCATCCCCCAGAGAATGAAGGACGGCATCGTGGTCAATATCCCCGACCGCACCTTGTACTACTTCCGCCAGGGGAAACTGGTCACCTCGCTCCCGGTAGCGGTCGGCACCGGGAAGAAGAGCGACAAGTTCGATTGGCAGACTCCGGTCGGCAAATTCAAGATAACGGGGAAACAGAAAGACCCCACCTGGCACGTCCCCGCCTCTATCCGTTCGGAGATGGAGGAGGAAGGGAGGGAGGTCATCACCAGCATCCCCCCCGGACCCGGCAACCCCTTGGGGAGATACGCCATAAAGACCTCAATCCCCGGGATACTGATTCACAGCACCATCAAGCCCTGGTCCATATACGGCTTTGCCAGCCATGGCTGCATCAGGGTGTCACCGCTCAGGATGGAGGGATTCTTCAACGAGGTCAAGGTCAATACCCCCGGTGAGATCATCTACAAGCCGGTAAAGATGGCCGTTACCGAGCAGGGGAGAATCCTTCTGGAGGTGCACCAGGATGTGTACAAAAAGGGGCTAAAGCCGGATGTGGAGGCTTGGAATCTCATCAGGAAATACCGGCTGTCCGAACGCATCGACCGGGACAAGGTAGAGGCGGTCATCAGGCAGCGGTCGGGGATTGCCGAGGATATCTCGTTGTAGCGGGTGTACCCGCGAGCACGGGTGCGACAATTAATCCTTTCAGAACAGCAAAGGGGGGCGCGAACGCCCCCCTTTTATTTTTTACTATCGTACCAGCGTCCGGCCCCACCCCGGCCTTATTCCTCTTTTTCCGCCGCGGGCGGACGGGCGGCTGCCCCCCCGCCGTCGCCGTCATAGCCGGTCGGCTCGCTCCCCTTGACAAAACATTCCATGACCGCCCCCGGGGTTCCCTCCTTGGCCAGTTTGCCGGTACGGGGGTTGATCAGCACAAAGGTGACATTATCCGGGGCCTCGAAATCCATGACCGGCATTCCCGCCGTCGCTTTCCTCATGAATTCGGCCCAGATCGGCGCAGCCGCCTGTCCGCCCGACCCGCCGGCGCCCAGGGAGCGTTCCTGATCGTAACCGACCCACACGCCGGTCACCAGTTGCGGGATGTAGCCGACGAACCAGGCATCCTTACCTTCGTTCGTGGTACCGGTCTTGCCGGCCACGGGACGCCCGATGATGGCGCGAGAACCGGTGCCGCTGGCGACGACGCTCTGCATCAGGTTGGTGATGACATAGGAGGTCTCGGGCGAAACGGCCGGAATCGCGGCCGGCGGCTGGTTTTCCTGAAGTACGGTCCCGTCGTTGTCCGTAACCTTGGTGACGAAATACTGGGGGATCAATTGCCCCTTATTGGCAAACACCGAGTAGGCTTCGGTCAGCTCGAAGGGGGACACGGACGCGGCCCCCAGGGCCAGGGCCAGGTTGGCCGGGATCTGGGAGGTGAAGCCGAGCTTCTTGGCGTAATCCGCCGCATACTGGGCGCCGATCTGTTCCATGATCTTGACGCTGACGATGTTGATGGAGTAGGTCAGCGCCTCGCGCATGGTTACCGGTCCACGAAAGGTGTTGTCGTAGTTCTTCGGTTTCCAGGTTCCGCCGGCGCCGTCCGGATATTCCACCTCGGAGTCCTCGATGATGGTGGCCGGGGTCAATCCCTTGTCGAGGGCTGCGGCATAGATGATCGGCTTGAAGGCCGACCCGGCGTTGCGCTTGGCCTGGATGGCCCGGTTGAACTGGCTCTTGCGGAAGTCGTAGCCGCCGACCATGGCCTTGACCGCCCCGGTACGGGGATCGAGGGAAACCAGGGCCGCCTGCACCTCGGGGGTTTGATCGAGGGCGAATTGGGCTCCCTCCTTGTTGACCTCCGGCGAGACGACCGACACCTCGATCACCGAGCCGAGGGCCAGGTTCTTGTTCCCCTTCTCCGGCTTGCCGTAGCTGTTGATCATCCCCACCCTGCCGGCCCAGGCCATATTCTTGCGGGTCAGAACGCCTTTACGATCCCCAACCCTGACGATGGCCTCACCCTTCTCGGGGACGAATCCCACTACGACCCCCTGATAGCTCTCGCCGGTCTTGAGGGTCGCGGAATCGATACCATCCTCGACCTTGGCGCAGAACCCATCCACCTCGGATTCGCCAAGGTATTTGGTTGGTCCGCGGAACCCCTGGCGCTTGTCAACCGCCTTGAGGCCGTTCCTGAGGCTTTCGTAGGCCGCCCGCTGCATGTCGGCATTCATGGTGGTGTAGATCTTCAGGCCACCCTTGTAAAGCTGATCCTCTCCGTACTTCTCCTCAAGCTGGATGCGCAGATGTTCGAGGAAATAGGCCGACTGCTCGTTGTTGACCTTTTTCATGGAGCGGATCTCGATCGGCGTATTCTTGGCGTGATCGGCCTCGGCGGTCGTGATGTACCCCTCCTTCACCATCCGATCCAGAACATAGGCCTGCCGCTCACGGGCCTTGTCCAGGTGCTTGATGGGGGAATAGGCGTTGGGCGCCTTGGGAAGCCCGGCCAGCATGGCCATCTCGGCCAGGTTGAGCTGATCGACGTTTTTGCCGAAATAGGTTTCAGCCGCCACCTGGACGCCGTAGGCCCCGCCCCCCAGGTAGATCTGGTTCAGGTACAGGTAGAGGATCTCGTCCTTGGAGAGCTTTTCCTCCATGCGTTTGGCCAGTATGGCCTCTTTGATCTTGCGGGAAAACTTCTTTTCCGGGGTCAGCAGCATGGACTTGGTCACCTGCTGGGTGATGGTCGAGGCCCCCTCCTTCTTGCGCATGGAGAGGAGGTTTTTGAAGGCCGCCCGTACAATCCCCAGGTAATCGATCCCCTTGTGCTGGTAAAAACTGGAGTCCTCGGCCGCCACGAAGGCCTGGATCAGCTTGCGCGGCATCTTTTCCACCGGCACCACGATGCGCCGTTCCAGATAGAATTCCCCCACCAGGCTGCCGTCGTCGCTAAAGACCTGGGAGACGATGGGCGGTTTATAGTCCGCCAGACGGTCCACCCGTGGCAGGCGCGCCATCAGATAGAATACATACCCCGTTGCCCCGAGCAGCCCAACAATGCCCAGCGTAACGGCAAACAGCGCCAGGGCCGGCAAAATCCCCCTGCCCCTGCCCTTGGTTGATGTTGATGTTGATGTGGATGCGGGTGCCTTCCTGTCCATATACCTACTCCCCGGCTATGCGCCGTGATTCCCGATTCGTTGTGCATCAGTGCAAATTCTGATGCAATCTTTTCAAAATAGCCCATATCACCACGAGAATTCAAGCATAATAACGAAACCACATTACCCTTGCCAAGCCTCGAAGAGCAGTTATAATCAGTCTGAATCCGATGTTGCCTGCATGGCGGATCGAGTGACATGCAGGGGTCGATCGCCGCCCACGAAAAACCATCCCGGCTTTGTCGGGAAAACTCCGCCGTCGCGGATTCAGACACCATGCAAACGACACATGAAGCGTGGGACAACGGGGACGGCAGGGCCGGGGAACCTCCATGAGAATGCTTTCTGACCGCAGCGTCAACACCAAATTCAACATCATCGCCGCCCTCCTCCTCGCGGCGCTGTTCCTGAGCCTGGCCTACAGCAACTATCGCCGGGAGCAGGCGCTCATCCTCACCACGGCCGTGGACAACGCCCGTTCCATCGCGCACCAGATCATCGAAACCCGGGACTATCTTTCCCAGAGCGTCACCAACGAACCTGAACACAACTACAACCTCATCCCCCAGGTGGCCGCCACCCAGATCGCCAAACGCCTCACCAGCGGGTCGCGCTACTATGTCCGCCAGATATCGTTACGCTACCGCAATCCGGGCAACCGCCCCGACAGCTTCGAGACCGCCCAATTGGCGACTTTTCGCGATACACAGGCCAGGGAGGTCTGGCAGGTGGCGGGTGAAAAAGGGAAGAAGGCCCTGCGCTACCTGCTGCCCATGAAGGCCGATCAATCCTGTCTGGCCTGCCATGGCACCTATGACACCGCGCCCCGTTTTGTCCGGGAGCGCTTCCCGCGGGGGCATTATTCCTACGGCTACCGGGTGGGCGAGGTGATCGGCGCGGTTTCGGTGTCGGTTCCCATGGAGGGACTGTACCACGAGGTCGGTACCAACCTGGCCTTCGACCTGCTCTACGACGGCGCGGTTCTCCTCGCCTTCGTCCTCGTCAGCGGCTGGCTCATCCGCAGGACGATCCTGACACCGGTCAAGAACGTCGCCGAGAGTATTGCCGACGTGGCCCGCACCGGTAATTTCTCCGAGCGACTCACGGGGCGGGGCAACGACGAGATCGGCGAACTGATCGGATCGTTCAACGAACTGATGGCGGAGTTGGACCGCAAGACCCTGCAGCGGAAGGAGTCGGAGGATCGCTACCGCAACTTCATCGAGATCGCCCAGTCCCCCATCGTCACCTTCGTGGGGGACGGCAAGATCGTCATCTCCAATCAGAAGGCGGAAAAGCTCTTTGGCCTGACCAAACAGGAACTGCTCGGCCAGTGCATCTTTGAATTCATGGAAAACGGAGAGGCGTTACGGGCCGGGGTCGAAGGGTATTTCAGTTCTGGCAGCAGCGACCTGATCGGCGCCACGGTGCGACAAACGGTGCGGGATGTGTGTGGTAACCCCTTTGAGGTGGACATGGTCATCTCCGTCTCCCAGGCTGATCAGAACCCGATCTTCAGTGCCATACTGCGACCACTCAAATAGCAGGTTGTGCATCCTGTTCCGGCAACTCACGTTTCACGTTTGAAGCGACACGAATATCTGCTATAGTTTCCTCACTATGGTATCCGACCCACTGTATCAACTTGCCCTGTACGCCCTGGTGACCGTTGCCCTGATCGGCGTTTTGCTGTTGGCTGCCTGGTGGCTCGGAGCAAAGCGCACGACGCCCGCCAAGGAGACCCCCTACGAATCGGGGGTTCTGCCCACCGGCAGCGCCCGTCTGGCATGGCCGGTCCCTTTCTACCTGGTGGCCATCTTCTTTATCGTGTTCGACGTGGAGGCGGCCTTTATCTTCACCTGGGCCTCGGCCTGGGACCTGCTCGGTATTGCGGGCCTCACCCAGATCACGGTCTTCATCGTCATTTTAGCCGCCGGCCTCCTCTGGCTCTGGCTTAAAGGCGGACTGGACTGGGGACCTTCACGGGAGAGAAACGCAGAGTTTTCGCAATCCCTGCGCAAGTCTTCGGAATAACTTGTGCGGCGTAGCGCTGCTACGCCTCCGCGCCCTTCCTCGACAACCTTGATCTTGCAAAAACTTTGCGTTTCAGAGGTACCAGCCTTGTACGATACACCGGACAACATCATCCCAACCCCCGACAACATCATCCTGACTCGCCTCGACGACCTGATCAACTGGGGGCGGGCCAATTCCCTCTGGCCCATGTTCTTCGGTCTCTCCTGCTGCTTTGTGGAGATGATGACCTCCTTCACGTCGCGCCACGACATCTCCCGCTTCGGGGCCGAGGTGCTGCGGGGGACCCCCCGCGAGGCGGACGTGATGGTGATCGCCGGGACGGTTTTCAAGAAGATGGCCCCCTCGATCCTGAACCTCTACGAGCAGATGGCCGAGCCGCGCTGGGTGATCTCCATGGGGAGCTGCTCCAATTCCGGCGGCATGTACGACGTGTACAGCGTGGTGCAGGGGGTGAACCAGATCCTGCCGGTGGATGTGTACGTGCCCGGCTGTCCGCCACGGCCCGAGGCCTTCCTCCAGGGGCTGATGCTGCTCCAGGAAAAGATCAAAACCGGGGAGCGCCCGGCCCGGCCGGTCCTGCACCTGGCCGGGGGCTATCAGGGGACGACCGTCCCGGTCCTGAGGGACGGGGAGACCAAATTCCGGGACACCCGCGGCCCAGGCATGGCGGCCATCCCCGCCCGTGGTGCCGCCGTGGGGCATCCCGCCATGTTCCAGCCCCGCTCGGACGCGCAGTGGCGCCCCCCCGCGCCCCGGCACCCCTACCCGGATTTCGGGCTTCCCGGAGAGATCGGCACGCTCTTCGGCGACCGGGTCGCCATCGACGAGACCGCCACCGACATGCTCACCCTGCGGGCGCCGGCCGAACTGGTGCCCGACCTGCTGCGCCATCTGAAAGGGCGCCCCGGCGCAGCCTTCAAGCGCCTGGAGGACATCGCCGCCGTGGACGACTCCCTCCGGCGGGACCGCTCCCGGTACCGGGACTTCACCCTCAACTACCACCTGCTCTCTTTCGACCAGCCCGGCTACGTGCGCGTCAAATGCGAACTAACGGGGAAATCCCCGGAAGCGCCCAGCGTGACCCCGGTCTTCCCGGTTGCCGACTGGTACGAGCGGGAGGTGTTCGACATGTTCGGCATCCGCTTTGGCGGCCACCCCAACCTGCGGCGCATCCTGATGCCCCATGACTGGGAGGGGCACCCCCTGCGCAAGGAGCACCCCTTCCGCGCCACGGAGATGGCGCCCTACACCGTGGATGACGCCCGCCGCCATGCGCCGCTGCCCGCCTCGGACTTTTTCGAACGGATCAACGAGGGGGAGATGGTGCTCAACCTGGGGCCGCAGCACCCCGGCACCCACGGCATCATCCGCTGCATCCTCAAGCTGGACGGGGAGGAGATCCGCGACATCGACTTCGACATCGGCTATCACCACCGGGGGGCCGAGAAGATCGCCGAGCGCCAGCACTGGAACCAGTTCATCCCCTACACCGACCGCATCGACTACCTGGCCGGGGTGCAGAACAACCTGGCCTATGTCACGTCGGTCGAACGGCTCTGCGGTATCCAGGTGCCCGAGCGGGCCCAGTATATCCGCGTCATGCTGGCGGAACTGTTCCGCATCGCCAGCCACCTGGTCTGGCTCGGGACCTTTGCCGCCGACGTGGGGGCCATGACGCCGGTCTTCTATACCTTTACCGACCGGGAACTGATCTTCGACATCGTGGAGATGATCACCGGGGGGCGCATGCACCCGGCCTGGTTCCGCATCGGCGGCGTGGCCGAGGACCTGCCCGAAGGGTGGGAGGCGCCGGTGAAGCGGTTTCTGGAATGGCTGCCGCCCCGACTCAAGGAGTACGAACAGCTCGTGGGCGGCAACCCGATCTTCCGGGCGCGGCTCAAAGGGGTCGGCGTCATCTCGGCGGAAGACGCCCGGGAATGGGGACTTTCGGGGCCTAACCTGCGCGCCTGCGGCATGGAATGGGATTTACGGAAAAAGATGCCCTACGGCGGATACGAGCGGTTCTCGTTCGATGTGGCCGTGGCCGAAGGGGGGGACTGCTGGGCGCGCTATCTGGTGCGCATGGAGGAGATTCGCCAGTCGCTCAGTCTGGTGGAACAGGCAATGAACGGGATGCCCGACGGCCGCTGGATCACGGACGACTACCGCTACGTGCTGCCCCAGAAGCCGGACACCCTGAAGGACATCGAGTCCCTGATCCACCACTTCGTCAACAGCACCCGGGGCATGACGCCGCCCAAGGGAGAGACCTACGCCGCCATCGAGGCCCCGAAAGGGGAGAACGGCTACTTTGCCGTCTCGGACGGCCTGAATATCCCCTACCGGATGCGCATCCGCACCCCCAGCTTCCCGCACATCCAGGCGCTGCCGGTCATGAGCCGCGGCTGGCTGGTGGCCGACTTCCTGGCAATCCTGGGCTCGGTGGATTTCGTCCTGGCCGATCTCGACCGCTAACAGGGGGTTGCGCGTCCAGGGGCAGGGGCAGTTGGCGCGTATGCACCCCGCGGGATGGCGGTTCTTGAGACTGGCTGGCATCGAAGATCTCCGCGAACTCATCCTTGATCTCATCGAACGTGGCCAGGACGTGGGGATCGAAATGCTCCGGCATCGTCCTGCCGTCGCCGTTCAGGATGATGTCGCAGGCCGTTGCATGGTCAAAGGCCCCCTTATAGACCCGCTCGCTCCGCAAGGCGTCATACTGGTCGGCCAGCATGGTGATCCGGCCGGCAATGGGGATGGCTTCCCCCCGCAGGCCGTAGGGATAGCCGCTGCCGTCCCAGCGTTCATGATGGCTGGCCGCGATGGTCGCCCCCATCTGGAGCATGCTGTGGGCCGACCCCTGGAGGATCTTCTCGCCGATGACCGTATGCTGTTTGATGGTCTCGAATTCGGCGGATGTCAGTGCCCCCGGTTTGAGCAGGATCGAGTCGGGGATGCCGATCTTGCCGACGTCGTGCATGGCGCTGGCAATGTGGATCTGCTCGATGAAGGTGTCCGACATACCCAGGGCTGTCGCCAGTTTTTTGGCATACAGGCCGATGCGCAGGATGTGCAGCCCGGTGTCCTCGTCCCGCAACTCGGCCGCCGAGGTGAGCCGTTCGATGATCTCGCGGCTCATCTTCGTCAACCTCCGCAGGGCCTCGGCCAGTTCCGAAGTCCGCTTCTCCACCGTGATCTCCAGCTCCCGCTTGTAGTTCTTTTCGATCTGGGTCAGATGCTTATAGTGGACCCCCTTTTCCACCGTATGGATGAGATAGGGGGGGCTGTACGGTTTGATGATGAAGTCGAAGGCCCCTTTCTGGATGGCTTTGACGGCCGTATCCAGGTCCGCGTAGGCGGTCATGAGCACCACCGGCGTCTCCCGGTCCAGGAAACGGATCTTCTCCAGAAGCTCGATGCCATCCATATGGGGCATGTTGATATCGGTCAGGACCAGGTCCACCGGCCGGGTCACGAACTGCTTGACCGCTTCGTGGCCATTGGCAAAGGCCTGGACCGTGAAACCGTATTCGTCGAGAAGCGTCGAGACGCTCTCCAACACGAAGCGGTCGTCGTCAACCACAAAGATGTTCCCGGTTGTTTCACTCCCCATGGCCCAGCACCTCGCGAATTTTCATAAGCAACTCCTTGGGCATATATGGTTTGGCGATGAAAGGCAGGCTTTCATCCAGGACCTCCTGCGAACGGACGATCTCCTCCGTGTACCCGCTGGTGAAGAGCACCTTTACCCCCGGATTGCCGGCACGGATGGCCTCGTAAACCTCCCGCCCCTTCATTCCCGGCATGATGACATCCAGGATGAGCAGGCCGACCTGGTTGCTGTATTCATAGAACCTGTCCAGGGCCTGCCGACCGTCTTCGGCCTCAATAACCGAATAGCCGAACTCCTCCAGCACCTCCCGGGAAAAACGGCGGGTCGACTCGTTGTCGTCGGCCAGGAGGACCACCTGTTTTCCGGCCTGGGGAGACACCCGGGGCGCCTCCTGTTCATCGTCACGGGACTCCACGTCCGAACAGGGGAGATAGATGCGGAAGGTCGTTCCCTTCCCCTTCTCGCTGGTGCACACAATGCATCCGTTGTGCTTTTTGACGATGCCGTAGGCGATGGAAAGACCGAGCCCGGTTCCCTTGCCGGTCCCCTTGGTGGTAAAAAACGGCTCGAAGATATGGCTGATCGTCTCCTCATCCATGCCCTGGCCGGTGTCGGAGACCGTCAGTACCGCAAAGCGGCCGGGCTGACCGAGCCCGTTCATGACGGCAAACGAGCTGTCCAGGTCCACCAATGCGCTTCCGATGGCGATCTTGCCCCCGTCCGGCATCGCATCCCGTGCGTTGGCGGCCAGGCTCATCAGCACCTGTTCGATCTGGACGCTGTCAACCATGACCGGCAGATCTTCAACGGCCAGGCGGGTGGTGAGGTGGATGTCTTCGCTGATCAGCCGATGGAGCAGTTTCTGCACCCGCTCGACGATCTCGTTGAGGTTGATGTGGCGGGTGATCGTATGCTGTTTGCGGCTGAAGGCCAGAAGCCCTTTGGTCAGACTGGAACCGCGCTCGGCAGTGGCCAGGATCTGCTCCACCCCATTCCGCATGGGATTTTCCTCCGGCAGCTTGATCTGCATGATGCTGGCATAACCGATGACCGCCGTCAGGATATTGTTGAAGTCATGGGCGATGCCGCCGGCCAGTTGCCCGATGGCCTCCATCTTCTGGGAGTGGTGCAGTTCGCTCTCCAGCCGCTTGCGCTCGGTAATATCCTCGTTGATGGCGATAAAGTGGGTGATCAGACCTTTTTCATCCCTGATCGGCGCTATCATAGCCTGTTCCCAGTACAGTTCGCCACTCTTCTTGCGGTTATGAAATTCCCCGCGCCATTCGCGCCCGCCCAGGATCGTCTCCCAGAGCAGGCGGTATTCCGCCGGGCTGGTGGTGCCGGATTTGAACATGCGGGTGTTCTGGCCGACCGCCTCGGCGGAGGAATATCCGGTAACCTCGCTGAAACGGGGGTTGACGTATTCGATGGCGCCGCCCGTATCCGTGATGATGATGGAAGCCGGGTTTTGCTCCACGGCGACCGAAAGTTTCCTCAGGCTTGCCTCGGCCTTCTGGCGCTCCGACAGTTCCCGTTGAACCGCACCATAGAGCTGGGCATTGTCCAGGGCCACGGAGGCCAATTCGGCGAATTGCATCAGGATGGCCATCTGCTCGTCATCGAACAGCTGCCCCTCCTTGAGGAACGCCAACCCAAGCACGCCGACCACCCTGTCGTTCGACTTCAGCGGGACGCCGGCCACGGCCCGCAGCACGATGCGGTCGGCGTCGGGAAGCCGGTGTTCCCATTGGCTGTAATTGTCGACCTGAAACGGTTCCCCCGTTGTCCAGACCAGGCCCGCGATCCCGTCATGGGGCCCGATGGAGCGGTGCACAAAACCTTCAAAGACCCCGCTCTGGCAGACCATGTCCATTGCCGTCCCCTGCCCGTTCAACAGGTAGACATAGCAATGTTCGGTCCCCACCAGCTTGCCGGCGCGAACGAGGATCGCCTGCAGGAGGCTGGGCGCGTCCAGGCGCCTGACAAGCCCCAGGGAGGTCTCGTGGAATGCGGTCAGGTATTCGTTCTGGCGGCGCAAAAGTTCGTCGGCTCGCTTGCGGTCGCTGATATCCCGGGCCACGGCCATGAGCGCCTTGTCACCGTCGAAATCGATCAGGCGGGCCTTCACCTCCACCGGCAGGGTGACGCCGCTCTTGCAGCGCTGGCAGGTTTCGAAGGTGATCTGCCCCAACTCCATGACGAGGGCAAACCGCTCGGGGTTGTGCACGGCGTACTCGGGAGTATCCAGATCCCCTACCTGCATGCCGATGAACTCCTCGCGGCAGAACCCGTAACGGTTGCACGCCTCGTTGTTCACCTCGAAGATCCTGCCGTCCTTGTGGGTAATAAAGATTGCGTCGCTGGACTGCTCGAAGAAGAGCCGAAATTTTTCCTCGCTGACGATGGTGGAGAGTTCGGCGCGCTTCAGGAGCGTGATATCGGAGAAGCTGCCGCGCAAGCCGACATAGGCGCCGTTCTGGCCGAAGACCGGCCGGCTGAGATAGTTCGTCCACCGTACCTCGCCGCTCTTGGTGACGATTCGGAACTCCAGGGGCTCGACGGAGTCGGCGGTTGCACCTTCCCGGTACTGCTCATCCCAATGTTCCCGGTCATCCGGGTGGATAATGGAACTCAACAGGCCGGGCGCGGCATAGAACTCCTCGGGGCTGTACCCGGTGACGTCGCTGCAGCTGGGAGAGACGTAGTGCATGGTCCCGCAGTCCGGGGCGACCCAGAAGACCATCTCCGAGGAGAAATCCACCACCGTGCGATACAGCACCTCCCGCTTGGCAAGCTCCTCCTGCTGCTGGTCCACCTCCTTGAGCAGACGGTTGAAGGCCTGGGCCAGTATGGCCGGTTCATCGTCACCCACGGCGGGAAAGAGGCGGTCGTCGCCTGTTTTGGTCGAGAGGGTTTCCACATGCCCGGCGAGGGCCAGAATCGGCGCGGTCAGCCGGGAGAGGACACGCCGCAGCAGCAGGGCAGCGAGCAGGGCAATCGGGACAACGATCCCCAGGAAAAGGGCATTCGCCTTTTGGATCGGCTCATAGGCCTGGGCGATGGGATAGTTTGCCGCGATAATCCAGTTCTTGCTCTTGAGGTGCTTGAACGACGCCAGCGTGCGAACCCCGCGGGAGGTTAGCGTCTCGTCGGTGCCGTCAAAGCCTGCAATGGCGCGGTCCAGCAGCGGGTTGGCACCCGGGAGGGGCGTTCCCTTCACACCCACCAGGGGATCGGAATGAAACAGGGTGACCCGGTCGGTATTGACGACGTACAGGTAGCCGTTCTTGCCGATCCTGACATCGGAAAGCTTGCCCAGGAATGGGGAGCGGGTCAGGTCGATCCCCCCCCCTACTACCGCGATCAGGACGCCCTCCTCGTCGAACACCGGGGCGGTGAACATCAGGGCCGAATGATGGTGCTCCTGGGATGACACATAGGGGTCGGAAATAATCGGTTTCCGTGTGGCAAAGGTCTTTTTCAGGTAGTCGCGGTAGGAAAAGTCTTCCCCCGAACGCTCCAGCCCCTGGGGCAACTCCGCCATCAGGCGGCCGTGCCGGTCGAAAATGAAGAAGCCGTTATCGAAGGTGGCAAGATATTCACCTTCCCCCCTCAGGAATTCCAGCGCTTTTTGGGGGGTGGAGATCGTTTCGGGCGTGGCCATGCGGGCGATGGCGACCAGCGACTCGCTGGTGGAGGCCACCTGCCGGTCGATCTCATCCGCCAGAACCGAGACGATCTGGTACTGCTGTTCGGAGACCCCCTCCTTGATGCGCGACTCGAGGATCCTTTGGGAGAGCAAAAGAATCCCAGCCAGCACACAGATGGAGAGGATGGGGTACACAAGGCTTACTTTCGTTTTGAGGGAAAGGGTCCGCATCGCAACGTTTCCGGAATCAATGGTGTTTTCGCGCCGAGCGCATCATTACGCGGCATCTATTCAGGCACAGGTTCGAAATCATAGCATAGTTATTGAGCCGAACCCAAAAATAAAAAACCACTCATCTGCCGGAACGTGTCGCCCGCCTTCTATGCCGGTGCTTCATCGCCCGGCTTCAGGCCAACTTTTTCTTGGACAAGGTGTATCCCATCGAGTAATATGGATCGAATAACTATCAATAAAAGGGAGAAAAAGGGTGGATAAGCTTGTCATCAAGGGTGGGAAAAAACTAGCGGGCGAGGTGCGGGTCAGCGGTTCCAAGAACGCCTCCCTGCCGATCTTCGTGGCCACCATCCTGAACTCCGGGATGAACCAGATCAGCAACGTACCCTTCCTGCGCGACATCAACACCACCATCAAGGTGCTGGAATCCCTGGGCGCCACCATCGAAGGCAACGGCAACATCGTCAGGATCGACTCCGCCGGTATCCGCAACCACGAGGCAACCTACGAACTGGTAAAAACCATGCGCGCCTCGGTGCTGGTCCTGGGGCCGCTTCTGGCCCGCTTCGGCAAGGCCAGGGTCTCCCTGCCCGGTGGCTGCGCCATCGGCGCCCGCCCCATCAACCTGCACCTCAAGGGGCTCCAGGCCCTGGGGGCCGAGATAAACCTGGAACACGGCTATGTGGAGGCCAAAGCCCGCCACCTGAAAGGGGCGCGGGTCAACTTCGACATATCCACCGTGGGGGGCACCGAGCACCTGCTGATGGCCGCTGCCCTGGCCAAGGGGGAGACGGTCCTGGAGAACGCCGCCCGTGAGCCGGAGATCGTCGATCTGGCCCAGATGCTCAACCTCATGGGAGCCAAGATCGAGGGAGCCGGAACCGACACCATCCATATCCAGGGGGTCACCGAACTCTCCCCCGTTTCCTACTCCGTCATGCCGGACCGCATCGAGGCCGGCACCTTCATGATCGCCGCGGCGATCACCGGGGGCGACGTGAAGATCCACGGCATGAAGCTGGAGCATCTGGACGCGATGGTCTTCAAGCTCCAGGACGCCGGGGTGGAGATCACGAGCCACGACAACGTGGTGCGGGTCAAGGCGCCCAGGAAGATCCGCAGCATCAACATCAAGACCCGCCCCTACCCCGGCTTTCCCACGGACATGCAGGCCCAATTCATGGCCCTCATGTGTGTGGCCGACGGGGCGAGCGTCATCAGCGAGAACATCTTCGAGAACCGTTTCATGCACGTCTCCGAGCTCCAACGCTTCGGGGCGGACATCACCATTGAGGGGAACAGCGCCACAGTCAAGGGGGTCAAGAAACTCTCCGGCGCGCCGGTCATGGCCACCGACCTGCGGGCGTCGGCATCCCTGATCCTGGCCGGCCTGGCCGCGGACAACGTCACCGAGATCTCCCGCATCTACCACCTGGACCGGGGGTATGAGTCCATCGAGAAGAAGTTGGCGGGGCTGGGAGCGGATATCAAAAGAATCAAAGAGTGACGATAAATAGGTACCACCCCCGGCCCCTCCTAAACTAGGAGGGGAGGAAAAACGCCCAGTTCTTCCCCCTCCTTGATAAGGAGGGGGGCAGGGGGTGGTTGAATCCCCAAATTCCCTTCTCCCCCCCCCGCTGGGGGGAGGAGCTAAAACGAAAAGGTTCCCTATGAACGACTGGATTACAATCGCAATTCCGAAGGGCCGCATCCTGGAAGAATCGGTGGAACTGTTCGGCAGGATCGGCATCGACTGCCGGGAACTGCTCTCCGACTCCCGCAAACTGATCTTTGAGAATGCCGAACAGCGCATGCGCTATATGATCGTGCGCGCCACCGACGTCCCCACCTACGTGGAGTACGGCAGCGCCGACCTGGGCATCGTGGGCAAGGACACGCTCATGGAACAGGGCAAGGACCTGTACGAACCGCTGGACCTGAAGTTCGGCTACTGCCGCATGATGGTGGCCGAGCCGGTCAACCTGGCCAAGAACGACGACCCCTCCGGCTGGTCCCATATCCGCATCGCCACCAAGTACCCCCACGTGGCCGAGACCTATTTCGCCTCCAAGGGGATTCAGGTGGAGATCATCAAGCTGTACGGCTCCATCGAACTGGCCCCGCTGGTGGGGCTCTCCGAGCGGATCGTGGACCTGGTGTCCACCGGCGAGACCCTGCGCCAGAACGGCCTGGTGGAGGTGGAGAGCATCGCCGAGATCACCACCCGGCTGATCGTCAACCGCGCCAGCCTCAAGACCAAGTACGAGCGGATCACCCACATCATACAAGGGCTGGAAAAAGAGCTTCAGTCCGCATAAACCTAAAATAAACATTTGCACCACAAAGACACAAAGAACACTAAGTAAAATCAGTCGTTTGTCTTACCAAAGTCTTGCACCTGATTGGTTCGGTTTTTTGTTTTCCATAAGCATCTGAATTTCTTTGTGCCCTTTGTGTCTTTGTGGTTATTAACTACCGCATTCAGGATGAACGCTGTAAAGAGGGACTCCATGCTATTTCTCGATATACGCGACAACGATTTTACTGAGAAGTTCGGCGCCATCCTCGCCCGGGGCGAAGAGACCGGCCGGGAGGTGGAACAGACCGTGCTCGGCATCATCGCCGACGTGCGCAAGCGGGGCGACGCAGCCGTGCTGGAGTTGACCCGGCGCTTCGACCGTCTGGAGGCGGCCTCCGTGGCCGAGCTGGAGGTCACCCCCGCCGAGATCGAGGCGGCCTTCGCCCAGGTTGCAGAGGCGGACGCGGCGGCGCTCAAGCTGGCCGTGGAGCGGGTGGCCCGGTTTCACGAAAAACAGAAGCAGCAGACCTGGATCTCCACCGAGGAGCCGGACATCATGCTGGGGCAGAAGGTCACCCCCCTGGCGCGGGTCGGCATCTACGTCCCGGGCGGCAAGGCCAGTTATCCCAGCAGCGTGATCATGAACGCCGTGCCGGCCCGTGTGGCGGGCGTCGGCGAGATCATCATGGTGGCCCCCACGCCGGGGGGACAGATCAACCCCCACGTGCTGGTGGCGGCCAAACTGGCCGGGGTAGACCGTATCTTCCGCATGGGCGGGGCCCAGGCGGTGGCGGCCCTGGCCTACGGCACCGAAACAATCCCCAAGGTGGACAAGATCACCGGGCCGGGCAATATCTATGTGGCCACGGCCAAGAAGCTGGTCTTCGGCCAGGTGGGGATCGACATGATCGCCGGGCCGAGCGAGATCCTGGTCATCAACGACGGCAGCGGCAACCCGGTCCACATCGCGGCAGACCTCCTCTCCCAGGCCGAACACGACGAATTGGCCTCCTCCATCCTCATCACCACCGACCGCGCCTTTGGCGAGCGGGTGGCGGCCGAGGTGGAGCGCCAGTTGGCCCAACTCTCCCGAGAGGCCATCGCCCGCGCCTCGTGGGACAAGTACGGCGCCGTCATCGTGGCCGCAGACCTGGACGAGGTCATCGCCTTCTCCAACCGCATCGCGCCGGAGCATCTGGAACTGGCCGTCGCCGATCCCTTCGCCATCCTGTCCCGCATCACCAACGCCGGGGCCATCTTCATGGGGCACTGGACCCCCGAGGCGGCGGGCGACTACCTGGCCGGGCCGAACCACACCCTGCCCACCGGCGGCACGGCCCGCTTCTTCTCCCCCCTGTCCGTGGACGACTTTGTGAAGAAATCCTCCATCGTCTATTTCTCCGAAGGCGGATTGAAACGGCTGGGGAGCGACATCATGCGCATCGCCGGGCTTGAAGGGCTGGAGGCCCACGCCAAGTCGGTGGGTAAACGACTGGAATAGACGAGAGGCACTATCGAAATGATACAAAAAGCACCCGGAGGCGATCCGGGTGCTTTTTTTGTGTGCTCGCGGAGATGCGCCATGCGCCGCCCTGCCATGGCTCACCTACTTGCCGGCCATGCCCAGGCAATAGACCAGCACGGGAGCCGCCAGCACGTTGAACAGACCGACGAGCACCATGACCAGACCGGCGATGGCGCCGACCTCCTGATCGATCTGATGCGCCTTTGCCGTCCCGGCTCCGTGAGCCCCCATCCCCAGGAGGGCTCCTCGCGAAAAGACCGAGCGCAGCGGCAGATAGTTGATCAATCCCTCGCCCAGCGCCGCGCCCAACACCCCCGTGAGCACCACGAACACCGCGGTAAGCCCCGGCGCGCCGCCGATGTCGCCGGAAACGGCCATGGCGAATGGCGTGCTCATGGAACGAGGCAGCAGGCTCAGGCGCAAGCTGTCATTCAGGCCAAGCAGGTTGGAGAGTTCCCACGAGGAAACCACCGCCGTTATGCTCCCTGCCACCACGCCCACCACCAGCAGCACCCAGTGCCGGCAGATCAAAGCGCGCTGTTCATAGATGGGCACGGCAAAGGCGACGGTCGCCGGGCCGAGCAAGGCGACCAGCCAGTGGGTGCCCCGGATATACTGCGCATAGCTGACGTGGAACAGAAGCGTCGCCAGGATGAGCAGCACCGGAGTAATGAACAGCGGCGACGACAACATGCACGACTTGCGCCGGTACAGGGCTTTCCCCAGGGCATACAGCCCAATGGTCAGCACGGACCAGAACGCGGCCTGAAACAATGGCATATTACTTTGCAACATCCACATCCTCTTTTCCCAACCGATAACAGAGATCGATAGCCCCCGCCGTAACCGTCATGACGGTAAGCGTCCCCAGCACGATCACCGTGAGGATCTTCAACCCCAGCAGCCCGAGAAATTCCGGGTGGTCCAAAACAGCCAATACCGCCGGGACAAAGAACAGCAGCATCTCGGCAAGATACCACTCGGCCCCCCGGCGCACCGTCCGAACCCGGAGCCGTTTGCCGACCAGCAGGACCAGCATGATCAACAACCCGACAATCGCGCCGGGGATCGCAATGCCGGTGATGCGTACGATGGCTTCCCCCAGTGCCCAGAACAGCAAGATAACCAGAGCCTGAAACGGACGGCTCAAACGGAAGCGCCGCAGCCAGAGGCTCATGTGTTGATAGATGGTCATACCCTTTCCTCTCCTCACATTTACTGTTTGTATAATATCCCCGCCCATGCTATTCGTAAAACGAATTAAATTCATACTGTATATTCTCAATAGGACTAACAATGGAATTGCGGACATTACGGGCTTTTGTCGAGGTAGTGCGCCACGGGGGCTTTTCACGAGCCGCAAAGACGCTGTACGTGACCCAGTCGGCCGTGAGCAAGGCCGTAAAGCAGCTTGAGGATGAGTTGAGCCTCCAACTGGTGGACCGGATCGGCCAGGGGTGCAAGATGACGGCGGCGGGAGAGGTGGTCTACCGGCGGGCGCTCACGATCCTGGCCCAGGGGGACGATCTGAAAGCGGAACTGGAGGAGTTGCGGGGGCTCAAAGGGGGCACGCTGCGCCTCGGGGTACCGCTCATCGGCAGCAATACCCTCTTTGCCCACTGGTTCGCCGCCTTTCGCAGCCGCTACCCCGGCGTGGACCTGCGGCTGGTGGAACACGGCAGCAAGCGTCTGGAAGAACTGGTGCTGGCGGGGGAACTGGACCTGGCGGCAACGCTGCTGCCGGTGGGAGCGGAGTTCGAGTGGCAGGAGGTATGGCGCGAGCCCATCGATGTGCTTCTGGCGGCGGACCACCCCTTGGCGGCAGCGGACCGGCTCACCTTCGCGGCGCTCAAGGATGAGCCGTTTATCCTCTACGGGCCGGGTTTCGCCCTCAACCCGATGATCTTGGAGGCCTGCCGGGAAGCGGGATTCACGCCCAAGGTCGCGGCAAACTCCAGCCAGATCGACTTCATCATCGAATTGGTGGCCTCGAAGCTCGGCGTCGCCCTGCTGCCCCGCATGATCGCGGAACAGCGGCATCATCGCCTGACAAGATGCATCCCGGTCGATCAACCGGCGATCTTTTGGCATATGGCCTTGATCTGGCGGCGCGGGGGCTACCTGTCGCACGCCGCGCAGGCATGGTTGGGGCTGGCGGGCGAACCGGGGATTCGGCTCACCCCGGAGCGGAGTTAGGCCCCCATTTATATAGAAGAACGCCCCATTTCCTCATTTACCCCGTATTTCCTCATTTCCCGCTTCAATTACTCGGTATAATCACCCGAATGAGTGAACGCAAACCATCCACACCAAGGAAATGAGGATCGACCGATGAAAAAACATATCTGGGTAAAAACGGCACTTATGCTCGCAACGATCTCGATGCTGTCCGGTTGTCTCGGCTGGCCGTATGAAGGCGGCGGCGGTGGCGGACGTGGCAACGGGAGCATAAGCGGCGGCAGGGGCGGCGGCTTATTCCATGATGAACAGCGCGGCGGCGGTGGCGACCGCGGCGGCGATGACGGCGGCCGTCGTTGATCTGAGAAAAGCCATGGGGACCAGGTCGGCACTCTTCAAGTTATCGGCATTTTTGAGGCGTGCCGGCCGGGTCCCTGCCTTTCTCTCGAATCACGCCAAACCCGCCTAACAGCAGAATAGCTACTACTTCCAATAAGCAATGGCAGGCCTGATCGCCAGCAGGACCGCAACACCGAGAACCACCCACACATACGGCAAGACCGCCGCATGGAAATACGCCCCCGCCGCAATACCGAACAGGAACGCGCACCACTTCAGCAGCCACACATCCCACCAGTTCCAGATCTTCGTTATGAACAGTCTCATCACATCACACCGAGGGCGTCATGTTCAATTCCTGCTCGATGTCATCGCCATTCAGCAGGATCACCTTGCCCTTGCCCCCTTCAGTGCGCAGCACGCCATTTTCGATCCAATTTTGTAGCTGTTGGTTGGTGACTCCGAACTTGGCTGCCGCTTCGTCGATGGTATACCAGTTTTTCGTCAATGACATGGCTCGCTCCTTTTACACGGGATGACATGAATTATTATACCATGTCCTAACAGGTCGGCAGTAAACCCCGCATTCGGGGTAGAGGGAAATATTTTGCCTTGGGAATTTCCGCGGGTATACTGTTGAGCAGGTACAACCAACAACATCAGGGAGGGGCCGCGAGATCATGAAGGCGGAGATCTATTCCATTACGTACCGGATACCCTTGACGGATGCCCAACAGGCGCGGCTCGACCGGAAGTGGCCCGACGGCGACCCGTTCATATCCTATGAAAAGATCGCATCCCTGCTGGAACCGCTGCCGGTGGAAGACCTGGACTGGTCCAACCATACCGGCCGGTATTTCTACTTTACCGTGCACGGGGACGACCGGGAAGGCACGGTAGCGGAGGTCATCGAACGGCTCGAACGGAAGCTGGGGGGCACGTGATGGGATGAACGGGGAATTGAGCTGGCAGGCTGCTATTTCAGAAAGTCTGCGCGGTTCATATGGACACCGTAACGGTCTTCGCCCTCCCCTGCGTTTCAGACTTGAACACAACGCCCAAGCGTGATATTTCTCATACATTATGAACCGACTACGACCTAATATACGCGACATGAAGGGGTATGTCCCCGGCTTCCAGCCGGACGACGTGGCCTCGTGGATCAAGCTGAACACCAACGAAAATCCCTATCCGCCGTCACCCAGAGTCGTGGAGGCCATCTACGAGGAAGTGGGCGTGGACGGCGCCCTGTTGCGCACCTACCCCAGCGCCTCCAGTGCGAAACTGCGCGAGGCGGCCGGCGAACTGTACGGCTTCGATCCCTCCTGGATCATCATGGCCAACGGTTCCGACGAGGTACTCAACAACCTGATCCGGGCCTGCGCCGGCGAGGGTGAGGAGATCGCCCTCGTCCACCCCTCCTACTCCTACTACGCCACCCTGGCGGAGGTTCAAGGGGCCAGGGTCCGCTGTTTCGGCCTGACGGACGACTTCCGCATCGCCGACTTCCCGGAGCGCTACGAGGGGAAACTGTTCTTCCTCACCTCCCCCAATGCGCCGCTCGGCTTCGCGTTCCCCCAGGAGTACGTCGAGGAGCTGGCCCAACGGTGCAGCGGCCTGCTGGTGATCGACGAGGCCTATGCCGACTTTGCCGACGCCAATGTGATGGAACTGGTGAAAAAATACGACAACGTGGTGGTGACCCGCACCTTTTCCAAGAGCTACGCCCTGGCCGGCATGCGCCTCGGCCTGGCCATCGCCCGGCCGGAGATCATCGCCGCCCTGGACAAGATCCGCGACCACTACAACCTGGACCGTCTGGCCCAGGCGGCCTGCGTGGCCGCGCTGCAGGACCAGCCCTATTTCCGCAACAGCTGCACCCGCATCCGTGAGACCCGTGAGTGGTTCACCCAGGAGTTGATCGCCATCGGCTATCAGGTGATCCCGTCCCAGACCAATTTCGTCTTCGTCTCCCCGCCCGACCGGAACGGCAAGCGGGTCTACGAGGCCCTGTACGGCCGCAAGATTCTGGTGCGCCTCCTGTCCGATCCGCTCTTGGCCCACGGCCTGCGCATCTCCATCGGGACCCGCGAGGAGATGGAACTGACCCTGGCGGCCTTGAAGGAGATCGGGTAGAGTCCGTTGTTTTTATGTGACTTATAGGTCTTATGGGACTTATATGTCCCATTTATCCCATAAGTCCTATCTCCCCCGCGGGGGGAGGGGAATTTTGCAAAAGGCACTACAGGGAGGTCATATGTCACGATGCGCCGCACTAGAACGGATCACCCAGGAAACAAAGATCAAGCTGGCGCTGGACGTGGATGGCAGCGGCCAGGCCACGATCTGCACCTCGGTCCCGTTTTTAGACCACATGCTGAACCTGTTCGCCCGGCATGGCCTTTTCGATCTCAAGATCGAGGCCTGCGGCGATATCGACATCGACTTCCACCATACGGTGGAGGATATCGGCATCGTGCTGGGCGAGGCGTTCAAACAGGCCCTGGGCGATAAGCAGGGAATCCGGCGCTACGGCCAGGCCACGGTACCCATGGACGAAACCCTGGCGGCGGTGGCGGTGGACATCTCCGGCCGCCCCTACCTGGTGTACAACGTGCGGCTCCCCAAGGTGAAGCTCGGCGAGTTCGACGTGGAACTGGCCCGTGAGTTCTTCCAGGCCTTTGCCAACCACTGCGGCCTGAACCTGCACATCAACGTGATGTACGGCGACAACGTGCACCACATCCTGGAGGCCTGCTTCAAGGCGGTGGCGCGGGCCCTGGATGCGGCGACCCAGCTCGACCCGCGGGTGCAGGGGGTCATGTCCACCAAAGGGGTTCTGTAACACAAGCACCCCACGATCCAATGAAAAAAGGGCGACCCCCACGGGCCGCCCTTTCTGTTTTCATCATCCGCACACCATCCCGCCTATTTGATCTCCTTCAGCAATTCCTTGGCCTTCTTCGCCTCGTCGCTCTTGGGATACCCCTCCACCAGCTTCTTCAAGACGTACCGGGCGCTCTTGGCGTCCTTGATGGCCTTGAAGGACATGGCCTGTTTGAGCATGGCAGCCGGGACCTTGTCCTTGGTCGGATACTGCTTGATCACCTCCTGGTACGCCAGGATGGCCGGTTCATACCCCTTTTCGCTGTAGAAGGTCTCGCCGATCCAGTACTGGGCATTGGCGGCCAGGTCGTGCTGGGGGTACTTGTCCAGGAATTTGGTGAAGATATCCCGCGCACCGGGCATGTCTCCCGCCTTGAAGAGCTCCAGCCCCTTTGTATAGAAGGATTCGGGGGTAACGACCTCTTCCTTTTTCGGCAGGGAGGCGAGGTCGCCCATCTTCTTGCCCAGTTCGTCGATGGCCGTCTGCAACTTCATGACCCGGTCTTCCAGGGTGAGCATACGCTTGTCCGCATCCTCACGGTAGCGGGTCAGGTCGTCCGTCGGCTTTTTGGTGGCGATGGCCAGATCGTCCGCCTTGCCGTTCAGGGCCTGGATATCGGTCCTGAGACTGTCCATGGAGGCCTGGATATCGGCAGAGAGCTTGCGAACCGCCGTCACGTCGGATTTGTATTCCTTCTCGATGGAGCCGATCCCCTGTTTGGACTCGTCCCTCACCCCCCCCAGGTCCTTTTCCACGGAAAACAGCCTGGTCTTGACGGCATCCACATCGCTGCGGACCACGTCGAGCGAACTTTGGGTAGCGCAACCGGCAAGCCCTGTCATGGCAGCCAAGAGTACTAAATATGCATATTTCATCAGGGAATACTCCTTTGATGGTCGTTATGGTGTGCACGCAGTACAGACTCTTTATATATCATGCCGCCCGCGCCATGACAAGTGGGAGGCGGGCCAGACCAAAAGAGAGGAAACATGCGGCAGGGCGCAGGAAATAACGCTTGACAATCAACCGCTATTCAATTAACAATTTTTCGTTTCTGCATGTGAAGAAGAATTGCCTGATTATCGGCTATTTATATCAACAGGAGGAATTGAGAGAATGGAACAGTATGCTGTGTACTTCGCCCTGGTCTGCGCCGTAGTGGCTGTCGCCTACGGACTGATTTCGGCACAGTGGATTCTGGGGCTGCCGCAGGGCAATGACCGGATGCGCCAGATCGCTGCCGCGATTCAGGAGGGCGCCGGCGCCTACATGAAACGCCAGTACACGATCATCGCCGTTGTGGGCGTGATCATGTTCGTCGCATTGTTCGCCACCCTGGGTGTCAAGACCGCCATCGGCTTCGCCATTGGCGCGCTCTTCTCCGGCCTTACCGGTTTCATCGGCATGTTCGTATCGGTCCGCGCCAACGTGCGCACCACCGAGGCGGCCAAAAGCGGCATCGTCAAGGCCCTTAACGTGGCCTTCAAGGGGGGCGCCATCACCGGCATGCTGGTGGTCGGCCTGGGCCTTCTGGGCGTGGCCGGCTACTACCTGGCCCTGCAGAAACTGATGCCGGGCGCACCGGTGAAGGAAGTGGTCAGCCAGTTGGTCGGCCTCGGCTTCGGCGGTTCCCTGATCTCCATCTTCGCCCGTCTGGGCGGCGGTATCTTCACCAAGGGCGCCGACGTGGGCGCCGACCTGGTGGGCAAGGTCGAGGCAGGCATCCCCGAGGACGACCCCCGCAACCCGGCCGTCATCGCCGACAACGTGGGCGACAACGTGGGCGACTGCGCCGGTATGGCCGCCGACCTGTTCGAAACCTACGCCGTGACCCTGATCGCCGCCATGCTGCTGGGCGCCATCGCCTTCAACAGCAACCAGAGCGCGGTCAGTTATCCGCTGATCCTGGGCGGCATCTCCATCGTCACCTCGGTTATCGGCACCTTCTTCGTCAAACTGGGCGCCAGCCAGAAGATCATGCCCGCCCTGTACAAAGGGCTGATCGTCTCCGCCGTCCTGGCCTGCATCGCCTTCTACTTCGTCACGGTCCAGATGTTCCCCCAAGGGCTCACCAATGACTCCGGGGCGACCTTCAGCGCCATCAACATCTTCATCTCCTCCATCGTCGGCCTGGTCGTGACCGGGGCCATTTTCTGGATCACCGAATACTACACTTCCACCGAATACGGCCCGGTCCGCCACATCGCCCAGGCCTCCACCACCGGCCACGGCACCAACGTCATCGCCGGCCTCGGCGTCTCCATGAAAGCCACGGCCGCTCCGGTGATCGTCATCGCAGCCGGTATCATCGTCTCCTTCCAGTGCGCCGGGGTCTACGGCATCGCCATAGCGGCCGTGTCCATGCTCTCCCTGACCGGCATCGTCGTGGCCATGGACGCCTACGGCCCGATCACCGACAATGCCGGCGGCATCGCCGAGATGGCCGAACTGGACGACTCGGTCCGCGCCGTGACCGACCCCCTGGACGCGGTGGGCAACACCACCAAGGCCGTGACCAAGGGCTACGCCATCGGCTCCGCCGGCCTGGCCGCCGTTATCCTCTTCACCTCCTATGTGGATGAGTTGAAGTTTGCCGGCAAGGCCATCACCTTCGACCTGTCCGACCCCTACATCATCGTCGGCCTCTTCATCGGCGGCATGCTCCCCTACTACTTCGCAGCCCAGTGCATGGAAGCGGTCGGCAAGGCCGGCGGCGCCGTTGTTGTGGAAGTCCGTCGCCAGTTCCGGGAGATCAAGGGGATCATGGAAGGCACCGGCAAGCCGGACTACGCCTCCTGCGTCGATATCGTCACCAAGACCGCCCTGAAGGAAATGGTCATCCCCGGCCTGATCCCGATCCTCGCCCCGGTCATCGTCGGCTTCACCCTCGGTCCCAAGGCCCTGGGGGGCGTGATCGTCGGCACCATCGTCACCGGTATCTTCGTGGCCATTTCCATGACCACCGGCGGCGGCGCTTGGGATAACGCCAAGAAGTACATCGAGGACGGCCACCACGGCGGCAAAGGCGGCGACGCCCACAAAGCTGCCGTTACCGGCGACACCGTCGGCGACCCGTACAAGGACACCGCCGGCCCGGCCGTCAACCCGATGATCAAGATCATCAACATCGTCTCGCTGCTGCTCGTGCCGCTCCTGGCCAAGTACTACGTGGGATGATGTAGCAGATTCGCTTGTTCCGAAAACAGAAGCGGCAGGGGAGATCATCCCCTGCCGCTTTTTTCATGCCATGTTGTCCCGCCGGGGCCGCCTCTATTTCTTCAAGGGGTTCTGTTTCCAGTAGATGCCCAGCACCTCCCGCTCGTTGGCGTTCAGTTTGGCCCCCCGCCGCTCCATCTCCTGCTGGATCGTGGCCATGTCCTTCCCTGACGACAACGCGGCGTCGATCCGTTTGTCGCTGTGACAGACCGTGCATCTCTTTTCGATGACGGCATGGGCCTTTTTGAAGTCGCCTCCGACCACATTGCCCAGATTTTTCCCCGTTGCGGTGTCGTCCTGTGCGGCCCACAGGGGCGCCGCGGCAACCACCGCAATGATAAGCGCAAGCGTCTGGCTGATGTTCATTGCTGTTCCTTTCTATGGGAAAGATGAAAAGGCCTGACGGCATCTCCAGCCGGCAGGCCCCCGTTGTAGCACGAAGAAGGGAACGCCCTACTCCCTGACGTAGATGTCCTGGTCGCTCTCATGCACCATTTTCATGACGTGGGCGTACTCGGACTCGATCAGGTCATAGTGTCCCTGGGTTTCCTTGACGACCCGTTCGAAGACGCTCCTGACCCCGGGGTCCACCATATCCTTTGCGAACTGTGAATACTGGCCGATGCACTCCTTCTCCTCGGCCAAGGCCAATTCCAGGGCCTTCTGCTCGACCATTTCTTCGTTGATGGCCTTCTCCAGCTTCATATAGGTAGGGTTCTTCGTATCGGCCGGCGAATTAATGTAGCTGGTCAGGTCTCCGAATTCTTCCCCCTTGTAGTGAGCGAAGAACGCCTTGAGATGGCCGACCTCTTCGTTGGCCAACAGGTCAAACACCTTCCTGGCACGCTCGTTCTTCGCCACCGAGGCGGCCTTGCGGTAGAAATCCATGCTATCCTTTTCAGCCTTGATCGCCAGCTTCAAGGCCTCCTGTAGCGAAAACTCTCTCCCCATGGTTCCCTCCTATGGCTAAGTTGTGTATACGAGTATAACGGGGAAATGACAACGGTCAACCAGAAAAATTCAGGGCGTGGGGTGGGGTCAATGCCCCTGTTTCAGCAGTTCGTTGACAACGGTTCCGGCCATGGTCAGGCCGAAGATGGAGGGGATGAAGGAGATACTGCCCAGGATCACGCGGCGGTTTTCGCAGCGGAACACCTGGTCGTCCCGATTGGGACAGATGCATTCCGTGCCGCAATGGGCGGCCTGGGGGTTGAGTTCGCGGTGTCCCTCGGTGGAGTAGACGACTTGAACCCCCTCATGGATACCGGCCTGGCGGAGTATCTTGCGCATGCTGCGGGCCATGCGGCAGTTGCGAGTGGCGGAGATGTCCGCCACCTGGATTTTGGTGGGGTCGAGCTTGTTGGCCGCCCCCATGCTGGAGATGACCGGGATGCCACTGGCGCGGCAGATGGTGATCAGGGCGGTCTTGGCGGTGAAATGGTCGATGGCGTCCAGCACGTAGTCCGGGCGGGGCGTCAACAACTGTGCCGCATTCTCAGCGGAGAAGAAGGCCTTGACCGGGACGATCTCGGCGTCCGGGTTGATGTCTTTGAGCCGCCCGGCCATGACCTCGACCTTGGACATGCCCACCGTGCTGGAGAGGGCGTGAATCTGGCGGTTGACATTGGTCAGGCAGATGTCGTCGAAATCCACCAGGGTGATGGAGCCGACCCCGGCCCGCCCCAGGGCCTCGGCCGCATAACTGCCGACCCCGCCGATACCGCAGATCATGACCCGCTTCCGGCGGAGCGTCTCGAGCCCTTCTTGGCCGACCAGGAGTTCGGTGCGGGAAAAACGATGGAGTGTCATGGGGTTTTCTCCACGTGGTGGATTGTGGTTGGAGTCATGCCAAGAGTTCCTGCGCCAACCGGGCGATCTCTTCCGGGGTGATATGCCCGACCGAGTCGTCACGGGAGTCAGGCTTACGCAGGTTGACCACAGACGACGTCGTTATGACCCGATTGCGCTCCGTGGGATAGATGCATACCGGCGTTGCTCCGAACAGGGTTATGGAGGAAACTCCACAGGCCCAGGCGATATGGGTCGGTCCCGAATCCCCGCCGATGACGAGATCGCAGCGCCCCACCGTCGCCTTGAGCTGGTTCAGGTTCAAACGGGGTAATACCCGGACATGAGGCGCACGTTCGGCAATCAGGGATGCGGTCAGGAACTCCTGCTGGTTGCCGTGGCAGATCATGATGTTTCCCGGCAACAGATTCGCGATACGCGCAAACTTTTCAGGCGGGTAGTTCTTGTAGCTTGCGCTGGTTTCGGGCACAAGCAGGATATTATGCTTGTCCGTAGCGAAATACTCCTCCGTGGCCGCGCCGTCGCCCTCCCCCCAGAACAGGTACGGCTTGGGGGGGCACAATTCGTCAGGCCGGAAATCCAGGCCGAGGCTCTGGGCGGCAAGGGTCGTGTAGCGGCACACCGCAGGGAGATCCAGCGGAACCGGGACCGAGCGGTTATAGAACAGGCCGGCCAACGGCTCTTTGAGCATCTGCCGGGCGAACCCGTACCGGATGCCGCCCAGGGAAGCGGCTATGACGGCGGACTTCAACATGCCGTGCAGGTCGATGACAACATCGAAATCGCCGCATGATGCAAGGCGGCGGTACTCGGCACGCAAGGCGGTCAAGGACTTCTTCCTTTTCAGCTCTTTCAGGTCGATCCGGATGATCTGCTGGATATCGGGGTTATGATCGAGAATATCGGCAAAACGCCTCTCGGCTACCCAGGTGACATGGCACTCCGGCAGGCGGCTGCGCACGACCTGCAACGCCGCCATGGCGAGGATGATATCCCCCAGCGAGGTGAGCCTGACAAAAGCGATCTTCATCCCTGGTTGCGCGCCCGGTACAATTCCGGGTTCAAGGTCGGGTCGTTGTACATCTTGAATTGTTTGTAGAGCTTCATCCGTTTGTGGCCTGCCACATAATCGGCCAGCAACTGTTCAAGGGCGACATACAGGTCATAGCGCTGGAGTTTCAGCACGGAGAGACGGTGGAGCGAGCGCTGCCGGTGAACATCGTCGATATCGCCGCGGCGGCTGTCTTCGTCCATGTGATAGATCTTGAGCGACATGATGGATATGCGGTCCACGATACTGCCGGGGGTCTCGGAATTGATCCGGTCCGCGGTCTGCTTGGGAGCGACAGCCGTAACCTGGGCCAGGATCGCCTCGTCCAGTTTTTCGATCAGATCGTTGCGTTGCTGATTGAGCTTGTCGATGGCGCGCTTGACGACGGCAATGGCGCTGTCGTCCACATCGGTGCGGCGCGCCTTGTCCTCCTCGTGCCACAACAGATAGTTGCGGTAGGCCAGCTCCAGGGCGATGGGGCTGATGGGGATATCCAGCGCATCATAGGTGGCGGGATCGGTATGCCAATAGCTCAGATAGCGGTCAAAGGCATCCTCGAGCCCGTTCAGGTTCAGCTTGGTCAACATGGTGCATCCTTTCCAT
Source organism: Oryzomonas rubra (assembly GCF_008369015.1). Classification (NCBI taxonomy): domain Bacteria; kingdom Pseudomonadati; phylum Thermodesulfobacteriota; class Desulfuromonadia; order Geobacterales; family Geobacteraceae; genus Oryzomonas; species Oryzomonas rubra. The sequence continues at coordinate 29,753 of NZ_SRSD01000004.1, forward strand.
TCGGGTACTGTCCGATCAAATCCGTTACCGCGCCAAAGAGAGCATCAACGGTGATGCTGCGGCGGCACTCCCCGTCCCGGTCGCAGGAGGTCCGGTAGCAGGCAGCGCACTCCATGGCGGCCTGAACCGTGCGGTGCCGTTTCCCTTGGGGGGCATAGGTGGCGGCGCTGGTCGCCCGGTAAAAGGAGACCGTGGGGGTGCCGACGGCAGCGGCCAGGTATACCGGGCCGGTGTCGCCGCCGATAACCAGATCCACCCTCCTGAGCACCGGGATGAGTTCCCTGATGCGCAGCCAGGGGAGGAGGTGCACCGCCGGACCGACTTCACCGGCGATCCGCTCCCCCAGGGCCTTTTCGCCGGGGCTGCCCCAGTTGATCAGTATGGTCGCCCCGGGATACCGGGCCACGACCCGGCGCGCCAGCTCCGACCACCCCTCAGGATACCACAACTTGGTGTTCCAGGTGGTGCCGACCTGGAAGAGGATGACCGGCCCGCCCGGCAATCCTGCCCGGTAGCGTTCCGCGGCAGCCTCGTCCTCGGGTGCGGAGACGATGGCGCCCGTCAGTTCCATGCCGCGGTAATCCCTGCCGAACAGGGCGCTGACCACTCGCAGGTAGCGGTCGGTAACGTTGCGGTCGCTGTCCCTAAACGGGATGCGACGGGTGGTGAACAGACAGTTGGCCTTTTCCTGCGCGACCTCCCTGGTGAAGCCGACCCGTTCGCGGGCGCCGGTGAGCCAGGCGATCAGGCCGCTCTTCAGGTTCCCCTGGATGTCGAAGACCAGGTCGTAGCAGCGTTCCCGCAACTCCATGCGCAACGCCCTCAGGTCCTTGCGGGTCTCCGCGGAGAACGGGGCCTTGCGCCACTTCCTTGTCCTGACGACATGAATTTGCGACAGGCCGGGATTGTGCTCCAGCACCGGCAGAAACGGTTCTTCGACCACCCAGTCGATCTCGACCCCGGTCGACACCTGGCGCAGGTAATCGATAACCGGCAGGGCGTGAATGATGTCGCCCAGGGCGGATGTTTTTATGATCAGAACGCGCATCGGTTATCCCGCCTTATACACGGCACCAACCTTCAATGCGCGCTTTCCGTTACGTTGTGACACCATACCATTCATTTCTGCCGACTCGCCATGATATGACAAGCGTCGGCGCTCCACGGGATTGGGCAGCAGGTAAAAAGCTCCCCCCGGTGTCAACACGGGGTTTTCCAGGTGCCGGAGGTACCAGTATTCCGGCCCACAGGAGCAATTGTCGTAAATGTGGCCGGTTCTGAAGAAACTATCGTGGTCGAATTGTCCGAGAGTCCGTTGTCACTTTACCTGTGCCGTATGAAAGCAACACACAATTTTCGCAACAACCGCACTCCGCTCGGCACATTAACGGTTCTGCCCGCTTCAGCACTCAAACCCTTGATTTCACGATAGGTGGCGATTGGAGAGGGGTATCTCTTTATGCCTGCCTTTTCGGCGTATGATGCCATCAGGGTTTCAAGGGCAGCCCGGTATGCCTTCTTTTTGTCTTTCGACCGTTTTTCTTCAAACGTATTGTTTTTACTGTGCACGCGATAGTTTATACCCAATGCCGGAACATAGGTTTTGTTCTCACCAAGTATTGAGGTACCGAAAACAATCACATCATCAGCCCTTACCTTCCAATTCCTTTCGTCACCGTATGGCAGCAGCTTATGAAAGAGTCCTCCTGAAATGGATACACACGATGTGGGTGCTCCGATCCAATAGTTAAGAAAAAGAGTTATGGATGAGGTTGTGCCTATCTCTATGGTTGATACGTTTTCGATGAGGCTTGAAGTAAGTCTTGTATCATCCACACCAAATCTTATGCTTTTACAGTACGTAAAATCCCTGTTGTCTTTCTTCGTAAAACTGCACCATAATTCCAGATAATCCTGTGGGTAGATATCGTCGGAATCGAGAAAAAAGACCTGCGCATCGAACGGAATATGCTTTGCAGCACAATTAAAGGCAGAAAGCTGCCCTCCGTTTTCTTTTTCGATAGTTATTACATTTTCTTTTTTGTAGCCGGCAAGCACGTGCCGTGAATTATCCGTGGAGCCGTCGTCAACAACAATGATCAGGTCAAAAGGTTTTGACTGCTGGAGGACAGAATCCAAACATTCGCCAAGGTAGCCCCCGTAGTTAAAATTATTGATCAGGCAAATATTCATTCACAAAAATCCTTAGCGTTATCTATCCTTATGCGGTGAGGCACTAGTCATCCGGCTGGACAAGCCTGGCGTAGTATTCGTACTTGCGCTGTATCTTGCCGCTTTTTACAAAACAACTCAGTATCCGGTACTTGTAATACTTCATACGAAGCCTGGCCCGGTCGAGGGTAGCCAGCCACGCCGTATGGGGGGCGCCGTAGCATTTTTCGATATAGATGCGCCGGCTCTGCTGAAACAGCTTGCCACCGGCGGCCGAGGTAGACTGCCCCCCCGTATGGATGATCGAAACCTGGGGCAGCACATAGCACGGCACCCCCTGTTCCCAATACCGGTGAGCAAGCTCCGTATCCTCGTAATAGAAGAAAAAATCCTCGTCGAACAGGGGGGCGGCGAAACAGGAGCGCCGAATCATAAAAAAAGCGCCCAATACGCCGGGGACCCTGAGGGGAACGCGTGCTTTCGCTACCCGCAACTTCCACAGCTTGCTCTTGATTTTGCTGAGCGTCGGTGCATAGAGCAACAGGAGACCGGGAAAACTGAGAAAGCCTTGCATGCGGCCATCACTTCCCAGGATAACCGGAGAAGCGACACCGGCCTCGGGGCGGCTCTCAAAAAACTCCCACAGAGCAACCAGCGCTTCCCGGTTGAGAATCAGATCGGTATTCATGACGCAGGCATAGCGGCTTGCAACGGCCGCCATCCCCCGGTTCATGCCACGGCCATAGCCCAGGTTTTCGTTGGCCTGGATATAGACCAGGCCGTCCCCCTGCGCCTGTTCGAGCATCTCGCGCGAGCCATCGGTGGAAGAATTGTCAACCACCACCAGGCAATGGCGGAACGGCAGCTCGCACGTTGCAAAGAACCGGATCAATTCCTCGACGAGAGCACGGGTGTTGTAGTTTACCGCTATAAAGGCGATGTCAACGGCCATGATCGGCACCATGCGTCTGTTGTATCTGCGTAGTGGATGACGACAGCAATCGGGACGCCTCTTGGCAGACCTGGTCCGTTGTTATTGCCATCATGCAGGGATTTTCAACTGCTCCGTAACAATCGGGCCTGAGACAGGTCGGGTGGTCGCAGCCCGCTTGCAGGGTAACGATCCGGCCGCACCGGATCGGGCCGCGATAACCCGGGCGAACGAGCTTTGCCGACGGAGAATCATTGTTCCATGGATGCCAACGCCACAGTTCCGTGGGGCCGTAGAGCGCCACCACCGGTACGCCGGTTGATGCGGCAATGTGGGTAATTGCCGTATCGAGGCCGATATAGAGGCGGGCTCCCTGGAGCAGGCAGGCCATCTGGTTGAGGGACAGGCTGCCGGGTATCAATATGGGCTTTACGCTGCACTCTGCGGCGCTCTCCTTAAGCAATTGCGCCTCGGCTTCGTCGGGTGACGACGTCCAAACCGGTTGCAGGTGATGCTCCCGTGCCACATGATTGCTCACCTCGACAAAACGCTTTAGATCCCAATATTTATAGCCCCAGCGGGCAAAGGGATGGATGACGAAATAAGGGGGGACGGGTTCGCCACCCAGCGTAGCGGCAACGCGCTCCTCATCGCCCTTGTCCCAAAAGAGCCGCACCCTGAGCAACGAGTAGGGTATGCCCAGCGCATCTGCGACCTGGCCGCATAGCCCAACCATGTGCATATCTGCGGCACCGTCAATGGGGTGGCTGAATAACCTGGAGCGAAGAAACCGCGAGTAGGGCTTGTCGGTCTGACAAAAGCCCACGCGGTAGCGTCTGCTGGCGACGAGGACCGCCATGGCCCCCCGGTCGCCCGAATTCATCGTTATGGCCAGGTCATACTTTCTGACGAGCCCCAGGAGATAGCTGCTGCCAAGACCCGAGGCAGAATTTCTCCATTTCTCGGAATAGATGACCCTACGAATCCGGGGGTCTTTCTCCAGAAATTCGCCCGTACCACGGTTGACGAGGACATCGATTGCAACGCCGGGAAATGCGTCCATCAGAATTTCAACCAACGGCGTGGTGAGGACGACATCGCCGATGAGGCGGGTATTGGCTATCAGTATGGTGCCGGGCGCATCTATCATGGCCTTCCGCTCTCCCGGTCGGCGAGACCTTTGAATAGCTCCAGATACTGTTCGGTCGTGCTTTCGAGGGAATGGGCGGAAACAACATAGTCATAGGCCCGCTCCGCTGTTTTCCGATATTCTTCCGGGTGCTCCAGAACCTTATCGATGCATTCCGCCATAGCGGCGCTATCCTTTATGTCGCACAGGAACCCTCGCCCGGTAACGATTTCCGTCAACCCCCCGGCGGATGTGGACACGACCGGCACCTTATAGACAAAGGCATCGAGCACACTGCTGCCCAATCCCTCTTCTTCGGAACTCATGCAAAACACGTCCATGAGCAGAAAGACATCCTCAACCTCGGGAACGAATCCCATCAAATGATAGACATCGTTCAACCGGTACTCGTCTATCTTCTGCTGCACCGTGTTTCTGAGAGAACCATCGCCGAAATGCAAAAACACGAAGTCATCCCTCATCCGGGAGAGTTCCCGTACCGCTTCAATCATGGTAAGAGGGTCCTTGTGTTGCTCCAGGGCGGAAAAGGTTGCAACGATCTTTTTCCCCTTGGTGTCCACCTTGGCAACGATCTCCGTGGCCCGCCTGCTGTCCAGGGTCCGCGGTACGACGACATCGGAGATGATGGTGATATTCGGTATGCCAAAATTCTCCAGTATGGTTTTTACCCAGTTGGATATGGCAACGACATGATCGGTGGTGCGATACTTGATCTTCGTGAGTCTGCCCCGTGGCACGAAGTCGACCCGGCGCGTGTACACGATCGGTTTGCCGTGAAACGGTTTTGTCACGGCAGCCAGCGTCTGGGCTTTGGCTGTCTGGGCTTGCATGAGATCATAGGCTGCCGCGTTGGTCGCCAACCACCGAAGGCCGCCCAGGGTTCCGCCGATCTCGTGCACCGTTATCCCCAGTCCACGGGCTTTTTGCGACAGGGGGCACCCCTTTCGGCACAGCAGATCGACCTGAAGGCCTGCCTGTAGAAAGCCCATGATATTATAGAGGGTCTGACGTTCGCCCCCCCTCCAGCCCTTTTCGGTGTTTATGACCAATACGTGCATGCGCAGCCTTTTCGTGCCGTGTCGAGTACCACAACAGATCAATCCTCTTCGTTGAGTTCCGACAGCATGATTATCTTGTAAAAAACGCCGATGGCGCCCGAAACGGCTACGAGCAACCCGGTACGGCCGTCAAGAAAGCCGCGCTTCAGGATATAGCTCTTCACAAATGCGGCCACCGTTCGGACGACGGCGCGCAACGCCCCGCCCCTCTTTCCCGCAACCCGCATCTGCCGGGCGCCGGCGGTGGAGTAACTGTACATCTTCAGAATAAAATCTTCCGGCCTGTTATACGAAAAATGCTCCATGACACCGGCAAGCTTCTTGACGGCCCCATTGACTTCGACGGATTCGTGTACCTGCCGGTCATTGAATCTTCCCGCATCCTTCCTGAACACCCGCAGTATTTCATCGGGCCACCAACCGGAGTGACGGACCCACCGCTTTTTATACATATTCTTGCGCCTGAAACTGAGCCCCGCGTAAGCGCCATTGTTGTCGATGGCACCCCGTATCTCCTCCGCCAACTCAGGGGTGATGACCTCATCGGCGTCGATGGACAAGACCCACTCGTGAGTTGCTAACGAGAGGGCATAGTTTTTCTGGGGACCATACCCCAACCAGGGGTGATGAAAAAACCTCACGCCCGGATAGGTGGTGCAGATCTCTTCGGTCCTGTCGGTGCTTCCGGAGTCAACGACGATGATCTCCGCAGCCCAGGACACACTCTGAAGGCACGGGGCAATGGTAGCCTCACCATTCAAAACGATGAGGATGACGCTGATCTTGCACGGCGCCGTAACGGCGCGGTCAGCCAGACCTTGATGAACCATGAACAGACTCCTTGCCAGACCGGTTGCGCTGCCGCCAATCGTCAGGGGAACACGACGGGAGAACGAAACGATTCTATTTCATAAAGCCGAAGACGCGCTTAAGCCCATGAAAACGTGGCTTTTCCCGGTAGAAACTTTCGCAGAAACGATTGTCGCCGCTGTTTTCAGCCACCATCGCCAGAAAATACGCGGCTCGTTCTTTCGTCGTATGATACCTTACCAGATGCTCATGCCCGGCGGCCGCAATGGTCTCCACCAATGCAGGGTCGGAGAGTAAGAGATCCAATTTTTCGTCGAATTCGTCAGGGGTCTTGAAAACCATACAGTTTGTGCCGCTGGTGAAAGGATGCGGTATGGTAATGTCCAGCTCCTGCGTGAGCAACAAGGTGCCGGCAGCGGGGATTTCCCAGTAGCGGGCACAATCGTATCCAGCGCCGACCACGTTTACCGCAATCCGGCTGCGGTAGAGGATATCCTGATATTTCGGCGTTTTTATCGGCCACCCCCTGGACTGTGACCGAATGTATGCGCACTCGCCGGTACTTCCGCAGAATATGGCTGCATCGTCTCTATTCAAGAGTCTTTGATAGATTGAATAGCGCATGGTGTTGTTGTTCAGATTGGCGGCAAATGAGGCTTTTATGTCGCGTTGCAGCCTGGGGTGATCGAAATATCTCTTTTCCGCGGCAAACGGCAACGGATAGACCGGATCGGCGTTTTTATTGTTCCAGCATTTATTCAGCTCTCTTTTGAATACCGCCCTGAACTTCGCATAGGGGTAGACCTTGAATGCCTGGGAATCAGAACCGTCCACAAAGACCTTGTTGGGATTATCCATGTAATCCACCAGCCCGGTCCTCACCCCTTTATTAGAACAAACCACAATCAGATCGGCATGTTCCGCCTCTTTCAGGATCTTTCCGTTCGATGATCGTGCCGCGTAATTACTGTTCTCGGACGCGATGATCTCATGCCCGAGCTCCTGCAACCCCTCCATCAAGGAGGCTGTCAAATAATCATAATAAGGGGATAATATGCAAACGATCTTCATGCCAGCACCTTTTGACGGCGGCTTCCCACAAGCCCTTGAAATCCCAGGGGGTAACCATATTTTTTATGAACAGGCAACAAGACGCCGCAACAAAGCACTTTCCCTCCATAACCAGAGGTGAAATGCCTTTCCCCGACTCAGGAGATCATGACTGTGGCGGTTGTTGTGTAAGCGCCAACGCCGCCGCAACCACATCGTCCGCAGTAACCGCCGTCATGCAGCGATGGTCGGTCGGGCACTCCCGCAACTTGCAGGGGGCGCACGCCACGCCTTTGCGCACAATGGCCGCCTTGACGGTATAGGGCGCGGTGCCGGTATGGTCGGTGGGGCCGAAAATGGCCACCAGGGGCACATCGAAGGCGGCGGCAATATGCATCGGTCCGGAATCGTTGGTGACCATGAAATTGCTGCGTTTGATGAGCGCCATCAGTTCCCGCACGGTGGTCTTGCCGGCCATATTGAGGCAATCGCCTCCCAGGCGCTGCTCGATGTCGGCGGCAATGCCGGCCTCGCCGGGACTGCCGAAGATCACGATCCGTGCCTGCCACTCCGCGGCGAGGCGGCGGGCGACGTCGGCAAACCGGTCCGGGTACCACCGTTTGGCCGAGCCATAGGTAGCGCCGGGATTGACGGCGAGCACGCACGCTCCCGCCGGTATGCCCCCCTTGGCCAGCAGGGCCTCGGCGGCGGCGTCTTCCGCCGGCGTGGTGCACAGACGCGGCAGCACATCCACGCCCGTAATGCCGAAATGGCGCACCAGATTGCGGTAGTACTGGACCTCGTGACGGTGGGGCGGCGTTTCGTCCTGGGAATAACGGCCGGTCAGCAGCAAACTGCGGCCATCGCTGCTCTTTCCCAGCCTGACCGGTATGCCCGCCAGCCAGGGCACCAGGGCGGAATCGAAGGAGTTGGGTAGGATGATCACCATGTCGAATGAGCGTTTTCGCAGTTCGGAGGCCAGCCTGAGTCTGCCCCGCAGCCCCTGATGGGCCCCTTCGCGGTCGAAGACCATGACCTTGTCCACCCAGTCGTGGGGCGAAAAGACCTCCGCCACCGGGGGATTCGCCAGCAGGGTGATCTCGGCCTCGGGGTAGTGCTCCCGAATCAGCCCGAGGGCCGGCGTCGTCATAACCGCATCTCCGATCCAGTTGACCGCGCGGATCAGTATCCGGCGAACCTTATGGCGATCCGGGAGCATCATCGATCATCCTTTCCGGTATCCCCAGGCGTTACCGCTTCGGCCTCGTCCGCCAGCAGGACCGGAATACCCTCGCGGATCGGAAACTTCACCCCACAGGGGCGGCACAGCATGTACCGGCCACCGCCCGACAGTGAGAGCTCTCCCGTGCAGATGGGGCAGGCAAGTATGGATTGCAGACGTTCAGGCAGCATGTGCGTATCCTGTAATAAACTATATATTTTGACACAGGAACGGTTATTTTTGAAGTAAATTGTTCAGGAGACCCATCAGGGTGGTGGGGTCGTCGAGGGCAAACTCAAGCCGGGCGAGCAGGACCTTTTGGGCAAACTCCGGTGCAAGGCGGCGCAGCTTCACCCCGTCCTTTTCCGTCGTCACGGCGTACTCGGCGCCGCAGCCCCGGAAGGCCTCCCCCAATCCGGCCAGTTGGGCGGGGGTATAGGCGGCGTGATCGGGAAACGGGATGGTGCGAACCACGTCCAGCCCCAAGGTACGGAGCTCCTCGAAAAACGGGTCCGGCTCCCCGATGCCGGCAAAGGCCAGGACCTTTGTGCCCCGCAGAGCGTCAAAGGAGACAAGGGGCCCACCAGACAGGGGGAGGGCCGCGCCAAGGCGATGGCGGGCCGAACATGCAGGTTTCCCCGCCAGAGGCGCGGGGGAAAAACCCAGGGGGCAACGGGTATGGATAATCAGGTCGGCGCGTTGCACGGCGCTTATCGGCTCCCGCAGCAGTCCGGCCGGCAGGGTCCAGCCGTTGCCGAAGGGATGTGCGCAATCCACAAGCAGGATGTTCAGGTCGCGCTGGAGACGCAGGTGCTGAAAACCGTCATCCAGCAGGAAGATATCGGGAGAGAGCTGTTCCATGGCCAGCAGGCCGGCCCTCTGTCGGTCGGCCCCCATCACCACCATCAGGCCCGGCACCGTGGCGGCCAGCAGGTACGGTTCGTCACCGCACTGTCCGGCATCCAGACGGGTAGCATCCCCATCGGCGACAATAGCGGTCTGTCCCTCCATAGAGCCGCCATAGCCGCGCGACAGAACCGCCACCTTCAGGCCGCGGGCGATGAGCAACCGGGCGATAAAGGCCGTGGCAGGTGTTTTGCCGGTGCCCCCCACGGTGATGTTGCCCACCGAGATCACCGGCCGGGGCAGACGTTTTACCGTCAGGATCTGCTTTCCGTACAGGGTGCTGCGGATGATCTGGATACAGGCATAGAGCAGGGCAACCGGAGACAGGGCAAGGACCAGCAGGCGCCCGGCAAGCCCCTTTCGTGTTCCCGTGGCGACGCTGCGCCAGTATGTGGAAGAGGAGGTCAAATCCATCCCGATGGGCCCCTCCCCGCCGCCGTTTGAGCCGCGGCGGGGAGAAGGCGATCCAACTATTTTATCCTTCGTATCGTATAATTCTGGGCATCCGCCACATAAAGGCCGATGCCGTCCGTGGTGATGCCCATGGGGGCACAAAAATATGCACCAAGCGCGGAGACGGTCCCTGTATCAAATCCGAACGTGTCCTGGGTTCCGGCTATCCTCTTGACTTCACCGGAGAAACCGCTTGAGGTAAGAACTATCCTGAATATCACCTGGCCGCGCCCCGGGGCGTTATAGATATCCCGTCCCCAATCGGTCACATACAGGTAGGTGCCATCCGTGGTGATGCCGTTCGGCCCGTTGAAGAGCGCACGATCCCCCGACGCGACACTCACGGCGCTGTTCGTGCCGTAAGTGCCGATGGTCCCCGCTATCCTCGTCACCAGGCCAGTGGCAATGGAGACCTTGCGGATGGTGTAGTTGTAGAAGTCCGTCACATACAGGTTGGTCCCGTCCGTGGTGATGCGCAGGGGGGTGTTGAAGCGCGCGGAGGTCCCCTTGCCGTCGGTTGAGTCTGTCGAGCCGGTAGCACCGAGGGAACCGGCCAATGTTGTGACCTGGGGGGTGCCGCCGTTAGGCACCAGGGTGATCTTGCGGACTGTCTGGTTGTCCACGACATACAGGTTCGTTCCGTCGGTTGTGATCCCGACGGGGGCGCCGAAACGCGCTGCGCCGATTGTGGTGCTGCTCGTTGTTGTACCGTTTGTTGTCGTGGTCGTTGTGGTATTTCCCGTGCCGTCAATCGCCCCGGAAGTCCCGCTACTGCCGGCCAAAACCGAGACGGTTCCGGTATAGCGACCTGATGAGTCAACGGTAAGTGCGATCTTATCGATCGTGTAATTCGAGGTATCGGTTACATACAGATTTTTCCCATCACTCGTTATACCTGCGGGATTGTTGAATACTATGTCAGCAGGGGTGGTGGTCGCGGTCCGCAGCGTCTTGACGCTGGTGGCTGCGCCGCTCGCATCGAGCGTTACGATGTGGATGCGGTTGCTGTAGTTGTCCAACACAAAGAATGTTTTCCCGTCGATGGTGGTGATGCCGATAGGCAACCCCATATTCACCGGGGGGATTCTTGCGGCGGTATAATCGGAAAATGTGGGCACAATTTTTACCCTGTCCCCCACCGCGGCAATCCCCACGACCGTAGAGACATTGGAGAAGGTCGCCGGGAGCGTGTTGTTCTGGATCGCTCCTCCCATCAAGCCGTATCTTGCGGCATTGGATGATGTATAGGCACCAAAGGTTGTTTTTGGCGAATCCAGGTACATTCTGCAATTTTGTTTGCTATCGACATCGTAGACCAGCCAGTAATCCACCGTCGAATTAGTGGCATCCGTGTGTACTTTTTGGATGGCCGTAATTGTTTTGACGGGGGTGGATGAATCAACATTAAACGTGACCGTGCTGCCTGTCGTAGATAGAGCCCACGTCCCGACCCTTGTGGTAGTATCCGATGGATTGTAGTTCCAATCATACCTCGTGACGCCCGAATAGGTATGGAATGTGGTATATGGTGCACCTTTGGGTGATGTGACGTAGAACGTATTCGGGTAAACATCCTTAGCGGTAAACACATCGGTAGTGCTGGCAATAGTGCTTGCGGACGTAGAGCCGCCGCACCCGGAAATGAATAGTGAAAGCAATAACGCTGCTGTCAGCCACATACTTTTCTGCATAAAAAACACCTCATCCGATTGTTTGTCATTATCGCAAGTTTGGTATTATACGTCATTCAACAACATTATTTAACCTAAAAACAGTGTGTGTTCATCTCGAAAAACAATGGTCACAAATAAATCATACTTCTGGTCGAGTAACAGCACCTTTACCAGGGCTCACCCACATTCAAGCCCCGGTTTTCACAGATAGCTGGCAATGACCGCCATGTGCCGCTCGGTGGCCCCGCCGTTCTCCCGCACCATGGCCAGCCCGTTCGCGCTCAATTCCCGGCGCTGGGCAGTATCTTCGAGCAGGCGGCAACAGGCCGGGGCCAGACCGGCGGCGTCTTCGACCTGGACCCCGGCCCGGCATTTCAGGACCAGCGCCATAATCTCACGGAAATTGGTCATGTGGGGGCCGAAGATGAACGGTATCCCCAGGGAGGCTGGTTCCAGCAGGTTGTGGCCGCCGGTCGGCACAAGACTCCCCCCCACAAAGGCCAGGTTCGACAGGGCGTAGATGTCCATCAATTCTCCCACCGTGTCCACCAGCAGCACAGAGCCGTCGGAAAAGAGCGAGGTCGCATCCGCGGCCAGGGCCGTGCGCCGCAGGAACGGCAGCCCGGCCTTTTCCAGAAGCCCGGCGACCAGGACGGCCCGTTCGGGATGGCGCGGCACCAGGACCAGCATGAGCCGGCTGTGGCTCACCAGGAGTTCCCGAAAGGCGGCCAGAACAGGTTCCTCCTCGCCGGGATGGGTGCTGGCGGCTGTGATGACGGTCATCCCTTCGGGAATCGCGTAGCGCTTCCGCAGGGCCGCCCGCTCATCGGGGGACACCTGACTGCCGGGGATATCGTACTTCAGGTTGCCCGTCGCCAACGCCCGCTCCGCCGGAGCACCGATGGCGACGATCCGCTCCCGGTCGGCGGCGGTCTGCATGCAGAGCGCGGAGCAGAACTCCAGGGCATGGCGAAAGAACCAGGCAAACTTCAGGTAGCGACCGTAGGAGCGGTCCGAGATACGGCCGTTGGCCAGGATCACCGGTATGCCGCGACGGGCCGCCTCCCGGTTGAAGTTGGGCCAGATCTCGGTCTCCATGATGATGACCAGGGCCGGTTTGATCGTATCCAGGGTGCGGCGTACGGCCGGCAGGAAATCAAAGGGGAAGTAGATGCACAGGTCTTTTTCGGGGAAGCCGGAGGTCACCCCGCGGCCGGTTTCGGTAGTGTTGGACACCACGATGGCATGTCCGGGGTAGCGTTGGCGCAACGCCTTGAGCAATGGCCGTGCGGCAATGGATTCGCCCACCGACACGGCGTGCAGCCAGATCACCGGGCGGTTGGCGATGGTATCGAGCCGCGACCGGGGGATGTGCCCGAAACGCTCGCCCAGCGCGGCGGGCCGGCCGCGGCTGATGGAGCGATACAGGTGGTAGATGAGTACCGGCACGAGCAGCACAAGGGCGAGTATGTTGTAGACCGCGTAGAACATAGGAGGACTCAAACCCCGCCATCGGGAATATGCTCCCGGTCAAGCCCCATCAGGTAGTAGAGCGCCACGGCCGTAAGGTGGACGACGCCCCAGGCCCACAGGACATCGCTGACAAAGTGCCCCCCCTGGCTGATGCGGGCCACCCCCATCACGATGCCGTACAGCATGCCGAGGACGAATACCCGCCGGGCGATCCGCGGAGAGCGACGGCGCAGGACAAAAAACGGCATGGCCAGATAGAACGCCGATGCGCCGTGCCCGGAGGGAAACGACTTGCCGTTGCCCGCGACGCCCCGTTCCCAGGGGTTGTGGAAGGCCCGCTTGCCTCCAAACTGAGTCACCTCCCGGGGCCGGGGACGGCCCCAGCCATCCTTGAATACGGTGTTGACCAACAGGCCGGGGCCCAGCATCAGTAGAATCACCATGAAGGCGGCGCCTTTTCTGAAAGGCGTCAGGTACGGCTTGACAAAACCTGCCACATACAGTGCCAATGCGGCCCCGCCCAGAATATAGGCGGGATAATATCCATAGAGGTACAGAAAGTGCCACGGCTGGGCGTCCCCCACGGGCCAGACGCCGTTGATATAAAAAAACTGCGCCGCCTTAAGATCGACCCCGGTGACGGCGATAAACACCGTTGCCACCATCAGCACCGCAATCGGCAGCCCGAAATCAAAATACTTGTTGTTCAGCATGACGGCTCCCCGGCCCGCTTCCAGCGTCGATGCACCCAATACCAGTCCGCCGGATGCGCGACGGCGAAGTTCTCCACATAGCGCGACAAAGCCTGGACATCCCGCTGGATGCCCTCGTCCGACGTGTCGCTGCCCAGTTCGTATTCCGGATACAGGGTGATGACGCTCTTTGCACCTTCTCGGTGGATGAAAGCCGGGACCAGTGGGGCTCCGGTTTTCCGACCGATGACGACCTGTGCCTTGGTGGCCCAGGCTTTTCTGCCGAGGACATCGATCAGCGTTCCGTCTTCGGGAAACACGGCCTGGTCCCCCAGAATACCTATGATGCCGTCCTTTTTCAGCACGCCGAGCATCTGCCGCAGACCGCCATCTTTGTAGATGACCTTGTTGTTGTAATGCAGTCGCATGGTTTCGACCATGGTGTTGAGGTAGGGGTTGTTCTGGCGTCGCGCCACGACCGACATGGAGGTGCCGAACGTGCGGGAGAACGCCAGGGCCAGCAATTCCCAGTTGCCGCAATGACCGGTGACGAAGATGATCCCTTTGTGGCGCTCCCGGGCCCGCTCGTAGTGTTCGCGCCCCCTGATCTCGACGCCGCCGATGATGGCGTCCCCCCTGCCGTGGTACAGCCGGCAGGTTTCAAGCAGCGAGACACCCAGATGCCGGAACAATTCGCGGGCAATCTCCTCGGGGGTTTCCAGGGGGCAGGTCCAGTCGGGATGTTGCTTCATGAAAGGGAGGGTCTGGCGGATATTGTCGATGGCGATGCGCCGTCGTTTGAGCAGTAGCAGGGCCATAAGGCCGCCAACCGCCTTTCCGGCGGGCTGAATGAAGCTCGCGGGGAGAATTGCCCCTGCCAGGGTGAGCAAATAGAACAGGGCAGTTTGGGCGGGCCAAAGGATGCGTTTCATGACTCGGCGCTGGGGTCGTCACCGGTGGTGCGGTCGCTGAATTGCAGGGCGTGCAGCCGGCTATAGAGACTGCTGTTCTTCAACAGGTCTTCATGGGAGCCGCGTTCCACGATACGCCCCTTTTCCAGGACAATGATGGTATCGGCATGCAGTATGGTGGAGAGACGGTGGGCAATGACAAAGGTGGTACGGTTGACCATCAGATTATCCAGGGCCTTTTGCACCATCTGCTCGCTCTCCGTGTCCAAGGCGCTGGTGGCCTCGTCCAGTATCAGGACCGGTGCATTTTTGAGGAGCGCTCGCGCGATACAGATGCGCTGGCGCTGCCCGCCGGACAGGCGCAGCCCCCGGTCGCCGATGTTGGTGCCGTACCCATCGGGCAACTGTTCGATGAAATCATGGGCAAAGGCGGCCCTGGCCGCCTCCACCACCTCCTCCAGAGGGGCGCCCGGTCTCCCGTAGCGGATATTATCGGCAATACTCTCGTTGAACAGGGTCGTCTCCTGGTCCACCAGGGCGATCTGGGAGACGAGCGATGCAACCGTCACGTCGCGAATATCACGGCCGTCGATGAGGATGGCGCCTTCGCTTACGTCATAGAAGCGGGGGATCAGGGATGCCAGGGTCGATTTCCCGCCGCCCGAGGGGCCCACCAGAGCGATCATCCGGTTGCTTTCGGCGATAAGGGAAATGTCCTGGAGGATCGGTTCGGCACCGTAACCGAAGGAGACGTTGCGAAACTCCACCCGGCCTGAGGAACGGCCGATATCCACCGCGCCGGGGCGGTCGACGATGGCCCGGCGCTCGTCCATGAGATTGAAGACGCGTTCCGCCGCGCCGGCTGAGCGCTGGACCACGTTATAGGACCCCTGGAGCTTCTTGATCGGGGTGAATACCATGACCATGGCGGCAATGAACGAGAAAAATTCCGAAGCGGTCATGCGCCCCGACATGACCTGGCTGCCGCCGAAGTAGATCACGCCTGCCACCCCCAGGGAGATGATGGTTTCGGAAACCGGCATGGCCAGGGATTCGTATTTTATAAACCGGCGAATTTGATGAAAATACTCCAGGTTGGTCGCGCGGAAACGGCTGATTATCTGGTTTTCCAGGCCAAAGGCCTTGATGACCTTGACCCCGGAAAAGGTTTCCTGAAGGGTGGCCGTCAGCCCACCCATGACGTTGAGGCTGCGACCGGAGGCGTTCTTGATCTTCTTGCCGATCAGCTGGGCGGGATAGGCCGTGGCCGGGATTACCACGAAGGAGATGATGGCCAGTTCCCAGTTGCGGTAAAAGATGACCCCCAGAAGCGACACGGCAGAAATCGTATCGCGGAACAGCCCGCTGACGACCTGGCCGATCCCTTCCTGCATCTGGGAGATATCGTTGGTCATGCGCGACATCAGCTCGCCGGTGGCCTGGCGGTTGTAAAAGGCCATATCCTGGCGGATCGTGCTGGCATACAGGGTATTGCGGATATCCTGGATCGCCTTCTGGCCGGCCAGCTTGATGGCTGTGTCATAGGTAAAGCGGGTAATCCCCCGGATCAGGAACAGGGCGATGATCCCGACCGGCACCAGCAGGAAGATGCCGGTGTCCTTGCCGGCGAAGATCTTCTTCAAGACCGGCTCCACCAGATAGGCGAAGGCGCCGTCCATGCCCCCCACGACCGCCGAGCAGAGCGCAGAGATGAGCAACAGCCCCCAATAGGGCTTGAAAAAGCTGAGGGTGCGTAACAGGGTTGGTTTCATTGATCTTCCATTGTTGCCAGTATCAGTCGCGCCACATTTGCGGATGCGCCGCCGCCGCCCAGCCTCTCCCGGACTGCCGCCAGCTTCTCCCGTATTCTCCCGGCGTAGCCGGCATCCGTCAGGATCGAACCGACCTCGTCCGCAATCAGAGCAGGATTGGCCTCATTCTGGATGAGTTCCTTGACCACGGTTTCTCCGGCGACAATATTGCAGAGGCCGATGTTGTCCACTTTCACCATGCGCTTTGCCAGGTGGTAGGTGAGGGGCGAGAGCTTGTAGATGATCACCATGGGGGTGCCCACCAGGGCTATTTCCAGGGTGACGGTGCCGGAAACGGAGATGACGGCGTCGCAGGCCCGGATCAGGTCGTGAATCCGTTCACGGGTGATGGCGGCCTCAAGGCCGGCTGCCGTGAGTTGCGGGGTTATGTCGTCATCGTGCAGCGTGGATGCCACGGGGAGAACGAACTGGGCGTCGGGAAAGCGTTTCTTCAGCAGAACCGCTGCATCGACGATCACCGGCAGGAGTCGATCGATCTCGTTCCGGCGGCTGCCGGGGAAGAGCCCGATGATCCTTCGGGAAGGATCAAGCCCGAAGCTTTCGGCTGCTTCGTCCCGCTCAGCGACAACCTTGACCAGATCACTCATGGGATGCCCCACAAAGGAAACCGGCACGCCGGCACGTTCATAGAAGGGCGCTTCAAACGGCAAAATGACCGCCATGTGGTCCACCAGCCGCGCCATCTTCTTTACCCGTCCCTGGCGCCAGGCCCATATCTGCGGGCTGATGTAGTAGAGTACCTTGACGCCGGCCTTGCGGGCCGCCTTGGCCAGGCGCAGGTTGAATCCGGGGTAATCGATCAGGATCAGCAGGTCGGGCCGATCGGCAAACAGGATTTTTTTCAGCCGGAGGAAGGCGCCCGAGATGACGTCGAAGTGCTTGAGCACCTCCACCAGCCCCACCACGGCCATATCGGCCGAATCCACCAGGGTCTCGACCCCCGCCTCGCGCATGCGCGCTCCGCCGATGCCGAAAAAGTGCAGGGACCGGTCCAGCTTGAGCGCTTCCCGGGCCAGGTCGGCACCGTAGATATCGCCGGAGGCCTCGCCCGCCACAATCATGATATTCCGCGGTGTCGTAGCTGGAGTAATGTCGGACATCACGCGCACATCCCTTCAACAATAGAGGGAACACAGAGACACAAATTATCCAACCAGTACCTCTTTGACGGTTTCCGCTACCAAGCGCACCGATGCATCGGGCATTTCGGGATACACGGGGAGCGACATGCAGGTGGCGGCAACCTTTTCGGCCACCGGCAGACTCAGACCTGCGCAGGCCTGGGCAAAGACGTCCTGTTTGTGGAGCGGAATGGGGTAATAGACGGCCGAGGCGATCTGCTGTTCGGAGAGTTTGGCCATGACGGCGTCGCGCCGATCGGTAAGGATTGTGTATTGGTGATAGACGTGCCGTCCCTTGCCATCCTCGTGGGGAACGGTCGCCACGTCGGCCAGCAGGGAAGAATAGAGCTGCGCAACGCGGCGGCGGCCGGCATTGAATTCGTCGATCCGCTTGAGCTTCACCCGCAGAATAGCGGCCTGGATGTCGTCGAGGCGGCTGTTGAAACCGATCATGCTGTGGTGGTAGCGGACTCGGCTGCCGTGGTTACGCAGCACCTTGACCTGTTCGGCCAACTCGGCCGTGGCACAGGTGACCATGCCGCCGTCGCCGTAGCATCCCAGATTTTTGCTGGGGAAGAAGCTGAAACAGCCCAAGAGGCCTATGGTGCCGGTCATGCGGCCATCGATCGCGGCGCCGAAGGACTGGGCGCAATCTTCGATCAGGAGCAGGTTGTGTTTTTTACAGATGGCCGTAAACGCAGCCATGTCGGCTGGCTGGCCGAAGAGGTGTACCGGGATGATCGCTTTGGTGCGAGGGGTGATGGCCTTTTCGACCATGGCCGGATCGAGGTTGAAGGTTTGGGGATCGATGTCCGCGAAGACCGGAGTGGCCCCGGCGTAGCAGATGGCCTCGGCCGTGGCGATAAAGGTGAACGGTGAGGTGATGACCTCATCCCCGGGGCCGATGCCGGCCGCCAGGATCGCCAGGTGCAGGGCGTCGGTGCCCGATGCACAGGTGACGGCATGGGGCGCGCCCAGAAATGCCGCAGCCTCCTGCTCCAGAGCGGTCACGTTGGGCCCCAGAATGAACTGACTGCTCTCCAGGGCGGCGAGAACGGCCGTATCGATCTCCGCTTTCAGTGTGTGATATTGCGTTTTGAGGTCTACCATCGGTATCATGGGTGTGTCCTTTTCAGGCTAACGTTGATTTTGAGTGCCGTTTCCAGCGCCATTTTTCCTTCCCTGCCGCTCACCTGGGGCTGTTTCCCTTCCCTGATGGCCTCGATGAACGATTCAATCTCGTTTTTGAGCGCATCGGCCTGCCCCAGTTCCCGCTCAACAACCTTCACGTTGGGGATGCCAGGAAATAACTCGCCGCTCCCCTTCTGGGCCACCAGCAGCTTGCGGTTCTGAAAGTCCAGGGTGATGTAGGCATCGCGCTGGAATATGCGCATCTTGCGTTCGCTCTTCAGACTGATACGGCTGGCGGTAACGTTGGCGACGCAGCCGTTTTTGAAAACGATCCGCGCGTTGGCGATATCCTCCTCGCCGGTAAAGACCGGCGCCCCGACGGCGTCGATGTGCTCAACCGGGGACCCGACGATGTGCTGGATGATGTCGATGTCGTGAATCATCAGGTCCAGGACCACGTTCACGTCCGTCCCCCGCGGCTTGAAGGGGGCGATGCGCACCGACTCGATGAAGAGCGGTTCATGGAGGATGTCCCCCAACGCCACCAGAACCGGGTTGAAACGTTCCAGATGGCCGACCTGGAAGACCACCTTGTGCATCTCGGCGAGGGCGATCAATTCGTCGGCCTCGGCCGTGGTGACGGTGATCGGCTTCTCGATCAGCACGTGGACCCCGGCTGCCAGAAAATCACGGGCAACGGTGTGGTGATACTGGGTTGGCACCACCACACTGACCGCATCCACCTTGCCGATCAGGTCGCGGTGATCGCTGTAGGCGGTCGTCCCCAGCGCAGCTGCAATCTCGGCTGCCCGCTTCTGATCGCTGTCCACCACGCCGACCAGTTCCACATCGGGGATGGCGGCGTACTTCTGGGCATGGAAGTTACCCAGGTAGCCCACGCCTATGACGGCCGTTCTGAGGACGCTCATCCGCGGCAGATCCCCCGCTCGGAGCGTTCGATGAAGGCCAGCAGGTAGTCCACCTCCGGACACTCCTTGACCTCGGCCCTGATGCGGCTGATGGCGTCGGGGAGTTTCAGACCGGCCATGAACAGGCTCTTGTAGGCCTTTTTCAGGCTGCTGATCGCCTCGTCCGTGAACCCGCGCCGCTTCAGACCGATCAGGTTCAGCCCCCGCAGCTTGGCGTCGCGCTTGCCCGAGGTGGCGATCATGTACGGCGGGATGTCCAGGCCAACCAGGGTGCCGCCGCCGATCATGACGTGGGCGCCGACCGTGACGAATTGATGTATCGCCACCAAGCCGCCCAGGATGACGTGGTCCTCCACCGTGACATGCCCGGCCAGGGTTGCCACGTTGGCCATGACCACGTTGTTGCCGATGCGGCAGTCGTGGGCCACATGGGAGTAGGCCATGAAGAGGTTGCTGTTTCCGACCACGGTCTCGCCGTGGCCGGAAACCGTGCCGCGGTGGATTGTGGCGAATTCCCGGATCATGTTGTTGTCGCCGATGCGGGTCCAGGTCTCTTCACCCCGGTATTTCAGGTCCTGGGGGGGGGCGCCGACCGAGGTCTGGTGGAAGATCTGGTTGTTTTCGCCGATCTCCGTCCAGTCACCGATTACGGCATGGGCGCCGATCTTGGTGCCCTTGCCGATGGTTACCTGTTTGCCGATGATCGCATAGGGGCCTATCTCGACGTCGGACGCCAGCTGTGCGCTCGGTTCGATTATTGCGCTTGAGTGTATCATTGGAACTCTCCCCGGTTTACTATCTAAAAAATTAGCACGTGCTCGGTGTTACGCCGCTTTATCGGCAAAGGTCGCCTTGAGGGATGCCTCGGTTACCAGTGTTTCGCCCACGTAGGCCTTACCGTCGACCCCCCAGATGCCACGGCGGTTGAAGGTCGTTTCGATCTGGATGCGTAGTTGATCGCCAGGGAACACCGGCTTTCTGAACTTTGCATTGTCGATGGACATGAAGTAGCTGACCTTCTTCTTCGTTTCATCGTCCGATGCCAGGTAGGCCATGATACCGGCAACCTGGGCCATGGCCTCGACAATCAGCACCCCCGGCATAACCGGATGGCCGGGAAAGTGCCCCTGAAAAAAAGGCTCGTTGATGGTGACATTCTTGATTCCGACGCAGCGTTTGCCGTGCTCCAGCTCAATGATCCGATCGACCATGAGGAAGGGGTAGCGGTGGGGAAGAATCTTCATGATTTCATTGACGTCCATTAGCATGGGAAACCTCGTTGAAATAAAATAGTCGCCGCAAAAGCGCGGAGTAACAATCAATCTGCCACAGAGACATAGAGACACGGAGAACGTCAAAGACAGCGCCTCTTTAATTTACAGCGTTGAACCAAAACTGTTTATCTCACTGCTTCTGCTTTTCCTCTGTGTCTCTGTGGCAGATTTCAGGACTTTATCCTGTTCATTTTTTCAGCTGTTCTTCCAGTTCGGCGATGCGTTTTTCCAGGCTGCCGACCGTTTTCTTCAGGGCCGGCAGGTTGGAGACAACCGCCATGGATTTGAGCCACTCCTTGTGGGGCTGCGCCGGATAGCCGCTGTAGCCGGCATTGGCGGCCAGGGAGTTGGGTACTCCCGACTTGGCCCCCACCATCACGTTGTCACCGATGGTCAGGTGACCGGCAACCCCGACCTGGCCGGCCAGGGTCACGTGGTCGCCGACCTTGGTGCTGCCCGATATCCCCACCTGGGAGACGATCATGCAATCGCGCCCTATCTGACAGTTGTGGGCGACCTGCACCAGATTGTCGAGCTTGGTACCCTGTTTTACCAGGGTGACCTCCAGAGCGGCCCGGTCAACGGTCGTATTGGCGCCCACCTCCACATCATCTTCCAACACCACGATGCCGATCTGGGGAATCCGGTAATAGCCGCGACCGTCCGGGGCATAACCGAACCCGTCGCTCCCGATGACCGCGCCGGGCTGGATGATCACCCGGTTTCCGAGACGGCAGCGCTCGCGGATAACGACGTTGGCATGCACCACACAGTCATCGCCGATCACGGCCCCCTCGTAGATGACTGCGCCGCTATGGATGACGGTCCGCGCGCCTATGGTGACGTTGTTCCCGACGCAGGCGCCGGGATAGATGCTGATCCCCTCACCCATCGTCACGCCGGTCCCCACGTTCGACTCGGGCAGTATTCCCAGCCCAGGGTGGGGGGATGTGTAGAAGAGTGTCAGCAGCTTGGCAAACCCCAGGTATGGATTGGCCACTTCGACCACATTGCGGCCATAGCTTTCGTTTCCTGGGGCCATCAGCACCGCTCCGGCCTTTGTCTCTGCGACCTTGGCGGCATATTTGTGGTTTGCCAGGAACGTGATGGTGTCGGGTCCGGCTGTTTCCAAGGGGGCAAGGCCGCCAACGCGCACCGCACCATCCCCCCGCACCGTACCGCCCAGGTATTCGGCAATTTCTTTCAATGTTTTACTTTGTTGCATGTCACTGCCCCGTAGCGATAGTCAAAATATTCCGACCGCACAATTTGATGCGGCGCCCGCTATTTCTTTTTGGCGGTGTTGAAGCGTTTCAGCACCTCTTCGGTCACATCGGACTTTTCATCGACATACAGCATCATGCTGTCGTTTTTGGCAAAGATAAAGGCGTAGCCGTTGGCACGGCCGTACTCCTTGATAACCTTTTCCATCTCCTCCAGGATCTTGCGGGTAAATTCTTCATCCTTGGCCTGAAGCTCATCCTGGGCATCCTTGGTGAAACGCTGGAACTCTTTCAGCCGCTGCTGATAGTCCTTTTCCTTGGAGGCCCTGGCCGTTTCAGACAGGAGCATTCCCTGTTTTTCAAGCTCATCCTTCAACTTCTTGAGCTCTTCCTGCTTGCCGTTGATTTCGTCCTGATATTTCTTGAGCCGCGCCGCCAACTGCTCCTTAGCCTCCTTGCCCGACTCGGAGTTGTTGAGCGCCCGCTGCATATCGACATAGCCGATCTTTACATCGGCAGCAGACGCCGATGCAGCTGCGAAGCCAAAAACCATGACTGCCGCCAGTATAAACCTTCTCATGATTGACGTTCTCCTTTTTCTGTATGATGCAGCCTAAAAGAGGCTGCCGATCGAAAACTCGAACCTGCCGCTCTTGCTGTCCAGTTCGGCACGCGGGTTGACGGGGATGCCATACTCAAGGCGGAGCGGCCCGAGCGGCGAGGCCCATCTGATCCCCCCACCGTAGCTCAGCAGCAACGAATCGAACATCTTGCCGTATGAATCGTTGGTGCTATTGCCGTAGTCGAAGAACACGACCCCCTTGACCCCCGCCTCAGACAGGATGGGGAAGGAAAACTCCATGTTGCCGTAGGCCTCCTTGTTGCCCCCGAGGTAGACCACTTCGTCAGATTTAACACCGTTCTCCGGGCTTGCTGTCCCTAGATGTTTGGTCGGGGAAACCGTGCGGGCCTTGTAACCGCGAAGCGAGTAGATGCCGCCCAGGTAGAACTTCTCGTCGATCGGCACCAGCTTCCCTCCCACCTCCTGGACATACCCCAAGGCCAGCTTGGTGGAGAAGATCAGTTTCTTGTAAATCGGGTGAAACCAGGTGTTCTCCAAGGTGTAGCGGGCAAACTTGTTATTCCCCCCCAGACCGGCGAATTCGGCAGTAAGCGAATTGATGAAACCGGTTGTAGGGTCGAGGTGGTAGTCGGTGTTATTGTGGGTGATACTCGCCATGACCGAACTGGTCGTCGTCATTCCCAGCGGATAGGTGTCCGGATTGGAGGAGTGGAGGTCCTGATAGGCCTGCTGGGGATTGTAGATATCCTTGATCTCATACTTGTACATGAAGAAGGTGCCGATAAAGTCGTTGATCGGGTACCCCCCCTTGATGTCGCCGCCGGTCAGGCGCCGGGTGTAGTCGTTATAATCGCGTTGCGTTCGGTAGACGTCGGCCCCCAGGGTCCACTTGGTGTCGAGGAAGTAGGGATCGGTCAGACCGAGGGAGTAGGTCTGGGACTTTCCGCCGATGGAACCGGAAACGTTTGCCTTGAGCCCCAGGCCGAGGAAGTTCGATTGCTGCACGGACCCCTGTCCGATGATGCCGTCCAGGGAGCTGTATCCGCCACCGATACTGAACGATCCGGTCGGTTTTTCCTTGACGTCCACGTTGAGGTTGAGTTTGTTGCCGGCACTCCCCTTGGCCGTCGCAAGGTTGGCTTCCTCGAAAAAGCCCGTGTTCATCAGGTTTTGCTTGCTGCGCTTGATGCCGGTGGCACTGTAGAGTTCGCCCTCGGTGATGCGCAACTCACGGCGGACCACCTTGTCGCGGGTCTTGGGGTTGCCTGCGATATTGATCCGTTCGAGGGAAACCAGCTCACCCTTTTCCATATCGAAGCTCAAATCTATGGTCTGCTTTGCGCTGTCGGCCTTTGTCAATGGGTTGACGTTGGCAAAGGCATACCCCTTGTCGGCATAGGCATCTGTCAGGGTGGCGATATCGGTGCGCAGGGTGCTCCGACTGAAGATCTGTCCCGGCTCGACCTTGACCTTCTTGCGCAGTTCACTGACCGGCTCAAGCAGATCCCCCTTGAAGTCGAGGTCACCGATGCGGAACTGCTGCCCCTCCGTGATTCCGATGAACACCTCCAGCGCGTCCTTGGCATCGGTCAGCTTGACAACCGGCTCACCCACCTTGACATTGATGTAGCCGTTGTTCATGTAGTGGTCGGCGATCAGCAGGGCGTCGTTTTTCAACACCTCTTCCTTGTATGTGCCTGCCCCGGTCAGCCACGACAGAAACCATTTTTCCTTGGTTTCCATAACCTTGCGCAACTGTTTGTCGGCGAAGGCCCTGTTCCCGTCGAAGCGGATGGTGCGGATAAGGATCTTCTTCCCTTCGGTGACCTTGAAGGTAATCGCAAGCTCCGTGGGCGTACGTTTTTCCGTCAGCGGTTCGATCTCGGCGAGATAGTACCCTTCGTCGCCGTAGAGTTTTTTCATTTTGGCAACGCTCTTGGCAAGGTCCTTGGTGGAGAGGATGGCATTCTGACGGAATTCCAAGGCCTCCTTGAGCTTGTCGGTACTGATTTCCTTGTTCCCCTCGAATTTTATGTCGCGGACAACCGGTTTTTCCAGCACCGTATAGACCAGAACCACGCCCTTGTCGGTCTCTTCCGTCGCGGCTTGAATATCCTGGAAATGCCCCAGCTTGTAAATGGCACGGATGTCTGCGTCGGTCTTGTCATCGGACAAGGTATCGCCGGCCTTGCTCGAGACGACATTGAGGATGGCAGCCGATTCAATGCGCTGATTGCCCTTGGTCCGCACCTCGAAAATCTTTTCGCCTTCAGCCCACGCCGTACCGGCGACGATAAACTGAAACGCACATACAACCATCACTGCCATACGAAATATGGGCACTCTTCCCCCGAGACTCACACGAATTATTCAAGCCGTCCATCAACCAGCCGCACGGTTCTTCCCATGGCGGCAGCCAAACGTTCATTATGGGTGACGACAACCAGGGTCAGCCCCTTTTTCTGCTGCAATTCGGCCAACAGAGCATGCACCCCCTCACTGGTCTTCATGTCCAGGTTACCGGTCGGTTCATCCGCCAGCAGCAACTCAGGAGACAACGCCAGGGCGCGTGCAATGGCCACCCGCTGCTGCTCGCCGCCGGACAATTCACCGGGTCGGTGCCCCAGGCGGTGGCTCAGTCCAACATCATCCAGCAGCTCCTCTGCCGTTGCCCTGGCCTTGTCACGAGCGGTGCGAGCGATCAGGGCCGGCATCATGACGTTTTCCAGAGCGGTGAATTCTGACAGCAGATGGTGAAACTGGAAGACAAACCCGATGCTTTTGTTGCGGAAAAACGCCAGTTCACGGTCGCTTTTCCGGAAAATATCCTCGCCGCGGAAGCTGACGGTCCCCGATGACGGCCGGTCCAACGCCCCCAACAGGTGCAACAGCGTACTCTTGCCGGCCCCCGAAGCCCCCACCAAGGCGGTGGTGGTCGCGGATTCCAATTCAAGGTCGATGCCGGCCAGCACCTCAACCCTGTTCGGCCCGGTTGCATAGGTCTTGCATAGGGCGCGAACCTCGAGAAGGTTGCTCACAATAGCACCTCTTGACGAAAAACGCAGCGGGTTGAAAAAAATTCACATTTTCTACTCATAGCGCAACGCCTCGGCGGGCAGCATCCTGGACGCCTGCCACGATGGGTACAGGGTGGCGATGAACGAAATCAGCACCGCGGTCACCGATATCAGGACCACATCCGACGGCACGACCATCGACGGGAAATGGTCCAGGTAGTACACGTCCTTGCTGAAAAAATTCAGGCCGGTGACCTTCTCGATGACGGTGATAATCGGCTCAAGATTGAGGGCGATGAGGAGCCCCGAGGCAACGCCCAAGATGGTGCCGATGACGCCTATGATCAGCCCTTCCAGGACGAATATTTTCATGATGCTGAGACCGGTGGCCCCCATGGATTTGAGGATGGCGATATCCCTGGTCTTCTCCATAACCACCATGAACAGGGTCGAGGCGATGCCGAAGGCCGCCACGAGGACGATGAGGGTCAGGATGATGAACATGACCATCTTCTCCGTCTTCAGGGCAAAGAGGATGTTGCGGTTCATCTGCATCCAGTCCCGGGCATAGTAGTCGCCCCCCATGGTCTGGTTGATGGCGCGCGCCAGTTCTCCGGTATGATAGACGTCATCCACCTTGAGCTGGATGCCGGTGACCGTATCCCCCAGGTCGAAGAAGGCCTGGGCCTGGGCCAGGCTGACGTATGCCAGGGTTGAGTCGTACTCGAACATGCCGGTATTGAAAATCCCCACCACGCGAAACGGCTTCATCTTGGGCATCATACCCAAGGGCGTGATGTTTCCCATGGGGGAGACGACGTTGATCGTGTCGCCCACGAACAGGTTCAGGTGCTTGGCCAACTCTTTGCCTACCACCAGCCCCGGCTTGCCGTCGGAGCCCGCCCCCATGACCGGGTCGAGTTTGTCGATGGAACCTTCGACGATCGACTTGCTCAGCTTGGTTACCAGGCGGTCCGACTGGACATCGATCCCCCGCAGCACCACTCCGGAGACATTCTTGCCCGACGACAGCATGACCTGGTTGTAGATGAACGGCGTGGCCGCCTGCACCCCTTTGAAACGCTTGAGCTTCGCCATGACTTGTTGGTAATCATCCATGGGGGCACCGCTGCGGATGACCACCACATGGGCATTGGTCCCGAGGATTTTTTCCTTCAAGTCTTCTTCAAAGCCTGTCATGACCGCCAGCACCACGATCAGCGCCATGACGCCAAGGGCGACCCCTGCGGTGGAAATGAAGGTGATGATAGAAATGAATGTTGATTTGCGCTTGGCTTTCAGATAGCGCAATCCGATAAAAAGCTCGAAGGGCATCGCCTATTTCATTTCCTTCCGCAACTGGGGAAACAGGATCACGTCGCGGATCGATGCGGAATCCGTCAAGAGCATCACCAGACGGTCGATGCCGATACCTTCGCCTGCCGTGGGGGGCATGCCGTACTCCAGGGCGCGGACATAGTCCTCATCCATGTAATGGGCTTCTTCGTCCCCCTTGTTCTTCTCGGCCACCTGGGAGAGGAAACGCTCCTTCTGGTCAACCGGATCGTTCAGTTCCGAGAAGGCATTAGCGATCTCGCGGCCGCCGATGATCAACTCGAAACGGTCGACGATATCGGGGTTATGATCGTTCTTGCGCGACAGTGGCGACACCTCGGTCGGATAGGCGGTGATGAAGGTCGGTTGGATCAGCTTGTGCTCGACCACCTCATCGAAGATTTCCATGACCAGCTTGCCGTAGCCGATGTCCTGGGGAAGATCGAGGCCGAGGCCGCGGGCATAGGCCAGCGCCAGATCGCGGTCGTCCAACTGCTTGGCATCGACATCACCATGCTCCAGGATCGCCTCCCGAACGGTCAGGCGTTTCCAGGGGCGCTTGAAGCTGATCTCGTTTCCCTGGCAGGTGAAATCCAGCGTGCCGAGAATTTCCTGGGCCACATGGCAGAAGAGTTCTTCAGTGAAATTCATCAGTTCTTCATAGGTGGCGTAGGCCTGATAGAACTCCATCATGGTGAACTCGGGGTTATGGCGCACCGAGATCCCCTCGTTCCTGAAGTTGCGGTTGATCTCGAAGACCCTTTCCAGGCCACCCACCACCAGGCGTTTCAGGTAGAGTTCGGGGGCAATGCGCAGAAAAAGCTGCATGTCCAGGGCGTTATGATGGGTAACGAATGGCCGGGCTGTGGCGCCGCCGGGGATCGGATGCATCATGGGGGTCTCGACCTCCAGGAAGTCGCGACCAGCCATGAAACCGCGAATCAGGTTGACGATCCGGGAGCGCTTGATAAAGACATCGCGCGCTTCGGGATTGACGATGAGATCCACGTACCGTTGGCGATAACGCGTTTCCAGGTCGGTGAGCCCGTGGAACTTTTCCGGCAACGGGTGCAGCGATTTGACCAGGAGACGAATCTGTTTTGCATGGAGCGACAATTCGCCGGTCTTGGTGCGAAAGGGAAATCCCTCGATACCGACGATATCGCCGATGTCAAAGGATTCGAAGGTTTCAAAGGCCTCTGCGCCGACCTCGTCCTTTTTGACATAGACCTGGATGCGCCCCTTGCGGTCCTGGAGCTGGATGAAGGCGGCCTTGCCGAAGGAACGTCGGGCAAGCATGCGACCAGCCACGATGTACTGTTCACCACTGGCATCGAATTGTTCCGTGTCGCCGTAGGCGGCAACCACATCGGCCGAGGTATGCAACGGTTTGAAATCATTGGGGTAGGGATTGACTCCGGCCTCCCAGAGGGCATCAACCTTGCGCCGTCTCTGAAGCAGGAGTTCGCTGAGTTCTTCCATGGTATTTTTTCAGCCTTTCGTGAGCAACATATCCGGGATTCGGTGGGGCAAGACTGGTAAAAATATCGCCAACATCCTGTCAGGTCAAGAAAAAAAGGAAGCGGCCGTCAAGCCCCGCCATAGGCGGTTACTATCCTGTGCGGGGACGAACCGCACGGGGACGCTACTGGTCTCCTTCGTCCTTTTTGACGCTCCGGGAACGGCTCGCGCGTTTTTTCGGTGCAACGACTTCCTCAACCACCGCCTCGGATGGAACAGGGGCCTTGACGGCCTTTTTAGCAGGAGCCCGGCGTGGTTTCGCCGGTTTCGTCGCCCCAAGGTCCGCTTCTACAGGGGCGGCATCTACCGCTGCCGGCGTCGGCTCGCTCTTCTTCCGGGTACGGGGGACTTTGGCCCGCTTGGGTTTTTCCGTCTCCGGAGCCGCCTCGGTCTTATCCGCAACGGGCGGTTCGGGGGCAACGGCCGCGGGCTGGACGATGGCCGCCTCGTCCTCCTTCTTGACCTTACGAGTAGTGCGGCGCGGCTTGGCGCGCTTTTCGGGCGCCGGTTCCCCTGCCGGGACACCAGCGGTCGGGACGGCAACATCCGCTGCCACGGCAACCGGTGTGACGGCGGCCTCCGCGACCGCCCGGGCCGTCTTGCCCCGCCGGGACCTTTTGGGGACCGCTGCCGCTTCGGGCTCCACCGGTGCAACCTGTTCAGCGGTCGCCACCGGGGCGGTTTCCACTGCCTCAGCCATTGGCGCCGCTGTTTCCGCGTTTTCCCCATCCTGCGCCTTGCCCCCTTTACGGCGGCGGCGCTTGCGCTTTTTCTTGGCCGGGGTTTCCAGCGTGGCGTCTTCTTCCTGATCACGCGCAGCTTCAGCCGATGGAGCGGCTTCCTGCCGCGATTCCTCCGGGCGCCCTTCCGCTGCCGGGGATTCGGCGGCAACGGCTACCGCCTCGACTGCCCCGTCTCCGGCTGGTTTCTTCTTCTTGCGGCGACGTTTGCGTTTCTTGCCACCTTCGGCAACGACGCCCTCGACCGCCTTTTCTTCAGCCCGTGCGGGTTCGGGCCGGTCAACCTTCCGTTCCGACGGTTCCGGTTGTTTCGGCGCCTCGGCAGCTTCGGCCTCGGATGCACGGACATCCTCCATGCGCGGTTTTTCCCGTTTGACGGTCTCCAGTTCGAGTTGGTTCATGGTAAAGGAGGGTTTCCCCTTCACCGTTACCTCGATCTCGTAATCGTTTTCGATCTGGGTCAGATCCCGCTTCTTGCGATTCAGCAGGTAATAGGCAACCTCCAGCGGCAGGGAGCCGCGCACCTCGGCCACGGTCCCTTTGGCCGCGGCGGCATGCACCTTGCGCAGGAACGAGACGGCCATGGCCTCCACCGACTTGACCTTGCCGCGCCCCTCGCAGTGGGGGCACGCCAGGTGAATGGCGTCGTTGAGCGTCTTGGCGATGCGCTGGCGCGACATCTCCAGCATGCCGAATTCGGAGATCCTCCCCAGGTTGACCCTGGCCTTGTCCATCTTGAGGGCATGTTTGAGGACCTTCTCAACATCGGCATTATGCTTCCGTTCCCGCATGTCGATGAAGTCGATCACGATCAGGCCGCCCAAGTCGCGCAACCGGAGTTGGCGCGCCACCTCTTCGGCGGCCTCCATGTTGGTCTTGTAGGCGGTATCCTCAATCCCCCGCTCGCCGCTGGACTTGCCCGAGTTGACGTCGATGCTGACCAGCGCCTCGGTCGGTTCGATGATCAACGAGCCGCCGGAGGGAAGCGCGACCCGCTTCTCGTAGATCTGGTCGATCTGCTCTTCCAGTTGAAAGCGGGAAAATATGGGGCGTTTCTCCTTGTGGAGTTTGACCCTCTTTTCGCACTTGGGCATGGTTTCGCGGAAGAACTCCTTGGCCTCCCGGTAGGCGTCCTTGCTGTCGACGAGCACCTCATCGATGTCGTCGGAGAAGTAATCACGGATGGAACGGATGATCAGCCCGCTGTCGCGGTAGACTTCGCCCGCCCCGCTGATCTCTGCTGCCCGCGCTTTAATATCTGCGTACAGCTCCAGCAGGTTTTCCAGGTCCTTGTGCAACTCCTCCGGCGCGCGCCCGACCGCCTCGGTGCGAATGATGTAGCCGATCCCTTCGGGGACATTCAGGCCGGCCACGATCTCCTTCAGTTTTTTGCGTTCGCCCTCCTGCTCGACCTTGCGGGAGATGCCGGTGGAATCGCTACCCGGCATGATCACCATGTAGCGTCCCGGAAGGGAAATGTAGCTGGTCAGGGCCGAACCTTTGTTGTCCCGCTCGTCCTTTTCCACCTGTACCACCAATTCCTGGCCGCGGCGCAGCACTTCCTGGATGCGGGGACGGCGCTTGCGCTGATCCTCCGGGACATCGTCGCGCCACTGCCAGAAGTCGGGATGTAATTCCCCCATCTGGAGAAAACCCGGCTTGGCCCGCCCGATATCGACGAAGGCGGCCTGGAGGCCGGGCTCAACCCTCAGCACGACCCCTTTGTAGATATTGCCCTTGGTCTGTTCCTTGCCGCTGATCTCGATATTGAGTTCCATCAGGCGGCCATCGTGCACGATAGCCACCCGCGTCTCTTCGGGATGCATGACATTGATCAGCATTTTTTTGCTTACGGTCTCGCTCATTGCGTATATTC
This sequence comes from Oryzomonas rubra, assembly GCF_008369015.1. NCBI lineage: Bacteria > Pseudomonadati > Thermodesulfobacteriota > Desulfuromonadia > Geobacterales > Geobacteraceae > Oryzomonas > Oryzomonas rubra. Next base: position 60,836 of record NZ_SRSD01000004.1, read on the forward strand.
CTTTCAAGTGAGACATGCCCACGTGACTACATTTAAATGAGTTATTATATAGATTCCAGCACCGAAAGCAAAGAAAAAGGGACACCTGGCGGAAATTGGCTGCCGCCCGGCGTCCCTTGGCAAGGATGGTATGAGTGTGGGCATCACCATGCCCCGCCTGTCATCAGTTTTCCGTCATGAAGTGCTGTTCGTAGAGATCTTCCAATGCCTGCAAATGGCGGCTCTCTTCCTTGAGAAGCTGTTGAAAGAGCTGCCCCATGGGGGCGCCGCTGCACCCCGATGCGACCTTGCCGTAAAAATCGACGGCCCCTTTTTCCAGATGAATGGCGTAGACCAACGCCTCCCGCACACCCGACTCGGGGCCCAGTTCCTGTTTTTTGAAGACATAGTCCAGGTGCATGGTGGGGATCGGCTTATCAAGAGCCTCGCCACCCTCCATGCGCCCTTCCAGCAACGCCTTTTCCAACTGATGCTTATGGTCGAGTTCGTCCAGCGCATTATCGCGCAAGAGTTCCCGCGCGCCCTTATTCGTCAACCTGCGGATGGCGGCAAGATAGTTGCGAAAGCCCTCGTTCTCCATTTCAATGGCCATCTCCACGGCAGCATCAAAGGTATAGCAGACCTGATCGTCGCTCATGTTGTACTCCCCTCCTCTATCTGATGTAGGCGTTACCTGCGTCTGCGTTAGCGGGAGCCATACTGTAGCTCATATTGTATACAGTTTCAAGAATGCAATTTCACTCAACGACTCATGACAAAAAAACGCCCCGATTCCGGTAGGGAAACGGGGCGACAGTGCCAACGGGCGTACTTGAAAACAGGCGTTATTCGATGACCTTGGCCGACACGATGAAAACCGGCTCCACGGGGACGTCGGAATGGCCCCTGCTGGTGCCGGTCTTGACGGTGCGGATCTCGTCAACCACCTCCATGCCCTCCAGTACCTTGCCAAAGACGCAGTAACCGTAGAGGTCCGGCTGCTTGCCCCGGTGGTCGAGAAAGGAGTTGTCCACCACATTGATGAAAAACTGGGAAGTAGCGGAATCGACCACGGAAGTACGCGCCATGGCCAGGGTGCCGCGCTCGTTGGAAAGGCCGTTGTCGGCCTCGTTCTTGATGGCGAACTTGGGCTTTTTCTGTTCCAGGTTTTCACTCATACCACCGCCCTGTACCATGAAATCCTTGATGACCCGGTGGAAGATCAACCCGTCGTAATAGCCTTCACGAACGTAGGAAAGAAAATTCTTTGCAGTTATTGGCGCCTTATCACTGAACAGCTCGATCTTGATGGAGCCTTTGGACGTTTCCAGCATGACGTGCGGGTTCTGCTCGGACATCTGCAACCTCCTTGATGCGTGAAATTCGGATCTTGTCCTGTAAAGTGGCTGTTTAACACACTGCGGCGTAAAATTAAACATTCTTTTTTCAGCGGTGCCACATGCGTGCCCAGAACCAGTAATGTCGGCCCGGCAGAAACAGATCAAAGGCAATACACTTTTCTTGCATACATATATCACTGATATTACAGGCTATTTCCAGGCATGTTAAAAAAAATAACACTTTGCCACGCTAGCAACGCACTGATATCGTTGTGTTACTTAAAAAATGTTAAAAAAATTACCACTTTCACGCTCCCCAAACCACGCCCCGTGCGGCATGAGGCCGCATCATCCCAAACAAGCATGCAATAACATTATGCTTTATAGACATGGCATGTATGTTGAGAGGACCACATCAGGCACCCCTGGCAACAGGAAGAGCCCAGGCGTTCCAAGGGACGCAAAAGGGGAACATCCCGGAAAGTTTTTTTAAGGAGGATGGCTGGTGGAAGAGAATCTGGCAACGATTTCCTGTATCTCCTGCGGCTTTGTCAGCACCGTATCGCGCAAGGTGGCGCTCCATGAGCCCGAACGGGCGGTATGTCCCAAGTGCCGCTACTCGTTTCGCCTCTCCGATTGCCCGGCGGATGTTCAGCCACGTTTCCTGCCGGCCGGCGTGCTCATGGTGTAGGGTCCCACCACTGGAGCCTCCGGCGGCATGAAAGGCGGCCGCGACCATTCAACGCCGCCCGCGCCTCTTTTTTTGTGGAGCATAGCCGCAGAATAGGTTAGTATCCGCCCATTCTTTTCGGAATGGCGACATGGCACCTCAGGAACAGTGGACAACCATCAAGGTCCTTGCCTGGACCAAAGACTATCTGGGCACAAAAGGCATCGAAAACGCCCGTCTCGAAGCGGAATGGCTGCTGTGTGCCGCCACCGGCCTGGACCGGGTCGGGCTCTATCTCCATTTCGACAAACCGCTCAACGATGACGAGTTGGCTGCATTTCGCGCCATGGTGGCCCGCCGGGCCCGGCGCGAACCGCTTCAGCACATCCTCGGCACCCAGGAGTTCTGCGGCCTGGAGTTCGAGGTCTCCCCGGACGTGCTCATCCCCCGCCACGACACGGAAACCCTGGTAACGGAGGCCCTGGCCCGCAGTCCCGAGGCGCGGAGCGTGCTGGACATCGGCACCGGCAGCGGTTGTATCGCCGTTGCCCTGGCCCATAGCCTGCCCAATGCGGCCGTAACCGCCATCGACATCTCCCCCGCAGCCCTGGAGATGGCGCGACGCAACGCCGAGCGCAACGGGGCAACGGTGGAATTCCTGGCCGGTTCGCTCCTGGAGCCGGTGGCCGGACGCAGCTTCGACCTGATAGTATCCAACCCTCCCTACATACCCAGCACCGATATCGACCGACTCGAGCCCGAGGTGCGGGACTTCGATCCCCGTGGCGCCCTTGACGGCGGCGCGGACGGGCTGGACCTCTACCGAATTCTGATCCCCGGGGCCCCGGCGCATCTGAACCCGTCCGGCTGGCTGCTGGTGGAGGTGGGGATCGGCCAGGCCCCGGCGGTTGCTGAATTATTCAAAAAAACACAAGAGTACGATCACCCCATAACGGCGTGCGACCCCGGCGGTATCGAGCGCGTGGTGGGGGCACAACGAAAGGATGTGTCATGACGGTAGATGAAGCGAACCAGGTGTTGACGGAGGCCGACCTGCTGGTTGGCGAGGCGGGCGTGGCAGCGGCCATCGGGCGGCTGGCGGGCGAGATTACGGACCAGCTCAGGGAAGCAAACCCGGTGGTGCTCTGCGTCATGAACGGCGGCTTGATCTTTGCCGGACAACTGGTGACCAAGCTGGTGTTTCCCCTGGAGATCGAGTATTGCCACGCCACCCGCTACGGCCATGAGACAGCGGGAGCGGGCCTGAACTGGATCGTGCGGCCGCGCCAGGAGTTGCGGGGCAGAACGGTGCTGCTCGTGGACGATATCCTGGACGAAGGCATTACCCTGGCCGCCATTGCCGACTACTGCCGCGAGCAGGGGGCAGCCCGGGTGCTGATGGCGGTCCTGGTGGACAAACGTCACGACCGCAAGGTTTCCCCCGGTTTCCGGGCCGACTTCACCGGCATGGAAACCGAAGACCGCTTCCTGTTCGGCTACGGCCTGGACTATAAAGGGTATTGGCGCAATGCGCCGGGAATCTATGCGGTGAAAGGCTTGTAGATGAAAAACTTTTTCCAGTTCGAGCAGCACAAGACGAGCTATCGCCAGGAGACCCTGGCCGGGGTCACCACCTTCCTGACCATGGCCTACATCATCATCGTCAACCCGGCCATCCTGGAAAACGCCGGCATCCCCAAGGGGCCGTCGGTTACGGCCACGATCCTGGCGGCGGTTATCGGCACCGTGATCATGGCCCTCTGGGCGCGGCGTCCCTTTGCCATCGCACCCTACATGAGCGAGAACGCCTTTATCGCCTTTGTGGTGGTCAAGGTGATGGGCTATCCCTGGCAGGTGGCCCTGGGGGCCGTCTTCATCGCCGGTGTGCTCTTCACCCTGCTGACGGTCTTCAAGATACGCAGTTGGCTGGCGGAATCGATCCCCCTGTCGCTCAAGGCCAGCTTTGCCGTGGGCATCGGCCTGTTTCTGACCTTTATCGGCCTCACCGAAACCGGGCTGGTGGTACTCGGGGTTCCGGGCGCGCCGGTCAAACTGGGCAACATCTCCCAGCCGTCGGTGCTGTTGGCCATGGCCGGTTTCCTGCTGGTGGTGGTGCTGATGGCCCGCCGCGTCCGCGGCGCCCTGGTGATCGGCATCATCGCCACCACCATCGGCTCCATCGCCCTGCACATCACCCCCCTGCCGACCCAGTTCGTCAGCCTTCCCCCTTCCCTCTCCCCGATCCTGTTCAAGCTGGACATCGTCGGCGCCTTGCAACCGCACTTCTTTCCGGTGGTGATGGTCATCTTCATCATGGCCTTCCTGGATACGGTCGGGACGCTGATCGGCCTTTCCATGCGGGCCGACCTGCTGGATGAGAATGGCAACCTGCCGGAGATCGAGAGACCGATGCTGGCCGATGCCCTGGCCACCATGGCGGCGCCGCTCCTGGGCACCAGCACCACCGGCGCCTACATCGAATCGGCCGCCGGCATCGAAGAGGGGGGGCGCACCGGTTTTTCGGCCCTGGTGGTGGCGGCGCTGTTCGCCCTCTCCCTGTTCTTCGCCCCGCTCTTCACCATCGTGCCGCCCCACGCCTACGGCATCGCCCTGATCGTGATCGGCTCCTTCATGATCCGCCCCATCACCCAGCTCAACTTCGACGATTTTACCGAGCTGATCCCGGCCTTTCTGACCGTGGTGCTGATGATCTTCACCTACAACATCGGGGTGGGCATGACCTCCGGGATGATCACCTATGTCCTGCTCAAACTGTTCACCGGCCGGGCGGCCGAGGTCAAGGCCGGCATGTGGGTGCTGGCGCTGCTCTCCCTGTCCCTGTTCTTCTTCCTGCCCAAAATGTAGCTTGCCCCGGCAAGTCGCCCAAACGAAAGGGAGGTGAAGCCGTTGCGCTCCATCTCCCTTTCTTTATCCTGAATTTGTGACGCCTGAACGGCGGAGCGAGCGACATGCCGGGGTCCAGCGTCGCTCATGAGGCACCATGCCAACTGTGCCGTGCGCCCTCCGCCACGGTGGAGGCACGGCCGACACTGCCGGGACTGAGGCATGCGGAGCGAGAGAAGCCGTGAAGGTGTCACGGATTCAGGATAAAGAAAGCGTCCTGTCCTGTTCGATAAACGCAAGCACCTCGGCCGGGTGCTGTTCCGCCTTGGCAACCTTGGCCCAGTGCTTCCGCACCACGCCGTCCGGGCCGATAACCACGGTGGAGCGGATGGTGCCGGTAGTCTTTTTGCCGTACATGACCTTCTCTCCAAACGCCTGGTAGGCTTGCATCATGGCGGTATCAGGGTCGGACAGCAGCACAAACGGCAACCCCTGGGCAGCGATGAATTTTCCGTGGGAGGCGATGCTGTCCTTGCTGACCCCCAGAAGCACGATCCCCCGGTCGGCGAGCTTCGTATAGTCATCCCTGAAACCGCAGGCCTCCTTGGTGCAGCCGGGGGTGCTGTCCTTGGGATAGAAATACAGGACCACCGTCTTTCCGGCATACTCCTTCAGGCTGTGGCGCACGCCGTCGCTCCCCTCCAGGTTGAAATCGGGGGCCTTCTTCCCTTCCAGCGACATGGTTTCCCTCCTCGGCACAAACAGGATAATTTTTATCTTTAACCCACCATACCATTATTTTCCAAAAGGTCAACACCGGCAGCCGGATCATTTTTGCTGCACCACGGCGCGAACTATGTTACCATTTTGTAACGCGATTTCGAACGGAGGCATCATGGGCGCAGCACCGGATATCTCGACCATCCACCGGGCGATCCTGGAGAGTATGGGAGAGGGGGTCATCTTCATCAACGCCGAGGACCGGTTGACCTTTATCAACCATACCGCCGAGCAGATCCGGGGGATCAAGGCCGAGAACTTCATCGGCCGCCACATCCTCACCATCCATTCCCCCACCACCGCGGAACGGGTCAAACAACTTCTCAGCGGCCTCAAGGACGGGTCGATCCAGCAGACGCGGCGGGTGATCGAGGTCAAGGGCAAATATTTCGAGAACAGTTACTACCCCATACGGGCAACGGAGGGCTCCTACCTGGGAGCGGTCCTGGTCAGCCGCGACATCACCGAGAAACAACTCCTCAAGGAAGAGAACCGCCTGCTGCGCGACCAGATGGGGTTGGGCGACGCTTTCAACGATTTCGTGGGAACGAGCCAGCCCATCCTGCAACTCTTCCAGACCATTGCCGCCATCGCCACCCTGGACTCCACCATCCTGATCACCGGGGAAAGCGGGACCGGCAAGGAATTGGTGGCCGCGGCCGTTCGGCAGCACAGCAAGCGGCTCAACAAGCCGGTGGTCAAGGTCAACTGCGCCGCCCTGCCGGAGAACCTGGTGGAATCGGAACTGTTCGGCCATGAGCGGGGGGCCTTCAGCGGGGCTTTTTCCAGCCATCGCGGCAAGTTCGAGCTGGCCCACGGCGGAACCATCTTCCTGGACGAGATCGGCGACCTCCCCCCCATCGCCCAGGCCAAACTGTTGCGGGTGCTCCAGGACCGGACCATCACCCGGGTGGGGGGCGAAAAAGAGATTGCCGTGGACGTGCGCATCATCGCCGCCACCAACCAGGACCTTCAATCCCTCGTGGCCTTGGGGCGTTTCCGGGAAGACCTGTACTATCGGCTCAACGTCATCACCATCCATGTGCCCCCCCTTCGGGAGCGGCGCGAGGATATCATTTCGCTGGCCGAATATTTCCTGCGGCGCTTTGCGGAAAAGATGGGACGCCCGATCAAGGGGATCAGCCAGGCGGCGGCCCATATCCTGGCAGCCTACGACTATCCCGGCAATGTGCGGGAACTGGAGCACGCCATCGAACGGGGCGTCGCCCTCTGCGGCGGCGAGAACCTCATGCCCCAGGACCTCCCCGCCGGTTTCCTCGCGGCCGGCGGCCGGACCACGCCGGTCCGGCGCGACAACGACACCCGCCCCCTGTCCCGCTCGCTCGACGATTTCGAGCACCAGGTCATCCGTGATGCCCTTGCCAAGACCGGCGGCCGCAAACAGGAAGCCGCCCGCCTTCTCAACATATCCCGCAAAACCTTGTGGCAAAAACTGAAACAGATGGAAAACGGGTAACAAACGTTACGCGAATGTTACCCTAAAGTAACATTCCCCCGCCCCGCCGCCTCAACTTTCCCCCTTCTCTCAAAAATAAATGTGTGCTTACGGATAGTTATTTATTAACCCTCTCCCTGGCACGCTCCATGTAAGTCTGTTCTCCGGATGGGGTTCCCCCCGCATTGCCAGGAACTATTCCGGTGATACACTTGGATTCGTACCCCCACACGCTAGGTAACAATCTTATCAAGGAGCATTTATGCCGGTTTCAGGAGTCGTCGTCACCTGTGTTGACGGGTGTGCCCAGGATGTGGCCCAGCGACTCGCCGCCCTTGACGGCGTCGAGGTGCATGGCGTGCTGCCGGACGGGCAGATCGTGGCCGTCCTGGAGGCGGATACGGTCGATGGGGAGGTACGGCTGTTTGCCGGCTTTCACGAGGTTGAGGGCGTGCTGGCGGTCAGGCTTGCCTACCATAATTTCGAGGATACGGAGCAGGTGCCGTCCTGAAGTCGCATTTTCGCAGCACAGGAGGAATATATGGAACTTTCCAGGCGTGATTTTCTCAAAAGCAGCGCGGCCGCGGCCGCATTTGCCGCGGCCGGCGCAGCGGCGCTGAGCCCCCTGCGACCGAAGGATGCGGCAGCGGCGGAGAGCGGCATCACCTGGGGCAAGGCCCCCTGCCGCTTCTGCGGAACCGGCTGCGGCGTACTGGTCGGCGTCAAAAACGGCAGGATCGTCGCCACGAAAGGTGACCCCCAGGCCCCGGTCAACCGTGGGCTCAACTGTATCAAGGGCTATTTCCTCTCCAAGGTCCTCTACGGCACGGACCGCCTGACCAAGCCGCTCATCCGCAAGGGTGACACCATGGTTGAGGCCTCCTGGGACGAAGCCATGACTCTCATCGCCTCGAAGTTCAAGGAGGCCATCGCCAAGCACGGTCCCGATTCGGTGGCCATGTACGGCTCCGGCCAATGGACCGTCTTCGAGGGATACGCCGCCAGCAAACTCTTCAAGGGGGGTATCGGCACCAACAACATCGAACCCAACGCCCGGCTCTGCATGGCCTCGGCCGTGACCGGGCTCATGACCACCTTCGCCAGCGACGAACCCATGGGGTGCTACGACGACCTGGACCTGGGGGACACCTACTTCCTGTGGGGCGCCAACATGGCCGAGTGTCACCCGATCCTCTTCTCCCGCATGATCGACAACCGCTTGAAAAACCCAAAGGTCAGGATCATCGATTTCGCCACCCGCCACACCCGCACCTCCCAGATGGCCGACCAGTACGTCCGGTTCGCCCCCCAGACCGACCTGGCGCTCCTGAACGCCATCGCCCACGTCATCATCCGCGACAAGCTCTACGACGAGCAATTCATCAAGGAACATGTCGTCTTCAAACGGGGCAAGGAGAATATCGGCTACGGCCTGGAGGACAATTTCAAGTTCGCCGACGAGCCGAAACTGATCGGCTTTGACGAGTATGCGGCGTTTCTCAAACCCTACACCCCGGAATACGTGGCCACTATCTCGGGCGTGCCGGCCACAACCATCGTGGAGTTGGCCCACCTGTACGCCGACAAGAAGCGCAAGGTCACTTCCCTCTGGACCATGGGCTTCAACCAGCATACCCGCGGCACCTGGGTCAACAACCTGGTCTACAACGTCCACCTGCTGACCGGCAAGATCTGCAAGCCGGGAGAAAACCCCATGTCCCTGACCGGCCAGCCCTCGGCCTGCGGCACGACGCGCGAGGTCGGCACCTTTACCCACCGTCTTCCTGCCGACATGGTGGTCACGAATCCCGAACACCGGGAGAAGACCGCAAAAATATGGGGCGTCGATCCCAAGAAAATCCCCGCCAAACCGACCTACAACGCCACGGAGATGTTCCGCGCCCTGGACCGGGGCGACATCAAGGTGGTCTGGGTCCAGGTGACCAACCCGTTCCAATCCCTCCCCAACCTGAGCCGCTACCGCACGGGCGCCCGGAAAGGGGATGGCCGTTTCGTGATCGTCTCGGACATCTACCCGACCCGCTCCACGGAACTGGCCGACGTGATCCTCCCCTCGGCCTCGTGGGTCGAGAAGGAGGGGGTCTTCGGCAATGCCGAGCGCCGCACCCAGCAGTGGTTCAAGCTGGTGGACGCCCCGGGCGAGGCCCGAAGCGACCTGTGGCAGACCATGGAACTGGCCCGGCGCCTCGGCCACGGCAACCTCTTTCCCTACAAGCAGGTGGAACCGGAGATGTGGGAGGAGTACCGCAAATTCAACGAGGGGCAGGGCAAGGATCTGGCACCCTACGCGACCTATGCCACGACCCGCGGCCTGCGCTGGCCGGTGGTGAACGGCAAGGAGACCCTCTGGCGCTACGCCGAAGGGCACGACCCCTATGTGAAGCAGGGGGAGGGGATCAAGTTTTATAAGAACAAGCCCGACCACTATAAAGCGGTCATCTGGGCCCGCCCCTATGAACCGGCGCCCGAGGTGCCGGACAGGCAGTACCCGTTCTGGCTCTGCACCGGCCGCGTGCTGGAACACTGGCACACCGGCACCATGACCGGTCGCGTGCCGGAACTCAAGCGCGCCTACCCCGCCGCAGTGTGCGAGATGCACCCCGACGACGCCAAACTACTCGGCGTCCAAAACCTCCAAAATGTGAAAATCTCCTCCCGGCGCGGCTCGATTGTGCTGCCGGTGGAGTTGAACGGCCGCAGCAAGGCCGAAAAAGGCAACATCTTCGTGGCCTTCTTCGACGAGGGCAAGCTGATCAACGAGTTGTGCATCGACGCCTACTGCCCCATCTCCGGTGAGCCGGACTTCAAGAAGTGCGCGGTCAAGATCGAAAAGGCGTAAGTAACGGCAATTTGCCACGGAGCAACAGAGGCACGGAGAAAACCAGGAGCAAGGCACAAAAGACAGTGATTCCTGTTTGGTTTACCCCGAAAAGGTTGTGCCTTTCTCTGTGGACCTCGGTGTCTCCGTGTCCCTGTGGCAGATGTCGATCCTTAATTCATGTAGGAGGTTATCCATGAAAGCTTTGCTCAGGATTCCGGCCCTGGTCGCCTGCGTTGTCGCCCTGGCGCTCCCGGCGTTGGCCCAGGAGCGGGAAAACTACGAAGCCGATGCCCGCAGCGCCGAAGACCCGCCGCCGGTGATCCCCCATTTTGTGGCGGACAGCGCCAACGGCACGGCGTGCCTGGCCTGCCACGAAACCGGCGTGAAGGGGGCGCCCGTGACGCCCCACCCCACCCGCCTCAATTGCACCCAGTGCCATGTCAGGAGCGAGATGAACGCGAAAACATCCGGGACAAAGGCAAAGACACGGCAATGAACATCAACCGCAGGGGACTCCCCGAAACGAACGGACATGCGCAACAGAGGGGTAAAATAAAAAGAGAGCGATGGGAGGAGGTGGGAGCATGTCGAGTTTTTTGAACGGGAAACAGTGGGTAGTCCTGGGCATTGCCGGTATTGTCGCGCTGTTGGTGGTTGCGTTCCTATTGGTGGGACCACCCCAGCTACTGGCAAAATCCGACTCTCCCGGTTTTTGCGCGGGATGCCATGTCATGGAGAGCGAGCATACCGCCTTCCTGCATGCCGGAGCGCACCGCAGAAACCGCTGTGTCGATTGTCATCTGCCGAATGAGAACCTGGCGATTCATTACGTCTGGAAGTCCATCGACGGCATGAAGGACGCGATCTTCTTCTATTCCGGCCACACCCCGGAACGGATCACACTTTCCGAACATGGGGCAAAGGTACTCCAGGCAAACTGTATCAGATGCCACGAAGAATTGGTTTCCATGATCAATACGGAACAAAAATGCTGGAGTTGCCATCGCAGCATTACCCATTTACGCAGCGGCGCAATAGAGACACTCTAATATAAAACAAAAGGGGGTACACCAATGAAGATGAGAACTGTGGTTTTTGTGGTTGCTGCGGCAGGTATGGGGTTGTTCGCCGGCGGCTGCTCTCCGCAAAAGGCCGAGCAGGTGAAAACGGTACAGATCGCGGACGGCACGATCGATCCGGCAGAGTGGGGAAAAGCATACCCGGTCGAATACGAAATGTGGAAAAAAACCGCCGATGCGCCGGAGACGCCCGGTCTGAGCAAATACAAAAGAGGGAACGACAACCCCAAATCCATGGTCGACAAGCTCTCCGAATATCCGTATCTGGCCCTGCTCTTTAACGGCTGGGGTTTCGGCATCGGGTATAACGAGCCCCGCGGCCATTCACACATGGTGCAGGACCAGCTCGATATCGATGCATCGCGTGTCAAGGCCGGCGGCGTCTGTCTCACCTGCAAGACCCCCTACGTCAATCATCTCGTGAAAACCATGGGCCCCGACTACTACAAGACGCCCTACAAGGAGGTCCTGGCCAAGATCCCCGATCAGAAGAACGCCACCCTCAGCGTGTCCTGCAGCGATTGCCACAACAACAAGGACATGTCCCTGATGCTCTCCCGGGATTTCACCCTCGGCGCTGCCCTTCGCGACATAGGTGTGGATACCACCAAGCTCGATCATCAGACGAAACGGACCCTTGTCTGTGCCCAGTGCCATGTTACCTATGTCATCCCCAAGGACAAGGAAATGCATTCAACCGGGGTGTTCTTCCCCTGGCAGGGCAGCAAGCTCGGCAATATCACCATCGAAAATATCATCAAGAAGATTCAGAGCGACCCTGCGTACGGCGAATGGAAGCAGACCGTTACCGGTTTCAAGCTGGGATTCATCCGCCATCCCGAATACGAGCTTTTCTCCAACAACAGCGTGCACTGGAAAGCGGGAGCGTCCTGTGCCGACTGCCATATGCCGTACACCAAGGTCGGTTCCCACAAGGCATCCGACCATCGCATCACGAGCCCGCTGAAAAACGGCCTGAAGGGTTGCCTGCAGTGCCATGCGGAGAGCCCGGAATGGCTCAAGGGCCAGGTCATCGCCATCCAGGACCGTACCGTTTCCCTGCAGATCCGTGCCGGTTATGCAACGGCCACCGTGGCCAAACTCTTTGAGATGACCCACAAGGCCCAGGCGGCCGGCAAGACCATCGATAAGGGGCTCTACGACAAGGCGAAGGAATACTACGAAGAGGCTTTCTACCGCTGCACCTTTATCGGCGCGGAGAACTCGGTAGGTTTCCACAACCCCAGCGAGTCCATGCGGGTGCTGGGAGACTCGGTTGCCTTTGCCACCAAGGCGGAAGGGCTGCTCCGTCAGGCACTGGCGCAGGCGGGAGTGAGCGTCCCGGCCAAGGTCGATCTTGAGCTTGCCAAATACCTCAACGACCGGGGGGCAGGTAAGCTGAAGTTCCGCAAGGAACTGGAACTGCCCGATCCAAGCGGTGTCCAGAATCGTTTTTAGGCTTCCGTACCGTGTGTGACACGAAAGCCCCGCAGTCAGCAACCGCGGGGTTTTCGTTTTTGGCTGTCCAGCTCTGTAAAAATTTCTACCATTGGGACGCCCACTCGTGCCATTATATTTAGAGGATGAGCCCTCCTGTACGATGGCAGACAACGCACCGGAGAGATTCCTGGCGTGACGCGAGGAATGGAGACAAAGGCACAGCAATGGACATCAGCCGCAAGGAATTTTTCAAAAAGAGCCTGTACTCCCTGGGCGAGGCGATCACCACGGTCAGCGGCGCCCTGAAGGAGCCGGAACCTGAACGGCCCACCATCCGCGACACCGCCGATTTCGTCCCGGGCGCGGAGGAAAATATGCGGGCGGTGCCCCATAACGAGCAGTGTTTGGCCAAGAACTGCGGCTGCTTCGCCTGTTTCGAACGGTGCGAACCCCAGGCCATCACCGTGGTAATGGGTGAAGGGATCAGGATCGATGCAACCAAATGCACCGGTTGCGGCACCTGCGAATATGTCTGTCCGGTGACCCCCAAGGCGGTCAGGTTGCAACCCCGTACTAAACGGGAATCACCCGCCTAAAGTACGGTTCATGGAAAAAATGCTCGGGGAACAGCCCTCCTGAAGAAAAACTGGCGGTCGCAGAAAACAGGGACCGGATTGACGCGCCACGGAAAAGCCCCGTTTCGAAAGGAACGGGGCTTTTCTTCTGCTTTGCTGGATGTGGGGAAAACCAGGCAGTCGGGAACCCGAACAGGCCCTCCCGGATATTTGCGATAACGGACGAGAACAACGACGGGCAGTCCCCGGTCCACGTCTTTCCGTCGGCCAGGGGCTGCCCGTCAAGGTTGTGCGCCGTCAGGCGAGTTTGTTCTTGCTGATGGGTAAGTGGCGAATCCGTTTGCCGGTAGCGGCAAAGACCGCGTTGCAGATAGCCGCCACCACCGGCGGTACACCCGGTTCACCGACACCGGTCGGCCGTTCACTGCTCGGTATCAGGTGCACCCGCGTCTCAAGCGGTGCGTCGCCCATCCGCGCCACCGGATAATCGTGGAAATTGGATTGTTGGATCTGGCCACCGGCCGCCGTGATCTCGCCCATCAGAGCAATGCTGGCGGCAAAGACCGCGGCCCCCTCGAATTGGGCCTTCACCCGCTCCGGGTGGACCACCAGCCCGGCATCAACGGCCACATCCACACGGTGGATACGGATCTTCCCGGCATTGTCCACCTCCAGATCCGCCACTGCGGCCACATAGGTAAGAAAACTGCGATGAGCCGCAAAGCCGAGGGCGCGCCCCTTGGCGGGCGCCCCTTTCCCCCAGCCGGAACGATCGGCCACGACCTCCACCACGCGCCGCAACCGTCCGGTATCCAGCGGGTACTGGTCCAGCGGCTTGCCGGAGTTGACGAATTTCGTCCCTTCGGCCCCAAAATCGATGATCCGCGCCGGTCCCAACAGATCCAGAAAATACTCGATCCGGTCGCGGCTGGCCTCTGCCGCCAATTCATCGACAAACGACTGCACGGCAAAGGCGTGATAGACGTTCGCCACGGAGCGCAGCCAACCGATGCGCACATGGTTTTGGGCCGGCCCGTTCTCGGCCCTCATGTTGGGGATGGCGAACGGCACGTCCACCCACCCCTGGCCCAGTTCGTTGTCCCCGCCATAGCGCGCCGAGGCGTCGAATGTGGACCCGATAGGGGGAAACACGCTGCGCTGCAACCAGGCGATCGGCCGGCCGCTTCCGTCCGTGCCCGCCTTCAGGTACATGGCCGCCACGGAGTGGTAGTAATCGAACTGGATGTCATCCTCACGGCTCCAGGCAACCTTGACCGGTTTGCCAACCTTTTTTGACAGCACGGCCGCTTCCACCGCGTAATCGGGTTTCGATTTTCTCCCAAAGCCGCCGCCCAGAAGCGTCACGTGACAGGTTACGTCCTTTGTGGCGATGCCGAGCGCCTTGGCCACCGCATCCTGCACCGCCTGGGGGTTCTGGGTCGCAACCCAAGCCTCCACCTTGCCGTTCTTGTAGTTGGCCACGGCCGCAGGTGGCTCCATGGCGGCATGGGCCAGGTGGGGGGCATAATACTCGGCCTCGTGGATGGCAACAGCCCGGGTAAACCCGGCATCCACATCGCCGATGTTTCTCACGACCTTCTGCGGTTTGCGGGCCGTTTCCTGGAGCGATTTTCTGTAGTTCTCCGATTCGTAAGTGCCATTCGCCCCCGGTTCCCACTGCACTTTGAGCTTCGAGCGCCCCTGCCGGGCCGCCCAGGTGCTGTCGGCGACTACCGCCACGCCACCCAGGGCCTGGAAGGCGTAAGGCGGTTTCGCCGGTTCCATGACCACCACCTTTTTCACCCCCTTGACCTTGCGTGCCTCCCGGTCGTCGCAGGACTTGAGCGTCCCCCCCAGGACCGGCGAGCGTTCGATGGAGGCGTACAGCATCCCCGGCAGCCGCGTGTCGTATCCGAACACGGCCGTGCCGGTGCAGATGGCGGCCAGATCAACGATAGGCACCCCCGTGCCGACGTAGCGGTACTCCGACGGCTTCTTGAAGCGCAGTTCGCCTGGTGCCGGCACCGGCTGCCGGGCGGCCGCAGCCACCAGTTCACCGAAGCCGAGGCTTCGGCCGCTGGGGAGATGCACCACCCGGTGATGGTCGGCCCTGCATTCCGAGCCCGCCACCTTCCACGTGGCGGCGGCTGCATGTTCAAGCATCAAGCGGCCCGTGGCGCCCACATCGCGCAGCGCTTCATAAAAATCACGGATCGATTTGGAGCCGTCGGTATTCTGGTCACCGTACTTGGGATCGCCGATGGCCTGTTCTATCTTCACCCGGCTCCAGTCGGCATCCAGTTCGTCGGCCGCCACCATGGGGAGCGCGGTACGGATGCCCGTACCCATCTCCGAACGGTGGGCAATGATGATGACCGTTCCGGACGGTTCGATGCCCAGATACACGCCGGGATACCATGCCGCCTGGGGATTATCCGCCACCAGGGCGCCCACCGCCTGGAAGGGGTGCAACCGGGCGCACAGGACAAAAGCCCCGGCTGAGAAGACGGTCCCAAGAAAAACCCGGCGGCTGACAAGGATCACGTTGGTCATGATCCACCTCCCGCCGCCAGCTTTACCGCCTGGCGGATACGTTGATAGGTCCCGCAACGACAGATATTACCCTGCATGGCCTCTTCTATGTCCTGGTCCGTCGGCTTCGGCTTCTGCCCCAGCAGCTCGGCAGCCTGCATGATCTGGCCGCTCTGGCAATAACCGCATTGGGGCACGTTGCACGTCTCCCAAGCCTTTTGAAGCGGATGGTCGCCACGGGCGCTCAATCCCTCGATGGTTACGACCTTCTTTCCGGCCATGCTCTTCATCGCGGTGATGCAACTGCGGGTCGCCGCGCCGTTCACCAGAACCGTGCAGGCCCCGCACTCTCCGATGCCGCAGCCGAACTTGGCCCCGGTCAGGTGCAACTCGTCCCGTAGATACCACAACAGCGGCATGTCCGGGTCACCTCCGAACGTCCGCTTCACCCCGTTTACCGTCAGTGCGATCCGTTTCATTGCGCCCCCTTCCCCGCTATTTCCTGAATGGCTCGACACACCATACCCGGGACAGAGCTGTCCCTCATCCATTTACCGCAACGGTGCGGCCCCTTGCGCCGAAATTCCCATTAAGTATACCCCCGTTCCCTCCCCCCGCAAGCAAAGGTGGCATTGATTAACCTGCACATTTTCCATCTGCTCTTGTGCTATAATAACGACATGTAGAGGAGGTGAATGATATGGACGCAATCGAATTCATGGCCCGTTTTGAAGAAGACGGCCTTCGTTTTTTTGAAGCCCTCGGCGCCGAAAGCGCCGATGCCGAACGAAAAGAGCTGTTCGACCTCCTGGCCGACAATCAGAAACGTCACCTGGGCACCCTTGAGAGTCTGAAGGTGAACGTGCACGGCATCGAAACCGATACCACCCTGGTTAACCGGGCCGAGCAGGTAATCAACGGCTTCCGGCGGACACTCAACCACCACGACCTTCTCAAGGAATTCAAACAGGATGCCGACGCCTTTGATCATATCGTGAAGGCCGAGGAAGAGATCATCGGCCTCTTGGACGGGATGGCCAAGGCCGAAGCGGAGGAAAACACGCGGGAGTTGCTGGTACTCCTGGCTGAGGAGGAGAAGCAGCATCTGTGCAGGATGGAGAATATCTACGAGTTTATCGAAGCCCCCCGCAGCTACCTGGAGTGGGGCGAATTTTCAAACCTGCAGCCGCTGTAACAGATACCGTAAGGGAAGAAACGTGGGGCGCCGGTGAGAGGCGCCCTTTTTTTATGGGTCAGTGGGCGTGGTCGTGATGGTGATGGGATACGTGGTTCAGGTCCTTGATGATCGGCCGGGCCAGGCAGGCGCTGCATTCCACCTGCAGGGTGGTATGGGTGATGTGGTAGCGGTCCAGGAGCATGTGTTCCACCTCGTGGATCACCTCGGCCTGCTGCCACTTGAAGTCGTCGTTCACGTCCAGGTGGGCGGAGAGGGCCACAATGTGGGAGCAGATGGACCAGACGTTGAGGTGATGGATATTCTGAACCCCCGGCACGCTGCGGAGGCTCTCGGCAATCTCGCTCACCTTCAACCCGCGGGGCACCCCTTCCAGCAGGATATGGGTCGATTCCCGCAATACCCGCCACGCTCCGAAGAAGACCACGAAGCCGATGCCGATGGAGATGAGGGCATCGAGCACGTACCAGTGGGAAAAGTACATGACCACCCCGCCGACGATGACGCCGACCGAGGCGGCCGCGTCGCCGATGACGTGGAGAAAGGCGCTGTGCACGTTGAGATCGTCGTGGGAATGCCGGTGGAGGGCCGAGGCGGCGATCAGGTTCATGGCCAGGCCGATCACCGCGATGACGAACATGGGGAGGCTGTTGACCGGCTCCGGGTGCAGCAGACGCCCGGCCGCCTCGTAGAGGATGCCGAAAGCGATCAGGAAGATCGATACCCCGTTGATGAAGGAGGCGAAGACCTCGGCCCGGTGCCAGCCGAAGGTGCGGGTCTCGGACGAGGGGAGGCCGGCCAGCTTGATGGCACCCAGGGAGAGCAGCAGGGCGAACAGGTCCAAGAACACATGGGCGGCATCGGACAACAGGGCCAGGGAGTTGGTCCAGATGCCGCCGATGACTTCGGCCACCAGGGTGACCACCGTGAGTAGGATGGCGTAGCGAAACCGGGCGGCGATGCTCTTGTCGGGATTGTGTGGGTTCATGATAGCTCAACCATACCATAGGTACGGGCAAAATTCAAAAACAGCGGCGGCGCAACGGCGTCCCTGACCGCACTACCCCGGGTTTCGGTACTCATGGGGTGCCTTCATCGACAGGTTCCTCGTAGGGCTGATGCAGCGTTAACGGCGCCGCGCCCCGGCGGAGACGCAGGTTGAGCATCTCCACCATGACGGAGAAGGCCATGGCGAAGTAGATGTATCCCTTGGGGATGTGCATGTCCAGGCCATCGCCGATCAGCGACACGCCGATCAGGAGCAGGAAGCTGAGCGCCAGCATTTTGATGGTCGGGTGCCGTTCCACGAAGGCGCTGATCGCTCCCGAGAAGAGCATCATGAACCCCACCGCAATAACCACCGCCGCAACCATGACCGCCAGCTTGTTGGCCATGCCCAGGGCCGTGATGATCGAGTCGAGGGAGAAAACGATGTCGAGCAACAGGATCTGGACGATGACGCCGCCGAAGGTGGTTCCGGCACGGCCGGAGGCGGCGTACTCCTCCTCCCCTTCGAGTTTGCCGTGGATCTCCATGGTGCTTTTGCCCAACAGGAACAGGCCGCCCGCGATCAGGATCAGGTCGCGCCCCGAGATCGCGTTGCCCAGCACCGAAAAGAACGGTTTGGTGAGTCCCATCAGCCAGGTCAGGGAAAACAGGAGGCCGATCCTGATGAACATCGCCAGCCCCAGGCCCACCAGCCTGGCCCGCTCCTGCTGATGGAGTGGCAGTTTGCCGGCCAGGATGGAGATGAAGATGATGTTGTCGATGCCGAGCACGATCTCCAGTGCGGTCAGCGTGGCCAGGGCCAGCCAGACCTGGGGGTCGGTGAGCCATTCCATTGCGTACCTCCTCGTTCGATTCCCGGCATCAGCGTGATTAGCCAGCGCACGGGGATGGGAAAAAACGTGTGTCTCCGACGGTTAAACTGTCGCCGGGGATAATAAAAAAGACCTTTATCCCCGGTGTGTGAACGCCTGGATAAAGGTCTTGCTTTCGAATGTCATCGTCCCCGGCCCGGGCCGTACGACCGTATTGACGGGCCCGGGGCCGGCCATGTCTCCGGCCGGTAGCTACTCCCCTTTATACGGCTATGACTATAGCCAATCTCCGTCGGGCCTGTCAAGGGGATTGCGCCTACTTCCCTCCGCCGTAGCTATGGAGACCCGACAGGAACAGGTTGACCCCCAGGTAGCAGAAGATGGTGGCGGCAAAGCCGATGATGGAGAGCCAGGCCGCCTTTTTGCCGACCCAGCCGCGGGTAAAACGGGCGTGGAGGAACGCGGCGTACACGAACCAGACGATGAGGGACCAGGTTTCCTTGGGGTCCCAGCTCCAGTAGGTGCCCCAGGCGTAGTTGGCCCAGGCCGCGCCGGTGATGATCCCCAGGGTCAGTAGGGGAAAGCCGACCATGATGGCGCGGTAGTTCAGGTCGTCCAGCACCCGGATAGGGGGGAACATGGCCATGAGGCCGCCGGAAGAGGTGTCGGCGCGCTCTTCGCCACCGGCCTTGATCAGGTACATGATGGAGATGCCGCAGGCCACGGCAAAGGCCGCATAACCGAGGAAACAGGTGACCACATGGTACAGGAGCCAGTTGCTCTGGAGCGCCGGGACGAGCGGCTCGATGCCGCTGTTCAAGCCGAGCTGCGCCCAGGCCATGCCCAGCAAGGCAAAGGGCATGACAAAGGCGCCGATGACCCGGTATTTGTACTTCAGGTCGAGCAGGGCGAAGATCAGCACGATGGTCCAGGAGAAGAAGACCACGGACTCATACAGGTTGGAGAGGGGCGCATGGCCGTACCCCATGTCGTAGGACTCCTTCCAGCGCAGCACGATTGCACCGGTCTGGGCCAGAAGGCCGGCGTAGGCGGTCACGATGCCGGCCGCGCCGAGCGCCTTGGCACGGCTGGCGAGAAAGGCGAAGAACAGCAGCATGGAGACGAGATAGGTAAACGTGGTGACATTGAACAGAAGTGAGCTTGTCATTATCTTTTCTCCCCTGAACATTCTGTTTTGAGCTTATCGGCCAGCCGGTCGAAGAAGAGCTGGAAAGCCGCCTGGTTCTTGCTGGCGTTACCGCCCATGGTGACGGTTCCGTGCTGGATCCGCACCCAGATACGGCGGTGAGAGAGGAAGAACGCGGCAAAGATGCCCGCCACCATGAGCAGGCAGCCCAGCCAGACGATCCAGACGCCCGGGTCCTTCGCCACCTGCAGGCCGGTGTACATCCGCTTTTCCTCACCCTTGAAGTGGATGACCGGCCCCTTGCCATGCTGTTTCGCATGCTCGATATTCAGTTCGGGATGATTGGCGTAGACCACCACCCGTTCCGAAGCGCCGCCGGCTCCATGAATCTCGATATTGGCCGCCGGGCCGGAGAGACCGGGGGCGAAGGGGGCGATGTCGGGCGTGGTCTCGAGCACGTGCATGCTGCTGCCGTCCGGCAGGGTTGCCGAGCCGGTGGCGGGCACCGTTACCGGGACGGCGTTCTTGCCGTCGAGATCGGTGACCAGAAAGCGGTATTCACCGGCATTGCCGTAGCTGGATTGGTAGAAGGTGATCCCCTTGTAGGTCAAGGGATCGTTGACGATGATCGCCCTGTGCTCGTAACCCGGCACCGGCTTGCCGTTCTCCAGCACGGTCAGGACGCTCCTGAACTCCTTGGGGGCGCCGCTGTCGTAAAAGGACGCACTGAACTTCTCGCAAAGCACCGAGAAGCCGAGATCGATCTCCTTCTCCGAACGGGTTACCACCTTGGCAACACTCTCCCCTTCCATGATATTGGCGAAGGCCTTGTAGCCGAAGAGCGAACCGATCATCGTACCGATGAAGATGACGATGACGCTCAGATGGACGAAGTAGACCGAGAGGCGGCACCAGGGGGTCTTCTGGGCAAACAGGTGGTGGGCTCCGTCGTTTTCCGTCGCCACCGGCTCGGCAAACTCGGCCTTGAGAAGGGCGGTCACCTTTGCCTGGAGCGCCTCGGGCTCGCCGCCCGCCTTGAAGGAAACCACATTGGGCAGCGATTTTTCCAGCCCGCTGCCCAGCACCGTCACCGGCTGGGTGATGGTCTTCCAAATATGGGGCAGGCGTTTGATGGAGCAGGCGACCAGATTGACCGTCAGCAGGTAGAGCAGCAGGATAAACCACCAGGAATGGTACATGTCGAAGAAGCCCAGGGCCTGGTACAGCTTGAATTTGACCGGAGAAATCTGTTGCAGGTACTCCTGGGGCGGCGTCCCCTGGGGGATGATCGTCCCGATGATCGAGGTGGCCGCCAGGGTGATGAGCAGGGACATGGTAAGCTTCAGAGAGCAGAAGAAGTCCCACAGGGAGTTCAGAAAACTGCGTTGATCGGTTGTCACGTTGGCAGACTCCTTTGGTAGTGTGTCCCCCTGCCGCCGGACGCCGGGGGCGTACGCAGCAACAGGGCAGTATGGTGAAAGGCTTGTCGATGCAGGGGGATGCCAAACAGGGGCGCAGCATCCCGACGGATGGCCGGATCAGGCGGTGCGGTTCTGCGGGGGCACGTAGATGGAGGGGTAGACCTGGGGCAGCTCCCCGCGGACTTCAGGGCAGCGCAGGAACGTAACCATCGGTGCATAGGCGACCGTGACGCGCTGGCCGAAGGGAGCGTGGCAGGGGCAACAGCAGGCGCTTTCGCAGCAATCCGCATGCTGCGTTCCCGAGCAGGGGCACGAGCCGCAGGGGGCCCCGTCACCGCTCCGCACGACCTGGGCCCCGGCAATGCAGGCCTCCGGGGCGTCGCAATGGGCAAAGGCCTTTACCGGCAGCAGCAGGTACAGGGCGATGACGATGATGGCAAATGGGTAATACACTGAATGGCGCATGGCTGGTTCACTTCGTATAGAATTCGGGCCGCCCTGTCAACGATTAATCGTCAGGCCCATCCTACCGCCTGTTTCGGCAGATCCCCGTGTGGGGAATATTCCACACACGCCTGGCGGATATTCCCCACACGCAAAATACATTCCAGCGCGGACAAGCCGAATATATAAACGATATTACAGCCATTTATGCAATATAACCACGCTGGCATGCTCCTTGAAAACAGGAAAACAACGTGGATCGGCCGGTGAAATGACCGTGCGCGACCGAATGGGGCGACTATGAAAAACAGAATCATCAATACGGCATTGGTCGTGACGGCGATCGTGTTCCTTGCCCTCCTGGCGGTACACGTCAGGGCCGGGGCGACCGCCGACTCGGTGGCGGTCCTGAAGACGACCGGCATGACGTGCGGAAGCTGCGCCGACAGGATTACAAAGACGCTGCGGAGTACCAAAGGCGTCGCCACGACCGAGGTGGACCTGGAAGGCGGTTGGGTCATTGTCGGCTACGACACCAAGGCGATCAAACCGGAGGTGTTGGCGGAGAACGTCAAAAAGGCCGGGTTCGCCAGCACGGTCGAGGAGGTCGTGACGCCGGAGCAGTACCGGCGGATCACCGGCAAGGACGTGGGCGCGAGCGTCGCCGGCAGACAAGGGTGTTGCGGGAACAGAGGCTGCGGGACAGGAACTATAACCAGGTAGGGGGAGCAGGGTATGCACATGAATTACACCAAAAAACTGGTTTGGGCAGGGATCATCATCGGGGCGCTGTTGATCGGCGCAGCAGGGGTGTTTGCCTTTTCCCTGGGCAAGTACGAAAAGATCAAGGCCAACAACGGCACGGTTTCCATCCCGGTCTCCCGCTTGAGTGGCGACAAGGTCCGTTTCTACCGTTTCGACGATGGGGGCAAGAGCATCGCCTTCTTCGTCGTCAAGGCGCCCGACGGCAGCTACCGCACCGCCTTTGACGCCTGCGACGTCTGTTACCGGGACAAGAAGGGGTACGAGCAGCAGGGGAACCAGATGCTCTGCAAGAACTGCAATAAGAAATTCGCCATCGACCGTATCGGTCCCAACTCGGGCGGAGGCTGCAATCCCTCCTTTCTCCCCCACCAGGTG
This sequence comes from Oryzomonas rubra, assembly GCF_008369015.1. NCBI lineage: Bacteria > Pseudomonadati > Thermodesulfobacteriota > Desulfuromonadia > Geobacterales > Geobacteraceae > Oryzomonas > Oryzomonas rubra. The sequence goes on from NZ_SRSD01000004.1 coordinate 83,540, forward strand.
AGCGGGGGCGCCATCACCATCAAGGCGGCCGATCTCAAGGCAGGGGCACGGTTCTTTTAGATGAAACTCCACACCATCGCCCTGAACAATCTCAAGCGCCGCAAGGCCAAGATGGCCTTTCTGACCATCGGTCTGATGGTGGGAATCGGGACCATCGTGACCCTGCTCACCCTCACCACGTCCATGTCCCGGGATATCGAACACAAGATGGACGAGTTCGGGGCCAACATCCTGGTGACCCCCCAGAGCAACGGCCTGGCCATGAACTACGGCGGCATCAGCCTGGGGGGCGTGACCTTCGACCAGCGGGAGATCCGCGAAGCCGACCTGGCCCGCATCGCGACCATCGCCAACCACCGCAACATCTCGGCCGTGAGCCCCAAGGTGCTGGGAAGCGTCCCCATCGGCGGGCACGATGTCCTCCTGGTGGGGGTCAATTTCGCCAGCGAATTGAAGATGAAACAGTGGTGGCGGATCTTCGGCGATGCCCCCAAAGGGGACAACGAACTGCTGCTGGGGAGCGACGCATCCAAGGCGCTCAACGCGGCTAGCGGGGACACGCTCCAGATCAAGGGTGAAGCCTTCAAGGTTGTCGGGGTGCTGGACCAGACCGGCTCCCAGGACGACTCGCTGGTCTTTGCGCCGCTCAGAAAGGCCCAGAAGCTGCTCGGCAAGGAAGGAAAGATCACCCTGGCCGAGGTGGCGGCCCTCTGTTCCGGGTGCCCCATCGGCGACATGGTCGTCCAGATTGCCGAAAAACTGCCCGACGCCAAGGTATCGGCCATCCAGCAGGTGGTGGAGGGACGCCTCAAGGCGCTGGACCACTTCAAGCGTTTCTCCTACGCCATGGCCGGCGTAGTGGTGTTCATCGGCTCCCTGATCGTCTTCGTCACCATGATGGGGAGCGTCAACGAGCGCACCACCGAGATCGGCGTCTTCCGCGCCATCGGCTTCAGGAAGAGCCACATCATGCGGATCATCCTGCTGGAGGCGGCCCTGGTCAGCCTGCTGGCCGGCCTTTTGGGGTACGGCGTCGGCATGGCTGGCGCCCGGTTGGCACTCCCCTTCATGGCGGAGGCCAAAGACGCCAAGCTGCTCTGGGATGCCTGGGTGGCGGGCGGCTCCATCGCCCTGGCCCTGGTGCTGGGCCTGCTGGCGAGCCTGTATCCGGCGCTGCATGCCAGCAGGATGGACCCCACCGAAGCATTACGTGCATTATGAGGCGGCCACTTTTCCGCAATCTCGGCGTCAGGCCTCGAGCCTCCTTGTGCGGCGTAGCGCTGCTACGCCTCCGCGTCGCCTCTCGCCTTCCTTGACCTTGCGAAAAATTGACCACCTCAGTAGAAGCAAAGCGGAGAATCTGTCGAATGCCACTCATTGAAATCAGCAACCTGACAAAACACTACACCAGCGGCGGCGAGACGGTCGAGGCGCTGCGCGGCGTGGACATCGCTATCGAGGCCGGGGAATTCATCACCGTCATGGGGCAGTCCGGCTCCGGCAAGAGCACCCTCCTCTCGGTGCTGGGGGGGATGAACCACCCCACATCGGGCGAGGTGGAGATGGCCGGGGTGAAGCTCTACCAGCTTCCCGGCGAGAAGTTGGCCGACTTCCGGGCCCAGAACCTGGGGTTCGTCTTCCAGTCCTTCCACCTGATCCCCTACCTGACAGCGCTGGAAAACGTCATGCTCCCCCTGGCCATCGTCAAGGCGAAGAACGCCCAGAAACAGGGCGCGGCCCGTCAGGCCCTGGAACGGGTCGGCCTGGGGGCCAAGGCCGGGCGGCTCCCCAACCAGCTCTCCGGGGGCGAGCAGGAACGGGTCGCCATCGCCCGGGCCATCGTCAACACGCCCCACATCCTGCTGGCCGACGAACCGACCGGCAACCTGGATTCCCGCACCAGCGACGAGGTCATGGCCCTGTTCCGGGAATTGAACGCCGCCGGCCAGACCATCGTGATGGTCACCCACAACCCGGACAACGGCAGGTACAGCGACCGGACCATCACCTTGAAGGATGGACGGGTAGTATAACTTACGAGCCCGAGAGAAACTGATTTGGGTTTAACTTTCCGAGAGGTTGCGCTATATAGGTACCCATGAAATCAACCATCCTGCGCACCGTACTTCTGGCCTTTTCCATCCTCGGCATCAGCCTGCTCCACTACCTGACCCCGCTGAACCTCCACTACCTGCACGACATCTTCCAGCGGTTCTACTACCTGCCGATCATCCTGGCGGCCCTCTGGTTCGGCTTCCGCGGCGGCCTGCTCTGCTCCCTGACGGTCAGCGTGGTGTACGCCCCCCACATCCTCTTCCAGTGGGGGGGCGGCTTGACCCTGGAGATGGAGAAGTACCTGGAAATCGTCATGTATAACGTGGTGGGAGGCGTCACGGGACTCCTGGCGCAGCGGGAACGCGCCCGAAGCTCTGAGTTGCAGAAAACCGCCCAGGGGCTGGAGGAATCCTACAACAAGCTGCAAACCCAGTCGGAACGGATCATGACCATCGAGGAGCAGTTGCGTCGGGCGGAACGGCTCTCCACCCTGGGGGAAATGGCGGCGGTGCTGGCCCACGAGATCAGGAACCCCTTAGGCTCGATCCGCGGCACGGCCGAGATCCTGCGGGACGACTACCAGCCCGGCGACCCCAAGCACGAGTTTATCGAGATCCAGATCAAGGAGACCGAGCGGCTCAACCGGGTGGTGGAGGAGTTCCTGCGCATGGCCCGCCCCCAGCCGACGGAGATGGTACGCTGCTCCCTGCGGGAAGAGTTGGAGACCATCGTCACCCTCACCACCAACGACGCCAAGGCCCGCAAGATCAAGCTCTCCCTGGAGCCGCCCGCAGGCGACCTCTTCGTCAGCGCCGACGGCGAAAAGCTGCGCCAGGCGTTCCTGAATATCGTCATCAACGCCCTCCAGGCCACGCCGGAGGGCGGCAGTGTGACCATCGCCACCCGACAGGCCGACGGGAACCACGAGATCCGCTTCAGCGACAGCGGCCCAGGGATCGAGGCCAGTGCCCTGGCCAGGGTCTTCGAACCGTTCTTCACCACCAAGCCGGACGGCACCGGCCTGGGGCTGGCCATCACGAAGAAGATCATCGAGGCCCATGGCGGCACGCTGGAGGTGGAAAGCCAAACCGGCACGGGGACGACGGTCATTGTCAGGTTGCCGGTGATATAGGAATTCCTTGCTCTCGTTACAAAGTGCCTGTCTGGTAACGTGGACAAAGGTATGAAGTGCTGAATGTTCTCTTGGAAAAGCCGGATTACATAGTCGTTGATGAAGAAGCACGATCAAGGCACAGCCATGCGAGGTCGATCATGAGCAACAAGCCTGCAATTTTTGAAGATTACAAAATCCGCAGAATCTACGACGAACAGACAGAGACTTGGTTTTTCTCCGTAGTGGACATTATCCAGGCACTACTGCAACAGCCTGATTTCCAGGCGGCCAGGAACTACTGGAAGGTGTTGAAAAATCGTCTGAACAAAGAAGGAAGTGAAACGGTTACAAAATGTAACCAGTTGAAAATGCCTGCCGAAGACGGGAAGATGCGGCTAACCGACGCTGCCAGCCCGGAAACGCTCCTGCGCCTGATCCAGTCCGTCCCCAGCCCCAAGGCGGAGCCGATCAAGATATGGTTGGCCAGGGTCGGTTACGAGCGTATGCAGGATATGGCCGACCCCTCACGTTCGCTTGACCGGGCCAGGGAGTACTGGCAACAACATGGCAGAAGTGAAAAATGGATTCAGCAGCGGATGATGGGACAGGAAACCCGCAACAAGCTGACTGACTATTGGAAAGAGCATGACATAAGGAAAGAATCCGAGTTTGCCATCCTGACCAACATCATCCATCATGAGTGGTCGGGATTGACCGTGCAGGCGCACAAGGAGGCAAAGGGGCTAAAAACTCAGAACTTGCGTGACCATATGAGCGAGGCGGAGTTGATCTTTACCGCCTTGGCGGAACTCTCCACTCGCCAGATTGCCGAATCGACTGAAGCCACCGGTATGGATGAAAATAAGATTGCCAGCAAAAAAGGCGGAGGCATCGCCAAAAAAGCGCGTTTGGAGTTGGAGCAAAAGACCGGCAGGCGTATTGTGACCGGGGAAAATTATCTGCCGCCGGAGGCTATTGCTATTGAGGATAAAACGAATAAAAAATGATGACCAAGAGGACCACCATGAAACCTAAAATCCTCATCATCGACGACGACACCTCCCTCCGGCGGGTGCTGGAATACAACCTCCAGGAGGCTGGCTACCAGGTGGTGGCCGCGGCCAGCGGCGAGGAGGGGCTGCGCCTGTTCGCCGATGAAGCGCCCGCCCTGGTCATCACCGACATGAAGATGCCCGGCATGGACGGGCTTCAGGTGTTGAAGGCCGTCAAGGAGCGCTCGCCCGAGACCCTGGTGATGATCATCACCGCCTTCGGCACCGTGGACATCGCCGTGGAGGCCATGAAACTGGGGGCCTACGACTACATCACCAAGCCCTTCAACCGGGACGAACTCCGGCTGACCGTGGGCAAGGCGCTGCAATTCACCGGCCTGGCCGCCGAGAACAAGCGCCTGAAGAATCAACTAGCCGACCAATCCGACTTCCGCACCATCGTGGGGGCTTCGCGCCAGATGGAACAGGTCTTCGACATCGTGCGCAAGGTGGCGGACAGCGAGGCGGCGGTGCTCATCACCGGCGAATCGGGCACCGGCAAGGAATTGGTGGCCCGCTCGATCCATACCCACAGCGGACGCTGGGACGCCCCCTTCGTGGCCATCAACTGCGCCGCCATCCCACGCGACCTGCTGGAGAGCGAACTGTTCGGCCACGTCAAGGGCGCCTTCACCGGGGCGGTAAAGGACAAGACCGGCAGGTTCCAACTGGCCGAGGGGGGCACTCTCTTCCTGGACGAGGTGGGCGAACTGCCGCTGGAGTTACAGCCCAAGCTGCTCCGGGCCTTGCAGGAGCGGGTCGTGGAGCCGGTGGGGGGGACCAAGGCCCACAAACTGGATGTGCGCCTGGTGGCCGCCACCAACCTGGACATGGAAAAGGCGCTGGCCGAGGGGACCTTCAGGGAGGACCTGTACTACCGGCTGTCGGTCATCCCGATCCACCTCCCCCCCCTGCGGGAGCGGCCGGACGACATACCGCTCCTGCTCCGCTACTTCTGCGCCAAGCACGGCTGTCCCCAGGTCAACTTCGACCGCCAGGCCCTGGATACGCTGGTGAACTACGGCTGGCCCGGCAATGTGCGGGAACTGGAGAACACGGTGGAACGCCTGCTGATCATGCGCAACGGGGACACCATCACCCTGGAGGAGTTGCCGGACAAGATCCGCTCCGGGAACGGCGCGGCGCCTGGGACGACGGCGGTATTCAACCTCCCCCCCGAGGGGTATTCCCTAGAACAGTTGGAGCACGAGGTGGTGGTGGCCGCCCTGGAGCGCAACAACTGGAACCAGACCGCCGCGGCGCGTTTCCTGCGCATCCCCCGTCATACCCTCATCTACCGCATGGAGAAATACGGCATCGTTTCCCCGGAAAAATAAACATCTGCCACAGAGACACGGAGGTTCACAGAGAAAGGCAAAACGAGGTGGAAAGCAAAAAACTTTTGAATTTCAGCCCGTGGTTTTACTCTAAAAAATATTGGTTTTCTCTCTTTTGCCTTTCCTCTGTGTCTCCGTGTCTCTGTGGCAGATTGATCTTTTGTGATTTGCCCTTTCACTATCTGAAGAATATGCTCCCCCCCTGTAGGATATTCCACAGCCTTTCACCTCCTTCTCACTGTACATTCCAAGCAATCGCTGTATAATCGCCACATTGCATCGTTGGCACACCCCTTGAAATAGATTGATGCATGACCACGAAACCAACACCGAGGCACCCTATGAAAACCCGCGTCGTTTTTCTTGCCCTGCTCGTCACCGCCATGCTTCCGGCAGGCTTCAGCCGCGCGGCTGAGACCAAACCGACGGAAAATCTCGCTGAACTGGTAAAAACCGCCCTGACGAACAACCCCGAGGTCACGGCCTCCGGGGCGCACCTCAGGATGCTTGAAAACAAAGCCAAACAGGCCGGGAGCCTGGAAGACCCCATGCTGATGCTGAAGATCCAGAACGGCGTCGTCAGCGATCCCCTCAACTTCAGGCGCGACAGCATGACCCAGAAGGTCGTGGGCATCAGCCAGCAACTCCCCTGGTTCGGCAAACGCGGCCTCAAAAGCGACGTGGCGCAGCGCGACGCCGAGGCCTCCCACTGGAACCGGGAAGAGCGCATCCTGGACATCGTCCGGGGGGTCAAGGAAACCTACTACCAGATCTATTTCACCGACAAATCCCTGGAGATCCTGGCCAAGAACAGCCGTATCCTGGACGACTTCATCACCATCGCCCAAAACCGCTATGCAGTGGGCCAGGGGGTTCAGCAGGACATCTTCAAGGCCCAGCTGGAAAAATCAAAGCTGCTCGACATGAAAATCACCCTGGAGCAGCAGCGGCGCGGCCTGGAGATCCGGCTGAACAGCCTGCTCTACCGCCCGGTGAACACCCCTGTCGGCGCCATCCCCGACCCGCAGATCGCTCCCTTCAATCACGGCGACGCGGAACTGCTGGAACAGGCCGAGCAAAACCGCCCGCTCCTGAAGGGGATGCAGGCCCAGATCGGCAAGACCCAAGCCGCCCAGGCCCTGGCCCGCAAGGAATTCTTTCCCGATTTCACCGTTTCCTTCGAGTACATGCAGCGGGAACCGGCCATGGGGAGCGACGGCTCGGACATGTACGGTCTGGGCGTCACCTTCAACCTGCCGGTGCAGCGGGAACGGCGCCACGCCATGCTGGCCGAGTCGGCCTCGGAACAGGCCATGTCCACGGCCGAGTTGAACGACGCCAAAAACGGCATCCGCAGCGCCATCGCCGACCTGATCTCCCAGATGGAGCGGCGCCGGAAGCTGGCCGAACTGTACAAGGGGGGGATCATCCCCCAGGCCGAGCAGGCCCTGGAATCGGCGGTCATCGCCTACCGGGTGGGCAAGGTGGATTTCCTGGCCCTTCTGGACAGCCGGCTGACGCTCTTCAACTACGAGCGGGACTACTACGACTCCCTGGCCGATTACCAGATCAGGCTGGCCCAGTTGGAGGCCACGGTGGGGGCCGACCTGGAAAACGGCAGCACTACGGTGAATCACGACCATCACTGACAGGTTGTTCAAAAATAGTCAGATCGTCGCACCCGCGAGACAAGCCCCGAGGAGGCGTAGCAGCGCTACGCCGCACGAAAGGGCATTCGAGGACGAAGGCCTGATGGCTGTTTTTCAACAACCTGCAAATTACGAGGAAAGGTGCTCCACATGGCCTTAAACAAGAAGATAACCATCCCCCTGACCATCCTGGTCCTGGCCATCGTCGTCGCCAGTTGGCTCTACAAGAGCGGCAAGCTGAGCAAGGTGAGCGGCTGGACCAAAAGCGACGGCGCCGCCAAGCAGGAGATGAGCGCCAAACCGCTCTGGACCTGCCCCATGCATCCTTTCATCATCAAGGACAAACCGGGGGCCTGCCCGATCTGCGGCATGGAACTGATCAAGAAACTCAACGACGCCCAGGCAACCACCACCCAGACCGCAGCGCAGAAGCAGCAGGCCGACATGCTCGGCCATGTCTCCCTTTCGCCGACCCAGCGGGTGATGGCCAATGTGGCCACGGTGGAGGTGAAGCAGGAGGACCTGAACAGGGAGATCAACGCCGTGGGCATCGTGCAGTACGACCAGTCGCGCCAGGCCAAGGTCACGGCCTGGATCGCCGGGCGCATCGACAAGCTCCACGTCAATGCGGTCGGTGCCTATGTCGGCAGGAACAGGCCGGTGGCCGAGGTCTATTCCCCGGATCTCCTGGCCTCCCAGCAGGAATACCTGCTGGCGGTGAAAAGCCGCGACCAGTTGAAGAACTCGCCCATCCCCTCCATCTCCCAGAACGGTGATGGGCTGGTGCAGTCGGCCAAGCAGCGCCTGATGCTGTTCGGGGTCAAGGAGAGCCAGATCGCCGCGCTGGAACGGGCCGGCAAGCCCAACATCCGCCTGCCGATCTACACGCCCCTGTCGGGGGTGGTCATCGAAAAGCTGGTCCAGCAGGGGCAGTACGTCAACACGGGCGACGTGCTGTTCAACATCGCCGACCTCTCCCGGGTATGGGTCGAGATCGAGGTGTACGAAAACGAATTCCCCAACATCAAGATCGGGCAGCGGGTGGAGATCCAGTCCCAATCCTTCCCCGGCAAGCCCTTCAGCGGCAGAATCGCCTTCATCTACCCCTTCCTCGACCCCAAGACCAGGACGGTCAAGGCGCGGGTGGAGATGGCCAACCCCGGCATGAAGCTCAAGCCCGATATGTTCGTGCGGGCGTCGATCAAGATAGGGCTGGGCAAGGCCATCGTCGTGCCGGTCACGGCGGTGATGGATACGGGCAAGCGCCAGGTGGCCTGGGTCGAGACCTCCCCCGGCATGTTCGAACCGCGTGCAGTGCAACTCGGCCAGCGCACCGACGACAAGGTGCAGATTCTCTCCGGCCTGAAATCCGGGGACAAGGTGGCGGTCTCCGGCGCCTACCTCATCGACTCGGAATCCCAGCTCAAGGGTGGCGGCGGTCATGAAACCATGCCCGGCATGAAGATGGACGACAAGAAACCGGCACCGGTTGCACCGACGGCACCGGCACCTGCCAAGAAGGATTCGCTGAAGATGGATGATATGAAGATGTAGCCTGACCACCCCCCAGCCCCCTCCTTATCAAGGAGGGGGAGCGCAAAAATCCCCACGAGACCTCTCCCCTCCTAGATTAGGAGGGGCCGGGGGTGGTTGAAAGGTTTTCGCCCCATGATCGAAAAAATCATCGAATACTCCGCCAGGAACCGCGTCATCGTCCTGATGATCTTTGCCCTGATCGTAGCCGCCGGGATCTGGTCGGCCTACAAGACCCCGGTGGACGCCATCCCGGACCTGTCGGACAACCAGGTGATCGTGTTCACCGACTACCCCGGCCGTTCGCCCCAGGTGGTGGAGGATCAGGTCACCTATCCTTTGGCGGTCAACCTGCAGGGGTTGCCCCAGGTCAAGGCCGTGCGCGCCTCGTCGGCCTTCGGCTTCTCCATGATCTACGTGATCTTCGAGGACAAGGCGGACATCTACTGGGCCCGTACCCGGGTCCTGGAGCGGCTCAACTACGCCGCCTCCCTGCTCCCCCCCGGTGTGGTGCCGACCCTGGGCCCGGACGGTACCGGGGTGGGGCATGTGTTCTGGTACACCATCGAGGGTAAGGGGTATGACCTGGAGCAGTTGCGCACCTTGCAGGACTGGTTCGTGCGCTACCAGCTGAACACCGTCCAGGGGGTGGCCGAGGTGGCCTCCATCGGCGGCTATGTGCGGGAGTACCAGATCGACCTGGACCCCAACAAGCTGTTCGCCTACAACATGAAGGTGGGCAAGGTGATGGAGGCGGTCAAGGCCTCCAACAAGGACGTGGGGGGAAGGCTGATCGAACAGGCCGACGCCGAGTACCTGATCCGGGGGCGGGGCTATGTCCAGTCCAAGGCCGACCTGGAGAACATCGTGGTGGGTGCCGACATGCGCGGCACGCCGATCTACGTCAAAAACCTAGGCACGGTCCAGATGGGGGGCGCCATCCGGCGCGGCATGCTGGACATGAACGGCGAGGGGGAAGCCGTGGGCGGCATCGTGGTCATGCGCTACGGCGAGAACGCCAAGGATGTCATCGACCGGGTCAAGGTCAAGATCAAGGATCTGGAGAAGGGGCTGCCGCCGGGTGTGAAGATTGCGGTTTCCTATGACCGCTCCGACCTGATCGAACGGGCCATCGATACCCTGAAACATAACCTGCTGGAGGAATCGGTCGTCGTCTCCCTGGTGATCCTGGTGTTCCTGCTCCACTTCCAGAGCGCCCTGGTGATCGTGCTGACCCTGCCGATCTCGGTTCTGATCGCCTTTATCACCATGAAGCTCATGGGGGTCTCCTCCAACATCATGTCCCTGGGAGGGATCGCCATCGCCATCGGCGTCCTGGTGGATGCCGGGGTGATCATGGTGGAGAACTGCTACCGCCACCTGTCGGAGATGCCCCCGGAGGAGCGGGCCGGGAAACGTCTTGAGGTCGTCATAGCCTCGGCCAAGCAGGTGGGGAGGGCAATCTTCTTCTCCCTGGCGATCATCGTGCTCTCCTTTGTGCCGGTCTTCCTGCTGGAGGGACAGGAGGGAAAGATGTTCCACCCCCTGGCCTTCACCAAGACCTTCTCCATGATGGGTTCGGCCATGATCGCCATCACCCTGGTGCCGGTGCTGATGTACTACTTCATGCGGGGCAAGATGCCTCCCGAGAGCGCCAACCCGGTCTCCACCTTCTTCATCAAGCTCTACTCGCCGGTGATCCGTTGGGTGCTGAAATGGAAGAAGACCACCATCGCCCTCAACCTGGTGGCGCTGGGGATCGCCATTCCCCTGTTCATGCATCTGGGGAGCGAGTTCATGCCGCCTTTGGATGAGGGGTCGTTGCTCTACATGCCGGTAACCCTGCCCAACGTCTCCATCACCGAGGCCAAGCGTATCATCCAGGTACAGGATACGATCATAAAGAGCGTGCCCGAGGTGCAGCACGTCCTGGGCAAGGTCGGCCGCGCCGAGACCTCCACCGACCCGGCGCCGGTCTCCATGTTCGAGAGCATTATCATCCTCAAGCCCAAGGAACAGTGGCGGCCGGGTATCAAAAAGGCCGACATCGTGGCGGAACTGGACGGCAAGCTCCAGCAGATCGGCGTGCGCAACGGCTGGACCCAGCCGATTATCAACCGCATCAACATGCTCTCCACCGGGGTGCGCACCGACCTGGGGGTCAAGATCTTCGGCTCCGACCTGAACGTGCTGAAAGATCTGGCCGTGCAGGCCGAGGCGATCCTCAAGCCGATCCCCGGAGCGGCCGATGTGGTGGCCGAGCGGGTTACCGGCGGCAATTACATCGACATCGACATCGACCGCGAGGCGGCCGCCCGTTACGGCGTCAACGTGTCCGATGTCCAGGACGTGATCGAGACCGCCCTGGGGGGCGCGACCCTCTCCACCACGGTTGAGGGGAGAAACCGCTTCCCCATCCGCATCCGCTACGAACGGGACTACCGGGACAGCATCCCGGCCATCCGCCAGATCCTGGTAGGGAGCGCCGACGGCGCCCAGGTCCCCCTGGCCATGGTGACCAAACTCAAGGTTTCCACCGGCGCGCCGGAAATCAACAGTGAGGGAGGCCTGTTGCGTTCGCTGGTCTTTCTCAACGTGCGTGGCAGGGACATGGGCGGGTTCGTCAACGAGGCCAAGCAGGTATTGGAAAAGAACCTCAAGCTGCCTGCCGGCTATTACGTGGCCTGGTCCGGGCAGTGGGAGAACCAGGTGCGGGCCAAGGCGCGTCTTCAGGTGCTGATACCGATGGGGATGGTTATCATCTTCATCCTGCTCTACTTCACCTTCCACTCGGCCCTGGAGGCCAGCATGGTCATGCTCTCGGTCCCCTTCGCCCTGGTTGGGGGCGTCTACCTGGTGTCTGCCCTGGGGTACAATATGTCGGTGGCGGTGTGGGTCGGCTTCATCGCCCTGTACGGCATTGCCGTGGAGACCGGGGTGGTGATGGTCATCTACCTGCACGAAGCGTTGGACAAGAAGCTGATCAATGGGCCATGCACCGAACAGGACATCTACGACGCCACCTTCGAGGGTGCCGTGCTCCGCCTGCGGCCCAAGCTCATGACCGTTGCCGTCGCCCTCCTGGGCCTGGTACCGATCATGTGGTCCACCGGCACCGGGGCCGACGTGATGAAACCGATCGCCGCCCCGATGATCGGCGGCATGCTCTCCTCGGCGGTGCATGTGCTGATCATGACGCCGGTGATCTTCGTGCTCATGAAAAAGCGGGAGCTTCGGAAGGGGACTCTCAAGTACAGCGGGATGAAACACTGAATCATAATCTGCCACAGAGACACAGAGACACGGAGAAAGGCAGGAGCAAGACAGGCAAACGAAACAACGACTTTAATATCGATTATTCTGTCTGGTTTTTCTCTGTGAACCTCTGTGTCTCCGTGTCTCTGTGGCAGACGTTGATCTTTAAGCAGCAATAACCTCGTACGTGAAAAGGAGAACAACGATGAAAAAGCAACTACTGATGATCGCAGCAGCAACACTGGCCCTCTCGGCCCCGGCGGCCTTTGCGGCCGACCATGAAGGGCATGACCACGGCTCCATGGACATGGGGCATGGCGACCATTCCATGATGGAGATGGGTAATGCGGCTCACCAGGAGGTGATCGACGGGGTCAAGGCAACCTTCAAGGTCATGAGCATGAAGGAACATATGAAGGGGATGGATATGCCCAAGGGGATGAAGGAAACCCACCATCTCATGGTCGAGTTCAAGGATGCCAAGAGTGGCAAGGCCCTGACCACCGGCGAGGTCAAGGCCAAGGTAATCGGGCCGAACAAGGCCGAGCAGACCAAGGACCTGATGGGCATGCAGGGGCATTTCGGCGCCGACTTCGACCTCTCCAAGAAGGGGAAATACGGCGTCATGTGCAAGTTCAAGCTGACGGACGGCAAGGTGCGCAGCGCCAAGTTCTGGTACACGGTAAAATAGGGCCGACGCGGACAGACGCCCCAAAAAGAACAGGCAGTCGATGTATTGCACATCGACTGCCTGTTTTTTCTTTCAGAATACCGGCGTGGGCCTAATCTATGGCAATGGCAGGTTCCAGCCGTTCTTCTACCCTCGCCATGCGGCTTCCCAGCCTGGCGAGGGTCTTGCGCATCTCCGGCAGATAGGGGAAGATGGCGGCGGACTTGAGTCGCGCCTGGTGAGGCATTGCCGGGGTGCCGCTCAATACGGCCCCTGCCGCCACGTTGCCGAATACGCCCGACTGACCGGAGATCATGGCGTTGTCGCCGATCACGGTATGATCGACGATCGCCACCTGACCGCCGAGGGTGACGTGCCTGCCCAACCGGGAGCTCCCGGCTATGCCCGCCTGGGCGACGATGATGCAATCCTCGCCGATATCGCAGTTGTGCGCCACCTGCACCAGGTTATCGATCTTGGTGCCGCGCCCGATACGGGTGGTCTCCAGGGCGGCCCGGTCAACGGTCGCATTGGCGCCGATCTCCACGTCGTCCTCGATGACCACGTTGCCGATCTGCGGGATCTTGAACCACCCCTTCCCGTTGGGGGCATACCCGAAACCGTCGCCGCCGATGACGGTGCCGTTGTGGATGGTAACGCGGCTCCCGAGACGGCACCCCTCGCGCACGGATACGCCGGAATGCAGGGTCACGTCATCCCCCAGCACCACCCCCTCGTAGAGCGATACATTCCCGTGGATGGTCACCCGGTCGCCGATCCGCACCCCGTCGGCGATGCAGGCGCCGGGGTAGATGGAGGCATCTTTGCCGATAACCACGTCCCGGCCCACAAAGGCCCCCGCCATGACCCCCTTGGCGCTGCGCGGCCGGGAGGTGAAGAGCGTCAGCAGCTTGGCGAATGCCAGATAGGGGTTGTCCACCACGATGGCATTGCGGCCGAACGTCTCTGCCGTGGGAGGCATGACGATCGCCGCGGCGCGGGTCGTCCCGACCTTGGCGCCATAGCGGGGGTTGGCCAGGAAGGTGATCTGCCCCTCCACCGCGTTGTCCAGCGTCCCAAGCCCCGTGATGACGGCAGCGGGATCGCCCTTAACCTGGCCGCCGAGATACTCGGCCAGTTCCTGCAGGGTTTTACTCACGTCACATTCCGTTCCCGGCGAAGACGATGAGAGGAGTCCGCCACGTTTATTTGATGGTGCTGCACGTACTAGAGTACCATAGCACAGAGCGGCCATCCTGTAATTGCCTTTACGTGTTACAATTAAGGAAATATGAATGAACACTGCCAAAGGTCCTGAACGCCGGCACGAAATCATCTCTTGAATCGAAACCAATCGCTGCTATCATAGGGCAATCATGCTGTCCCATCGGGAGGTCTTGTATGCGTTGTGCCGTACTGCCGTTTTTCCTGCTGCTGGCGCTGCTCCCCGGCTGCGCCTTTGTCAATGTGCCGCTGATCCCGCCCCCCAGTCCCCTGGCCGAACAGGTCCTTGAGGGGGATGGGACCAAAAAAATCCTGCTGCTGGATATCAGCGGCACCATCTCGGAGCAGGAGAAGCCGGGCGGCTTGCTGGGACGCGCCACCCCCTCCCTGGTGTCCCTGGTCCGCGAGTCGCTGCACAAGGCGGAACAGGACAAGGCGATCGCCGGGGTCATCCTGCGCATCAACTCGCCCGGCGGCACCGTGACCGCCAGCGATATCATCCGCCATGACATCACGGTGTTCAAGAAGCGCCGGAACGTCCCGGTGCTGGCATGCATCGTGGCCACCGGCGCCTCAGGCGGCTATTACGTGGCCACGGCGGCCGACGAGATCACGGCGCACCCCACGGCCATCACCGGCAGCATCGGCGTGATTCTCATGAAGTTCAACGTGGAGGGGCTTATGGGCAAGATCGGGGTGGAGGAGCAGACCGTCAAGTCCGGGGACAAGAAGGATATCATGTCACCCTTCCGCAAGGCCACGCCGGAAGAGGTGAAGCTGGGGCAGGAGATCATCGACCAGCTCTACGGGCGCTTTCTGGATGTGATCATGGAGCGGCCCAAGAACAGCCTGACGCGGGATGAACTGCGCAAGCTGGCTGACGGGCGGATCTATACCGCGAGCCAGGCGCTGGCAGCGAAACTGATCGACCGGATCGGCTACCTGGATGACGTCATCGCCCAGATTCGCACGACCGTGGGTGACGGGAAGGCGCGGGTGGTGAGCTATTACCGCCCCGGCAGCTACAAGGGGAGTATCTATGCCGGCGCGGCCGAGAAGGAAGGGCTGGCAGAGGCGCTGAGCGGCTTTGATGCCATTGGGAGCAGTAGTTTCATGTATTTGTGGCGGCCGTAGGGATCAATGGGACTTATGGGACCCATAGGACGTATAAGTCTTATACGTCCTATAGGTCCCATGAAAGGCAGATTCAGGCCGCCCCCACGAAATTTTCCAGCAGGCACCTTGCAGTTGCACCATAGCTTGTCTCGGCCCGCCAGGCAGCCACCAGTTCATCGGCGCGCCCCCGGGTGGCCGGGTCCCAGGCGCA
The DNA here is from genome assembly GCF_008369015.1 of Oryzomonas rubra. NCBI lineage: Bacteria > Pseudomonadati > Thermodesulfobacteriota > Desulfuromonadia > Geobacterales > Geobacteraceae > Oryzomonas > Oryzomonas rubra. The sequence goes on from NZ_SRSD01000004.1 coordinate 98,756, forward strand.
CCAGGCGCGGATGATCTCTTCGGTCACCTCGGGATGGAACTGGGTGCCCCAGGCGCACGGCCCGATACGGAAAGCCTGGTGCGGGCAGGCCGGGGAAGCGGCCAACAGGACCGCCCCGGTGGGAAGATCGAAACTGTCGTGATGCCACTGGAAGGTGCCGAGCCGGGGATCAAGCCCCGTAAAGAGCCGGTCCTCCTGCCCCGCCGCCGTAAGTTCCACCTCCAGCGTCCCCAACTCCTCCCAGCGGTTGGAGATGACCTTCCCCCCCATGGCCGCCGCCAGCAGTTGCCCCCCCAGGCAGATCCCCAGATAAGGGATGCGGCGGGCCACCACCTCCCGGATGAAGCCCTTTACCTGGATAAGAAAAGGATGGCGCTGGTCGTCGTTGGCGCACATGGCGCCCCCCAGGACGATCACCCCCCGGGTATCCTCCGGCGCGGGTAACGGTTCGTTGCGGTAGGCGTGACAGACCTTGGCCGTGATACCCATAGCCTGAAAGTGTTCAGTGATGTTGCCCGGCGGGACCTCCGGGTCGTTCTGGATGAGGTGGAACATGTACGTAACCTTTATTTAAGTGGATAGTCGGACATGCGGACGAAGTGGAAACCGCGGCGCAGCAACTCCGGGACAGCAGCCATGATCCCCGCCCCGGTGCCGCTTTCCGGGTGGTTCATATGGCAGATGATGATGTCCCCGGGGACGGCCTTCACCAGCGCCGCCGTAACCTTGGGGGCGCTGTAGGTCGCCCCGGCATCCCCAAGGATGCTGAAACCGGCCACCTCATGCCCTAGGGCGCCTGCGACCTCCACCGCCACCTCGTCGTAATAGGCCGTACCGGAGCGGTAGAGCCGGGGCCGCTTTCCGGTGATCGCCTCGATCTTCCGGGCGTTCCGTTCGATCTCCTCCACCAGCTCTTTTGCATCCTTCGTGCCCTTGATACCGTACACCGACCGGCCGATCACCGAGGCCGGTTTGTGCCACATGCCGTGGTTTGCTATCTCGAACAGCGGGTTGGCGGCCAGGCGTTTGAACAGTTCGGGGTTGGCGTCGATCCAGCGGGCGTTGATGAAAAGGGTGGCAGGTATCCGCTCCTGCGCCAAAAAATTCATCAGCGTGGCATCGACCCCGTTGCCTTTCCCGCTGCCGCAGGCGTCCAGGGTCAGGGCCACCACCTTGTCCCGCGTATCCAGACGGGTGCGCACGCCGCTGACCGTCTCGCCCCACTGGAGCGGCTTGCGGCCGGAGAAGCGGGCACTCACCTCCTGTTTCAAGGCATCCAGGGGAGGAGCGGGCTCCGTTGCCCACACCGGTACGGCCGACAGCAGCAGAACCGATAGGGCCGGATAAACCACCCTGATCTTTCCGAACAATAATCCCAACATGATACCCCCTTGTTTCATTAATCCTGAAGACGCAGTTATTCACCACAAAGACACAAAGGGCACAAAGGATTCACCGTCCTAACGGCGAAAAGGTATTCACCCTGAAGCCGAGTCCAGCCAATTACAAAATTGTCATATAACTAACTGAAATCATCCTCTGTGTAGCTTTGTGTCCTTTGTGTCTTTGTGGTGAACTGCTGTTTCTCTAGTAATGCTTCTTGACGCGCAACAGCCGCGCGGCAACCATGCCGATTCCGGCCGCGGTAATGCTCAACATGGCCCCCATCTTGGCCGCCCCCTGGAGTGAGGGGTCGGCGAAGGCCTCACCCGCCACGAACAGGGCCACGGTGAAGCCGGTGCCGGCGATGATGCCGGCCACCAGGAGGTCGCTGCGGTGCATCCCCCGGGGCAGGCCGAAGCCGAACCGGGTCGCCAGCCAGCCGAAACCGAAGATGCCCAGGCTCTTGCCACAGAGCAGGGCCGCCAGGACCAGCCAGGTGGCGGTCCCCAGGCTGGAAAACCCGACCCCGGCATTGGCCATCCCGAACAGGAACATCCCCACGTCCACCACCGCCTTCCATTCGTGTTCGAACCGGGACAGGGGCGAGCGGTCGCCCGGGTCCTCCTCGAAGAGCAACTTGGTCTCGCGGCGGCTATGGGGGAGGAAGGGAACGATGAAGACCAGGGCCAGGGCGGGATGGAGATGGGCGTGGTGCAGGCCGCTCCAGCTCAGGACGCCGCCGCAGATGACGGCGGGCCAGTAGCTTTTGACCTTCAGACGGCGCAGGCCGTAGGCGACAAGCATCCCCAGGGCGGTCAGCAGCAGCCATAGCGGCGCCACCGGGTGGCTGGGATCGGGGTAGAAGATAGCGATGATGGCCAGCCCCACCGCATCGTCGGCCACGGCCAGAAGGAGCAGATAGGATACGGCCGGGTGGGTAGCGCCGAAGACGGCCCGGGCTACCAGCCAGGCCAGGGCGATATCCGTGGCCGTGGGGATGCCCCACCCGTTGCGCAGTTCCGGTCCGCCCACCAGGGCGTTCAGCCCCAGGTAGACCGCCACCGGCCCCAGCACGCCCCCCAGGGTGCCCAGGAGCGGGTTGACCGCCCGGGAGGGAGGGTTGAGGGCGCCCCCCGGCAGGCAGCTCTGGGTGATTTCCACCGCGGCGATGCCGAAAAAAAGCACCATGAACAGTTCGTTGGTGATGAAGTGGAAGGTGAGCCCCCCCGCGAGCGGCTGGTGCAGGAAGGCATGATACCCGGTCGGGGCGAGGTTGGCCCAGGCAAGCGCCACCACCACGCCGGCGAGCATCGGCACGGAAAATTCGAGCAGCAGGTTGAAGCGTCGTTTCATGGGGCCGTCCACATGCCGTTTTCGTTAGACTCCTCCGGCATGGGTGCGGCGAATGCCCTTCCGAGCCGGTTCTTCGTTTGAACACCAAAATAGCGGCAACGCCACCGGCTTGTCAAACGTTTCCCCGACAACGGGGCCGGCAGAATCCCTTTCCGGATCCTGTTCGGCCCCGTGCTAGGCCGCCTCCCGAGAGCGGTCTCTCACATCGCTGGAAAGTTCCGGGCGATATGTAGCTTGAGTATATCCTCGAAGTCGCTTTCCCGGTCGCCGCGGTAGACCATTGAGGAGCCGAGTTCCGCCGCAAGGATGGCCGAGCGGTACTTCTGGGGCAGCTTGGCGATGCGGCGCCGATAGCGAGGCTCGTCGCGGATCATTCGGGGGAGATGGGACAGGATCACCCGGCGGAACAGCGGCTGGAGGCAGAGTTCGGGGCGCGCCTGAAAGAACCTGAACAGGCGGGCGTAGTGGCCGTTGATCTCACTGCTAATGGCGTCGGATATCTCGGTGCAGAGCAGGGTCGGCTCCTCGCGCCGGCGACGGAGGATGAGGTGCGCCTCATCCCCGGCCCGCTGTTCCAGGATGGCCAGGACATCGCCCACATAACGCAGCTTCTGCTGCAGGAACTCGCTTTCCGAGAAGAGCAGGTTGGCGATGATCTCGTAGGATGACGAGATGACGCCGCACTTGTTGGCCGAGGCGTCCCGCATGATGATGACGCCTCGCTTCTGCAACTGCAGGCGGGCATCGGGGGTAATGAAGGAGTTGGCCCCTTCCACGATAGCCCGCGCCGAGGGGGTGCCGTCTGCCAGGAAGAAACGCTCCCAGTTGTTGATGTCGATGGTTTCGGGCCGGCCGCCGCCCGGAATGAACAGGTCGGTCGGGGTATCGAAGACCAGGCCGCCGAACTCGCGGGAGAACTCGTCTACCGAGATCCACTCCTCCCTGAGTCCCGCGTCGGTCATGGTCATCTTGCGGTAGAGCGCCCGCAACCCCTCGGTGCGGCTGCCACTCCGGAACAGCATGAAGCCCCCCGGATGAAGTTTCCGGGGGTCAAAGGCATCCAGGTCCTCCTTGAGCAGGATGCGGCTGAGTTCCTGGTGATCGGCGCCCAGCAGGTCGAACAGGGCTGCGGTGCCGTCCAGGATCAGTCTGATCTGCATCACGGGGCAACGATCCAGCATGATCCGCATGGCATTTCCGGCCACATCGCCGTTGGGACCGCCGGTGAATTTGACGCTGAACGGCTCCCGGTGCACGTCGATGCCCAACTCCTGCATGGTCAGTTCGGCAAATCGCACCACGCCGGTGGAGGTGACGCCGAACTCCTTGTGGTTGATCCCCACCCGCTTGCTGGACATGATGCCGATACCCAGGAGGTAACCCCGCGCGGCGGAGAGTTTGGCGATGGACTCGATCATGCTGTCGTGCATGTTCTCGTCCGGACCAATCTCGATCGCCTCATCCTCACGGTAGTAATCCACCACCCTCTGGTGCTCCGCGACCCCGTCCCTGGTGACAAAGATATCCAGAAAGGCGTTGGTGATCCCGTACTGGAGCTTGTACAGCCGCCAGGTTTCCAGCTCCCGCTCCTGGGGGGTCAGGTCCGCAACATCCAGGAGCACGACCATCTTGGAGCCCCCTTCATAGATGTCCTTGTTTTTCAGGTGCTGAGTATGTGCCAGGACGAAATTTTCCCGGAAGATGGTGTTCCCGTTGGTGATGAAGTCGTCCGGGGTACGGGCGATGACCGTACGCCAGCCGCCGCGGGCGATGTCGGAAAAACCGATATGGTAGCCGAAGCCGAAGCGGCTGAAGAAGAAGGTAACCCGGAACGGCGTGGCCTGGGGCAGATCGCCGGTGAACTCATGGCCGAGAAGAGCCAGGTAGGAGGGGTCGAGGCGGAACGCCAGGGCCTGCTTGTCCAGGACAAAGTAGTTGGTTTTGAGGGTGTGCTGGATGAACAGCAGGGCGCAGCGAAATATGGTGCGGCGGATCTCGTCCAGGAAGCGGTGACCGGTGTTGTACTCCGCCACGATCCTCCCGGTCTCGGCAAGGGTTTGCTCGAAGACATCGGCACGGTCTGCGATGGCCGGATCAAAACGGACACAGAAGAGTTTCGCCAGTTGCATGGCTATTTCCGGGTGGGAGAGAAAGGCGCTGCGCACATCGTCCAGACCGAAGCGGTCGGGCTGGTTGTGGGCCAGATTGGTGTGGCAGAAGGCGATAAAGGCGTTGACCAGCGACCCTTCTTCGCCGCTCATGACCCCGGTGGTCACGAAATCCTGATAGGCCGGGGAGGTGGTCGCCAGCACCTGGGTGTTGTAGAGTTCGTTCTGCAGGCGGCTGAACAGTTCACTCCCCCTGTTCAGGACGTTCCCGTCCCGGCGGCGGACATAGAAGGTGCCGAGGAAATAGGGGTGAATGCCGTTGGAGACGGTCAGGCAGTAGGCGTGGTTGACCCCGAGGTCCAGGCGGTTGAAGACCTCCATCACCTGTAGCAGGAAGTCCTTTTGCGGCGGATTGGCCACCGCGAAGTGGACCTGCGACTCTCTGCCCCCTCCCATCTCCTCCACGTCCAGATAGAGCCCCCCCGCCCGATTCGCCTTCTGGAAGAGGTTCAGGACCCGGGCAGCCCGATCCGGCCTGGCGCCCCGCACATAGCTCTCGTTGTTCAGCCAGATGATGCGGAGCAGCCGGTCCAGGTCCCCCAGGGCAAAGTCGGGATGGTTCTTCCTGATGGCCGTGGCAATCCGACCCCTGATGGCGGGCGGCACAACCACATCCTTGCCGGCCTGAATCTCCTGGTTACTCTTCCGGTCGAACTCGAACCTCTGGATCTCAAGGGTCCTCTCCGTGCCGGGCAGCGGCTCCTCCGAGTGGGCGATCAGGGCATAGGATATCTCGCGCTCCGGGATACGACGAAGGGTGTCGTAGAGTGAACCAGGAACATTGGGCAGAGCCTGGATCAGCGCCTTTTCCCGGTCGGCCAGAACGAGCCGGCGATTGTGGCGCAGGGTCCCCATCTCCCGCTCCAGGAGGGCAAGCGCCTCCGGTTCGTCATTCATGGCGACAAAAAAATACGGGTTCATCTGTTTCATGAGCCAGCAGCGGTTGCCGCGCCTTTCATCCGGTTTCACCGTGGTATGTGCTCTCGGTGCCTTCATGGTGTGTCATCCCCGTTGTTACAGCCGGAGCGCGCCGTGCAAGCGCGCTCCGGGCAGGTTGTTGGTGTCAGCGCATCAGAACAGAAATTTTACCAGCAGGAAACCGATGCCGATGGAACTGAAGGTCGCCACCAGGCCCGGGATCATGAAGCTGTGATTCAGGACATACTTTCCGATACCGGTCGTGCCGGTGCGGTCAAAGTTGATGGCCGCAACGACCGTCGGATAGTTGGGGATGAAGAAGTAGCCGTTGACCGCCGGGAACATGGCGATCAGGAAGGGAGCCGGGATGCCTAAGCTGATGCCCAGCGGCATGAGCGCCCGCACCGTGGCGGCCTGGCTGTAGAGCAAGACCGACAGCGCGAACAGGGCGAAGGCGAACAGCCAGGGAGCCTGGGTAACCAGGCTCTTGATGGAGCCGCTCAGTAAATCCATGTTCCCCTGAAAGAAAGTGTCCCCCATCCAGGCGATGCCGAAGATGGCGATGACCGCCTGGACACCGGCGATGAAGACGCTCCCCTCGGCCACCTTGGCCACCTTGACCCGGCAGATCAGAAGCATCAGGGCCGCAATGGTCAACATGACGATCTCGATGACATGGGGCATGCCCATCTTTTCCTTGTTTGTGGAGGGGCGCTTGTCGTCGAATTTGACGATGTGGTAGCCGAAGGGGGTTTTGATCACCTCGGTGAGGTCTCCCGTTTTTTTCAGTTTGGCACAGGCCTTCTCGATCTCCGGGAGCAGCTTGCCCTTGGACTGCCACCCCAGGTCGCCGCCGTTGGCGGCGGTGGCGTCGATGGAGCATTGGCGGGCTACCGCCGAGAAGGTGCCGCCCGACTTCAACTGGACCAGGGCGTCCTTGGCCTCGTTTTCGCTTTTCACGAGGATCTGGCTGATCCTGATATCGTTGCCGACACTCCATTCAGGGCGCATCTGGGGGAACGAGCCGAAGAGGACCACGAGGATCGCGCCCAGCAGAAAGAGGGCCACGGCAACCTTCGCCGTCGCCGGGGTGTTCTCCAGGGAGGTGCGTTCCTCGCTGCCGCCCGCCCCATGGGGGGCGGCAACCAGCCCGTCTTTCAAACGCTGCTGATACTCGGGGTCCTTGTCCAAGTCCTTGCCCAGCTTGTTGGAGACGAAGGCGGCGATCAGGACACCGGCCAGGGTGGAGGGGATGCAGACTTTGAGGATGTCGATCAGTTCCACGTTGAAGCCGAACTTGGCCGCGGAGCCGCCCAAGAGACCGAGCAGGGCCACGGTGGCCGCTGCGATCGGACTGGCGGTGATGGCCTGTTGCGACGCGATGACCGCGATGGACATGGGGCGTTCGGGGCGGACGCCGGTTTCCCGGGATACCTCGGCAATGACCGGCAGCACCGAATAGGCCACGTGTCCTGTCCCGGCAAACAGGGTGAAAAAGTAGGTGACCACCGGCGCCAGGAAGGTGATGCGGTCCGGGTTGCTGCGCAGGATCTTTTCCGCCAGCCCGACCAGGTAATCGAGCCCGCCCGCGGCCTGGAGAACCCCGGCAGCGGTGACCACCGCGGCGATCATCAGCATGACGTCGATGGGTGGTGCGGTGGGTTGCAGGTGAAAGACAAAGGTCAAAACCGCCAACCCGATCCCCCCCATGGCCCCGAGACCGATGCCGCCCAGCCGGGCGCCGATGAAGATGGCAGCCATTACCACTGCGAATTCAAGCCAAAACATGATTGTTCTCCCTTCTCTTCCTGAATGTCGTTCGTTCTGAGTCTGCGGGCGCGGATTACGCCTTGCCGCCGGCGATGAATCGGGGGTGCATCAGGTTCTCGGTGGACAGCACCTCGTCGAGAAGCGCTTTGTCCATCAGCTTCTTTTCCAGGACCAGGTCGTACACCGACCTGCCGCTGGCCAGCGCCTCACGGGCAACGGCCGCCGAATTCTCGTAACCGATGATCGGGTTGAGAGCGGTTACGATGCCGATGCTGTTGAGCACCATGGCGCGGCAATGCTCCTTGTTGGCGGTGATGCCGTCGATGCATTTGTCGGCCAGGACCTTGAAGCCGTTGCAGAGCATGGAGATGGAGTTGAAGAGGCTGTAGCCGATGACCGGTTCCATCACGTTCAGTTCCAGCTGTCCGTTCTCGGCCGCCAGGGTCACGGTCAGGTCGGCGCCGATCACGGAGTAGGCGATCTGGTTTACCACCTCGGGCATGACCGGGTTGACCTTGCCCGGCATGATGGATGAGCCGGGCTGGAGCGGCGGCAGATTGATCTCGTTGAGGCCGCAGCGGGGACCGGAGGAGAGCAGGCGCAGGTCGTTGCAGATCTTGCAGATCTTCACCGCCACCCGTTTCAGGACCGCGGAGATCTGGACATAGGCGCCCGTGTCCCAGGTGGCCTCGATCAGGTTGGCGGAGGTGACAACCGGGATTCCGGTCAGGATACGCAGATGCTCGGTGACGATCCGCGTGTATTCGGGGGGGCTGTTGATCCCGGTTCCGATGGCGGTCGCCCCCATGTTGATCTCCAGGACCAAATTGCGGGCTTCGCGGACCCGCTCGATGTCCTCGCCGATGGTGGTGGCATAGGCGGAGAACTCCTGGCCGAGGCTCATGGGGACGGCGTCCTGGAGTTGAGTCCGCCCCATCTTGAGGACATCGGAAAACTCCGCCCCTTTGGCGGCAATGGATTTCTGCAGATACTGCATGCAATCGATCAGGCCGGACAGTTTTTGGTGCAGGGCGATGCGGAAGGCGGAGGGATAGGCGTCGTTGGTGGACTGGGAGCAGTTCACATGGTTATTGGGGTGGCAGTACTTGTACTCACCCTTTTTGTGGCCGAGGATTTCGATGGCCCGATTGGCGATCACCTCGTTGGCATTCATATTGGTGGAGGTGCCGGCCCCTCCCTGGATGACGTCCACCGGAAACTGGTCGTGAAGTTTGCCGGCGATGATCTCGTCGCAGGCAGCCACAATAGCCGCGGCTATCCCGTTCGGGAGCACGCCCAGTTCCATGTTGGCCAAGGCCGCGGCCTTCTTTACCTGGGCCAGGGACCAGATCAGTTCCGGTACGGAAGAGATGGGGATGCCGGTAATGGGGAAATTTTCCAGAGCCCGCAGGGTCTGGACGCCGTAATAACAGTCGTTGCTGATTTCTCTCTCTCCCAGAAAATCGTGTTCGGTACGATGGGTCGTGGCCATGGTCTGCTCTCCTCTGCATTTTGTGTGGTTGGCTGAAATTGATCAACAAGGTAGAGAGCATCGATGATGCCAAAACGGCCCACGATCACAACATGCCGTATTAACACACTATTTTAAAAGAAGATGGCCTTGGATACGGATGAAAGGGGTATGCCGGAGGGAAAGCCGTAGGCGGGATTAGTTATAAAACATATTAATTACGAAGAGTTATAATCAGGTATGCCGTGCGGAATAGTATTCCGCACGGCATACCCCTTTGAAATCAGGTGCGCAGATGCTTGAGGCGCTTGCTGAGGGTCGGCTGGGAGACCCCCAGCAGGCGTGCGGCGATGGATTGATTCCCTTGGGCCCGCCGGATCGCCTCGGCTACCAGCAGGTCGATGACCTCGTTGAAGCCGGGCAACCGCTCGGCGCAGAAGAACGGGTTGGCAGCCGGGTCGCCTTCCTGCCCGGCCGGGGTGGTATCGGGTCGTTCGCCGATTGCCCGCGTGAAGGCCGCCAGGGAGAGCACGCCGCCCTGGTGGGAGCTGACGGCATCGTAGACCATGGCCTTGAGTTCCCGCACATTGCCGGGGAAGTCGTAATTGGCCAGGAGCAGCGCCATCTCCTTGGGCACGGTCGGCTTTTTCCTGCCGAACTCGTGTGCCGCTTCCTCCAGGAAATGGTCCAAGAGGAGCGGGATATCGTCCTTGCGCAGGCGCAGCGGGGGGATATGGACATGGTGCGCCCGCAAGCGGAAGTAGAGGTCTTTGCGAAACTCGCCGGTTTTCTGGCGGCCGGCCAGGTCCTGGTGGGTGGCCACCACGACCCTGGCCCGCATCCGGCGCGGCCGGTCGCTGCCGACCGGGTAGTACTCACCCTCCTGAAGCAGGCGGAGCAACTTCACCTGGGACGCCGTGCTCAGATCGCCGATCTCGTCAAGGAACAGGGTCCCCTCCCCGGCCCGCTCGATCACGCCCGGCCGCGCCTCGGCGGCGCCGGTGAACGCTCCTTTTACATGGCCGAAAAGGGTATCCGATACCATGTTGTCGTCCAACCCGGCCACGTTGACCGCCACCAGTTCCCCCTTGCGGCGGCTCAGGCGGTGCAGGGCGCGCACGACCAACTCCTTGCCGACGCCGCTTTCCCCCGTGACGAGGATGGGCTGCGAACTGGACGCGATCGCCTCGATATACTGGAAGATGGACCGCATCCCCTTGTCGGCGGTGACAATGTCCCTGAACGCCTCGGGATGTTCCAGCCGGTCGTTCAGGAACCGGCGGCGCATCTCCCGGTTTTCCTGGCGGAGTTCCTGTTCATGGATGGCTCGCCGCACCCCGCTGACGATCCGCAACTCCTCCGCGGTCTTTACGTAGAAGTCGAAGGCCCCGGACCGCATGCAGTTGACCGCCGTCTCCAACTGGTTCAGGCCGCTGATGATGATGACCGTCACCTCGGGATGCTCTTCCGTGACCCGGCAGAGCAACTCTTCCCCGGAGAGATAGGGCATGGTCAGGTCAAGGAGCAGGACCCCCACGCGGTTTTCGGCGAGCATCCCCAAGGCTTGCCGGCTATCGTTGCAGGTCAGGATATTGGTGATGCCGGCCCGCTCCAGGCTGATACTCATGGAGTAAAGCCAGTCCGGCTCGTCGTCCACCAGCAGGATGCCGAAGGAAGGGTACAGGGTATCGTTCATGTCCGTCGCTCCTTTTCGGGGATAGGAAGGGTCATGCGCACGGTCGTTCCCCGCCCCGGCTGCGAGGTGAAGGTGAGCGTGCCGTTGTGCTCTTTGACGATGCCCGAAGAGACCGACAGACCGAGGCCGGTGCCGCCGTTCTCCCGCTTGGTGGTGAAAAACGGGTCCGTCAGGTGGGGCAGGTGCTCCGGGCTGATGCCGGTCCCCTCGTCGCGCACCTCAAGCACCACGACCTTTTCTTCGGGATCCACAAAGGTCGCAAGGGAAATGGCCCGGTCGGGTCCCGGCAGGGCCTGACAGGCGTTCACCAGCAGATTCACCACGACCTGCTCAATCCGTTGGGCGCTGCCCCGCACCAACGGGATAGCCTCGCCATAGGTAACGGTGAAATGCTCGGTACTCTTTTCCACCAGGTTGGCCATGAGGCGCAGCACGGTCCGCACCGTCTCGTTCAGGTCCACATCCGTCGTCAGCCCCGGTTCCTGCTGGCGGGCGAAATCCTTGAGATCCTCGACGATCATCTTGACCCGGCGGGAGCCCTCAAGGGTCTGGTTCATCAGGCGGGGCAGCGCCTCCCGCATCCGGGAGTAGCGCAATCCCGCGAAATCGAAATCGCCGTGGGTCCGGTAATACTCCTCCAGGATCGGCTCCGCATCCCGAAACGCCTCCATCATCACCGGCAGGTTGAGCAGGATAAGGCCGTTGGGGTTATTGATCTCATGGGCCACGCCGGATACCAGGACCCCCAGGGCCGCCATCTTGTCGGCCTGGACCAGTTGCTGCTGCCGGTTGCGCAACTCCTCCTCGGCATGGCGGCGTTCCGTCACTTCGCTGGCCAGCTCCGCCGTCCGCAGGGCGACCTCCCGCTGCAGGGTGCGCGACCAGAGCAATATGCCCCCCACCAGCAGGACCAGGGGGGCGACAACGATCGCCCCGTACTTGAGCGCCTGCTGCCAACTGATGCCGGGAGGCTCCATGACGCCGAGCCACTTGTTGTAGATCCGCTGGTATTCGCCGGTGTTCTTGAGGATGGCCAGCCCTTCGCTGAAACGCGCCTGGAGGGCCGCATCCCCTTTGCGCACGGCAAAGCAGTAGTTCTCGGCCGCCACCGGCGCCCCCACGGCCTGGAGGTTGGTAAGGCCGAGTTCCCGGATCAGGTATTGCCCCGGCAGTTTGGCCATCACCGCGTAATCGTGCTTGCCGGACGCCAGAAGGCGCAGCACATCGGCGTGGGTTTCCGCCCGGATGATCCGTGCGCCGACGTTCTGCGACGTGAGGTATTCCTGCATGATCCCGTCCTTCAGGACCACAACTTCCTTGTCGCGCAGGTCGGCAAGCGTCGCGACCGGCGATCCCCCCTTGCGGGCGAAGATCGAATGATGGACGACGATGTGGGGAGGGGTGAAATCCGCCGTCAAGGCCCGCTCGTCGGAATAGGAAATCCCTTCCAGCACGTCGACCCTGCCGTCCTGCAACGCCCGGCGCATATCCGACCAGGCGCCGAGGCGGATTTCGACGGTAAAGCCCATCACCCGGGCGATGGCCCTGGTCAACTCCACGTTGTAACCGGTCGAGTTGCCGTCCTTGTCGATGAATTCGTACGGGGGATAGCTCCGGTCGCCGCCGACCACAATAGGCGTCTTCGCCTCGCCGGCGGCGTAAAGCGTACCCGCAGCCAGGGTCGATACGAGGAAAAGGAGCGCGGCTGTTATGAGAAAGGGGGAAATTCTGATGATGCACCTCCACGACTTCGGACGAGGCCAACGCCGTATATTTGCATGTAATCCGCCACGGTGAAAGGAAAAATATCCGTGCCGCGCCGGGCTACCACCCCAGGGCCAGTTTCAGCCCCAACACCCCGCCCAGGGCCAGGAAAAGGGTCCTCACCAGCCGGTATCCCGTGCGGCGCCCCACCCGCGAACCGAAATACGCCCCCAGCATGGCGCCGGCCGTGGAGGGGACCATCAGCCTGCGGTCGGCAAAACCGGCGCCAGCGTAGACGGCCACGGCGAAGCAGTTCCAGAAGAAGGCGATTACGTAGTAATAGCCCAGGGCCGTGAGCAGGGGAAAGCCCCGGGCCTTCGACAGCAAAAACGAGGTGAACAGGCCGTTGCCCGAACCGAAGAACGATTCGTAGACCCCCAGGGGAAAGGCCAGTGCGCCGGTCGTCCGGCGGGAGAGGCGCGGTTCCGCTTCCGAGCGCCCCAGGCTGGGGTTGAGCCCGACCGCCGCCACCAAGGCGATGATGATGAGCCCGATAGCCCGCTTCAGGATCTGCTCATCCACGTTGCGCATCACGAGGGTGCCGACATACGCGCCCCCAAGCCCGAAGCAGACCATGAGCCTGATGAGCGGCCAGTCCAATACCCTGCCCCGGAGATAGTTGCGGGCGGCGATCAGGGTCCAGGCCGCGCCGTTCATCTGGTTGGAGGCGATGGCCACCGGCAGGGGGAAACCGAGGGAGAGCCAGACCGGGGTGGTCAGCATGGCAGCGCCGGCGCCGCTCATGGAACTGAGCAGGGAGGCCAGGAATGCGACGGTAAAAACGATCATGGAGTGCATGCAAGAAGGCTTTCCACGGCAATAAGATTGCTTTCAGTGTGTTTTTCGGATAATTTTACCACAGTATGGCAACGGACACTATGCCGTTATGAACCATCCGCGCAGCCTGCGTCAGCCTCCCGCATTCTTCCCGGCCTGCGCAGCGAACCGTGGGGGAATCCCACGCTACAGAGAAACGAACCACCAGGAAACCAACGTGCCAAAAAAACTGCCCAAAATGCTGTACGCCGATGAAAAAGGGAATATCTACGATCACCCCGAACTGTGCATGGCCGGGATGAACGGAAACGTACCGGTGCTGCCCGAGGATGTGGAGTTGATCCCGCTGCCCGAGGACAGCCGGATGTTCACCATGCCCGCCATGCCGCCCATCGCCTGGGACGAGCGCAAGAAGAGCTTCGTCACCCTGGACAGCGTCAGGGAGGGGAAGCGGACGCGGCGCATCCAGGCGGTCTCCGCCTTCATGGCCCCCGGCTACGTGCGCACCCTGCTGCCGGCCTGCGACTATTCCCGCAAGGCGGTCCAACTGCCGCTCTGGTCCTACACCGCCGTGGGGTGGGACGAGGAGCGGGACTGCTTCGTGGTGGCCGCGTCCAAGGTGGACAGCAACAGCAACTGGAACCCGGTCAACTACGACGACCGCACCCTCGACCCGCTGGTGCGCCAACGGCTGGCGGAGATGCCGGGCAACCGCCTGTTGGAACAGTTGTCCCGCTGCGCCGTGGACTACCACTGCTTTGCCGCGAAAAACCTCTTCTACCGCCGCTGGGAAGCGCCGTTGCCCACCTCGCCGGTGTGCAACTCGGCCTGCCTGGGGTGCATCAGCCTGCAACCGTCCGAATGCTGCCCGTCCAACCACGAGCGCATCGGCTTCGTGCCGACCCCGGAAGAGATCTGCCAGATCGCCCTCCCCCACCTGGAACAGGCCGAGCAGGCCATCGTCTCCTACGGCCAGGGGTGCGAGGGGGACCCGATCCTCCAGGCCGACACCATCGCCGAGGCGACGCAACGCCTGAAAAAGGCCACCAGCCGCGGCACGATCAACTTCAACTCCAACGGGTCGATACCGGAGCGGGTGCAGCTTTTGTGCGACGCGGGGATGGACTCCTTCCGCTTCTCCATGAACTCGGTGCGGGAGGATCTGTACAACCGCTACTACCGCCCCAAGGGGTACAGCTTCGGGGACGTGCTCCGCTCCGTGGCCATCGCCAAGCAGGCGGGGCGTTTCACCATGATCAACTATCTGGTCTCCCCCGGCGTCAGCGACGCCCCGGAGGAGGTGGAGGCACTGCTGCGCTTCGTGGGCGAGACCGGCATCGACATGATCCAAATGCGCAACCTGTCCATCGACCCGGATTTTTATAATAAAGAGATGGGGGTAGAGGGCAAAGGGATCGGCATGTATCGGCTGCTGGAGCGGTTGAAGCAGGAGTTTCCCAAGTTGCAGTTTGGGTATTACAACAGGACTAAGGAGAATTTTTTCCCGGAGGGGTTTGAGCAGGGGTGGCCGATCAAGGGATAAGAGGAGGGCGCATCGCGGCGGGATGTGCATTTTTTGTGGTTTGTAGACCTATCTCTGTGTTTGCTTATGCAGAGGATGACAGGCAAAGGGAGATGCCAATTAAGTATCCTGTCCCTGGAATTCCCAAGCGATAATGGCGGGAAATTTGAAATTAAGGAGACTGTTCCCGGATTAGTGACAACTTTAATTGCATCAAAAAGATACAATTCAAGACTTTCTAGCATGTTCCGAGTGCTATTTATGTATATGATATTGTATAGTTAGGCAAAATGCTCATGGAATGTTATTTTTTTTAACACTTTCCGAATAGTGTTGAAATTTTTAACATATTGATATTTATAGTTGAAATTTGAATTCGTATTGTGTAGAAGCATCACTGGTTCAAAATGTTGCCCTATCATGTATAGAGGGGTGACATAAACAATATTTACGGATGCGATTGATGCGAATGGGTGTATCATGATAAGGGAAAGAGGCGTAAATCGCGATTTTTCCTCTCACATTACGATGCAACGGCAAGGAGGCGAGCCATGCTTATGCCCATGACAGCAGAGGATGTTGTCGTAGGGATATTTTGTCACCTCAAGCAACACGACAAAGTTAAACTCAGTGCGGATCGAGAGTCCCTGCACAGGGCTTTCTTCGACATAAAAAAGAAGTTTCCTCGCACAATGTCGGTTTTCACATTCAGGGAGCGCGAACAGTTTCCCGAAAGTGTCCAGCTTGACCAAGCCTTGTCCAACTTGGATGCCGCCGGCCTCATCTCGCGGCAGAATCTCACCCCGAGATATTATCTCTTTGAAAATCCCCTGGTGAGCAGTTACGACAAGTTTTCAAAAAAAATTCTGAGTGATGCGGGGATAAAAGATGAGGATGTTGAGGCGCTCGCCCGCGAAATCGAAACCCTAGCGATTTGCGGACGATGATGGCGGACTCGTTACCTACTCCGCTTGAAGCGTTTTACAGCGGGCTTCATGATTTCGCGCAGGAGTTTGCCGGCAACAAGCGTTATCACAAAAAATTCCCCAAGGATGCCAAGATAATTCACGATCCCCTTTGGGGGACCATCAAGCTTGAACCATGGGAGGTCGCTTTACTGGATCTCCCACTTTTCCAGAGACTGCGACAGATACACCAAACCTCCCTCGTCTCCTATGTCTTTCCAGGGTGCAGCCACACAAGGTTCGAACATACTCTCGGCGTAGTTCAGCAGGCGCAGCGCCTCATTGACGCTGTGAACAAACAGTACCCTCTCGATAAACCCCGTTATGAGCCAACCACTGTGAGAAGTCTCCGTCTGGCCGCTCTCTTCCATGATTGCGGGCACTCATGTTTCAGTCACATCAGCGAGGAGCTTTATGAGGCGTGCCCCGATATGGTCGCCTTCCGCGAAACTGAGAAATTCTCCAAATGCCATCCGCATGAGGCGTTCAGCGCGCTGATTCTGCAGTCTGAACCGGTCAGGCAATATATCGCCGAGATAGAAAAACAATATGAGATCGAATTTGACATTCAGAAGGCTGCTGATTGGATAACAGGCAAGCCCGATACCGAAAATGGAAAACGACATTATGAAACACAGGTGATCAATGGGCCTTTTGATGCGGATAAATTGGACTACATCTTTCGAGATGCCCATTATAGTGGGGTCCCTGTCGGCCTGGACCTAGACAGATTATGGGCATCATGTCGTGTAGATAAGACGGAAGCGGACGAGAAGGTACTCACCCTTCATCAGGCAAGCGTGGCCCCGTTAGAGCAAATCCTTTTCAGCAAGATCAATCTTTTCGCCATAGTATATCAACACCCAAAAGTCCGTGCTGCGGAAAAGATGTTCCAGTCCATCATAGAGGAGGCCAAGGAGAACCCTAAGGCCTGTCATTTCATGGTCTCTGGGCGTGCGTTGGACCTGAACAAGGCGACGGATTATCTGTGGCTCACTGATGAGGTTTTTTTTGCGGAGGCGTTACACCGAGATCATGATGATCGACTGCACAGAAAGCTACATGATATCAGATATCGGCGTTTTCTGGTCAGAGCGCTCACCATAAGCAATGACTCGGTAGACAAGGATTGCCATGAAGGTTTCATACAACTGCGTAAACTCAACCAGAGGGGACCTGAGATTTACAAGGCGAAGCGAGAAATCGCTCAAGAGATTATAAATGCCGCGGGCCTTAGGGGCGAAGTTGAATTGCGGGATGTATGGGTTGACTTGCCATCAGACCCTTCCTTCGGGGAGGCGGATAGGACGTTTGTGAGAACGTCTGCTGGCACACTGCGCAAGGTCAGTGATCTGTTCCCCATCCACTATTGGACCGAGTTGTATCAAAAATACAAATGGCGTGGGCATGTATTCTGTCCTCAGGAATTCCAGCAAAAAATCCATGAGGCGGCTTTGGATGTGTTTAATAGTTGCTTCGGACTGAAATTCAATAAGTCGGCGGGCGAATCGGCACATGTTCCAGAGCCGAAAGCGACGGCATAAAAAGCAAGGAAGATGATGTTTAGAACGTTATTAAAATACATATCCCCTCGATATTTTCAAACCAAATCCACATAATCTGAAAAAGAAATTATAATTGAACGCCTCCAAGAACAAGAATTCCGGGGACAGTATACCTAATTGTCTTGGCGTCAATTTGGGCCTCGTCTGTTTCAAACAAGACGAGCACCATAACACACCCATCGCACTTCTACATTCCCACAAACCCAAATTTCAACGTAAAACAGAGTGTTAAAAAAATAACCGTAAAACACCCAATCCCCTATTCCCTTGATATCACGCGATAAAAGGCCCCATAAACCCACCCCGCAACTCACCATTGCGTCATTTTGAAACAAAAAAAGCCCGGAGGATATCCGGGCTTGTGGGTGCCTTTTTCAAAAATGCCGCAGGGTCCATCCCTCTCAGGCAATAGTATGCCGGATATCCTTCCCCTTGACCATGAAGATCACCATCTCGGCGATGTTGGTGGCGTGGTCGGCAATGCGCTCCAGGGACTTGGCCACGTAGTTGAGCTTCATGGAACGGGAGATGGTACTGGAGTCCTCGATCATGAAGGTCAGCAACTCCCGGTGGATCTGCTCGTTGATCTCGTCCACGAAGTTGTCGTCGTTGCAGACCTTGATGGCCAGATCGTCGTCGCCGTGCACGAAGGAGTCCAGGGACTCCTTGACCATCACCTCGGTCCAGTGGGCCATGCGGGGGATGTCGATATACGGTTTGAGCTGCGGCTCCGCGTTCAACTCCTTGGCCCGCTTGGCGATGTTGGTGCACTGGTCGCCGATGCGCTCCAGGTCGGTAACGATCTTGAGGGCCAGGGTGATGAACCGCAAGTCGCGGGCGGCCGGCTGGCGCAACGCCAGGAGTTCCAGGCAGCGCTCGTCGATGTTCACCTCCAGGTTATTCACCTCGTGGTCCATGGCGATGATACTGTCGGCCAGGGGGGTATCCCGCTCCACGAGCGCCTTGACCGACCCGGAGATCATCATCTCTACCTTGCCGCCCATGGCCAGGAGCATGCTGCGCAGCTCGTCCAGCTCTGTGTCGAATGTTGCACTGAAGTGTTCACGTTCCATATATCGTCATCCTTTCCATCCCGGCAACCGGTTGGTGTGTTTTTTTGTTCATGGGGGCCGGGATAGAGCCCGCCGGCCGGTTCCTCTAGCCGAATCTCCCCGTGATATAATCCTCGGTCTGCTTCTTCTCGGGGTTGGTGAAGACCTTGCGGGTCTCGCCGATCTCCACCAGTTCGCCGATGTAGAAGAAGGCCGTCACGTCCGACACCCGCGCCGCCTGCTGCATGTTGTGGGTAACGATGACGATAGTATACTTTGATTTCAAGTCCTCGATCAACTCCTCGATCTTGAGGGTCGAGATCGGGTCCAGGGCCGAGGCCGGTTCGTCCATCAGGATCACCTCCGGCTTGACGGCGATGGTCCGGGCGATGCAGAGGCGTTGCTGCTGGCCGCCGGACAGTTCCACGGCCCCCGTACGGAGGCGGTCCTTGACCTCGTCCCACAGGGCCACCCGCTTCAGGCTCGACTCCACGATCTCGTCCGCATCCCCCTTCTTCAACACGCCGTTCAGCTTGTAGCCGGCGATCACGTTGTCGTAGATGGACATGGCCGGAAAGGGGTTGGGCTTCTGGAAGACCATGCCGACCCGGCGGCGGATCGTGACCGGGTCCACGCCGCGGCCGTAGATGTCGGTGTCGTCCAGCATGATGGTGCCGGTCACCCGGGCGGAGGGGGTCAGGTCGTGCATCCGGTTGATGCTGCGCAACACCGTGGATTTGCCGCAGCCGGACGGGCCGATGATGGCGGTCACGCTGTTCTCGGCGACCTCCATGGCGACATTTTTGACGGCATGGTTATCTCCGAAGTGGATATTGAGGTCTCGTATGGCTAATTTGCTGTTCATGAAATGCCCTTTCAGGAATGTTTGCTTCTGCCGAGCCAGCGGGCGGCCAGGCTCAGGCCGAACATCAGCACCACCAGCACCAGGGCTCCGGCCCAAGCCAGACGGTGCCAATCCTCGTACGGCGAGATGGCGAAATTGAAAATCTGCAGCGGCAGGGCGGCCATGGGTTCCGTAAGTTTCTTGCTCCAGAACTGGTTGCCGAGCGCCGTAAAGAGCAGGGGGGCCGTTTCCCCGGCCACCCGGGCGATGGCCAGCAGGACGCCGGTGATGACGCCGGTCAGGGCGCTGCGCAGGGTAACCTTGATGCTGGTGCGCCAGAGCGGTACCCCCAGGGCCAGGGACGCCTCCCGCAGGGTGGCCGGCACCATTTTGAGCTGTTCCTCGGTGGTGCGCAGCACGATGGGGATCATGATGAGCGACAGGGCAAAGGAACCGGCCAGGGCCGAAAAGCCCTTGAGCGGCACCACCAGCATGCTGTAGGCCACCATGCCGGTGATGATGGAGGGGATGCCGGACAGGACGTCGGCGCAGAACCGGATGGCGGTGGCAAGCTTGCCGGTGCCGTACTCCGTCAGGTAGACCGCGCCGAAGATACCGATGGGGAGCCCCACCAGCGAGGCCATGCCGATCATGATGGCGGAGCCGGCGATGCCGTTGGCCATGCCGCCCCCCGCCTCGCCGGTCGGCTTGGGTATCTGGGTGAAGAAGTCCAGGGAGATGGAGCTGATCCCCATCTTGACGATGTGATAGAAGATGATGATGAGCGGCAGCAGTACCAGGAGCGTCGCCCCCCCCATCAACAGGGTGGCGGACAGGTTGGCCGTCCGGCGCAGGGTAATGGAACGCAGGATCATGCCACGCCTCCTTTCCACTTGCGGGTGACGCTCCAGAGCAGCATCCGGGCCAGGAAGTTGATCACCAGGGTCACGAACAAGAGGATCAGGCCGATCTCCATCAGCGCCGAGGCATGCATCTTGGTGGTGGTTTCGGCGAACTCGTTGGCAATGACGCTGGGCATGGTGTAGGCCGGCGACAGGAGCGACAGGGAGATTTGGGGGGTGTTGCCGATCACCATGGTGACCGCCATGGTCTCGCCGATGGCCCGGCCGAGGCCGAGGATCACCGCGCCAAGAATCCCGGAGCGGCCGTAGGGGAGCACGGCCATGCGGATCATCTCCCAGCGGGTCGCCCCCAGGGCGATGGCCGCCTCCTTCTGGCTCGACGGCACCGCCATCAGGACCTCCTTGGTGATGGAGGTGATGATCGGCACGATCATGATCATCAGGATAAAGACGGCGGCCAGCATGCTGACCCCGTAGGGCGCACCCCTAAAAAAGGGGAGAAAGCCGAAATGCTCGATCAAGAACGGCTGGATGGTGCTCTGAAGCCAGGGGGTCATGACCAGGATGCCCCACAGGCCGTAGATGACGCTGGGGATGGCGGCCAGGAGCTCGACCAGGGCGGCGGTGGCAGCGCCGACCTTGCGGGGCGCCAGTTCGGTGATGAACAGGGCGGTGCCGATACTCAGCGGGGTGGCCAGCAGGATCGCCAGAATCGAGGAAACGATGGAGCCGTACAGGTAGGGGAGCGAGGCGAACTCCTCCTGGACGGCGTCCCAGGTGCTGCCGCTGATGAACCGCCAGCCGAAACGGCTGATGGCCGGCAGGCTCTCCTTCACCATCTCGGCGGTCATGAGCAGAAGGATGACGATAATGCTGCAGGCGAGGAGCAGGGTGAATCCCCGGAATATGGCGTCCCCCTTGATGCCTTGTGCGCTGTTCTGCATGTCTGGTTCCTATCTTTTTACTCGTTTGTATCTGTTCGGATCGTATCAAGAACATGTTACGGACATGTTACGGAGCGGGAACTATCCAGCAACATTGTCAAGTTTGTAACATGTCGCCATTTTGTCAAATTCAGGGGACTGCCGGGGGGCGAGGGTTTTCCTCGCCCCTGCTCGGCGGCATACGGCAGCTGTTACACATGTCGGGCAAGAAAAAAGCGCGGGCGCCGTGTTGACGGCCCGCGCTCGGGATGACGGGGTAAATACATCTGCCCCTGAATTGATTAGTATTTAATGGTCTTGATGGTTTTTTCAACCATCTTCGCGACCGCTGCGGGGAGCGGCGCATAGAGCATCTCGGGAGCCATCCTCTGCCCCTTGTGCAGTTCCCAGTTCAGGAATTCCACCAGTTTCTTCCCCTTGACCGCATTCTTCTGGTGTTCGTACACCACCAGCCAGGTGAAACCGACGATGGGATAGGCGTCGTCGCCCGGCTGGTTGACCAGGGATACGCGGTAGTCGGCCGGCATGTGCTTGACCGCGCCTGCTGCGGCAGCGCTGGTGGTCTTGATGGAGGGCTCGACAAACTTGCCGTTTTTGTTCATCAGCGTGGCATAGGGGAGCTTGTTTTCGAAGGCGTAGGCCAATTCGACGTAGCCGATGGAGTTCTTGGTGTTCTTGATCTGACCGGCAACACCCTCGTTACCCTTGCCGCCCAGGCCGATGGGCCAGTTCACGGAAGCACCCTTGCCGACCTTGCCGTGCCATTCCTGGTTAACACTGGAGAGGTAATCGGTGAAGATGCTGGTGGTGCCGCTGCCGTCGGAACGGTGCACTACGATGATCGACTCATTGGGGAGCTTCACACCCGGGTTGTCGTCGGCGATGCGCTTGTCGTTCCACTTGGTGATCTTGCCGAGGAAGATATCGGCAACATCACTGGAGCGGAGTTTGAGCCCCTTGTGAACGCCGGGCAGGTTGTAGGTGACGACCACGGCGCCCATGACGGTCGGGATGTGCAGGAGCTTGCCCGGGGCGGCCTTGAGTTCGGCGTCGGAGAGGAATTTGTCGCTGGCGCCGAAGTCCACGGTGCCGGCGGTGATCTGCTTGATGCCGCCGCCGCTGCCGATGGACTGGTAGTTGAATTTAACCGAGGTATCGATCTTGGCGTACTCGCTGAACCACTTGGAGTAGAGCGGATAGGGGAAGGTGGCCCCGGCGCCGTTGATGAGCGTCTCCGCGGAAGCCTGGCCCGCAACGCAGACCGACGCCACCAGGGCGAGGGTCAGTACGGTCTTACGGATGGTTGAAAACATCATAATCCTCCTTGTTTTTGTAATCGTTATCGAAACAGTACAGGAGAAATATTACAGCGATGTTACGGACAGGCAAATTACCCGTAACAGAAACGGGCCGGATCAGGCAGCGGCAACGGGCAGGGTGAACGAGAAGATGGACCCCTTGCCGAACTCATTGTTGGTCACGGAGATCTCCCCGCCGTGCAACTGAACGATGTGTTTGGCGATGGCCAGCCCCAGTCCGGTCCCCCCCTGGTCGCGGCTGCGCGCCTCGTCCACCCGGTAAAAACGTTCGAAGATGCGGGGGAGATCCTTGAACGGGATGCCGATGCCGGTATCGGCGACGGCGATCTTCAGAAACCCCGGGTCATCGCCCTGGCGTACCGAGAGGGTCACCATACCCTGGGGAGGGGTGTACTTGATGGCATTGTCCAGCAGGTTCACGATCACCTGCTCCACGCGCCCCTGGTCGGCCAGCACCCGCGGCAGGCCGGCCGGGATGTCGAGCTGCATCCTGATGTCCTTCTTGTTGGCGTTCTCCTCCAGCAGCATGTAGGTCTTGCGCATGGTGCCGGAGATGTCCAGCGGGTGGCGGTCAAGGACCAGCGCCCGGGACTCCAGGGTCGAGAGGGTGAGAATGTCGTTGATCAGCGCGGCCAGCCGTTCGGAATGGCTGAGGATGATCTCCACAAAGCGCGTGGCCCGGTCCCCATCCGACTGAAGCGCCCCGTCCAGCAGCGTCTCGGCGTACCCCTTGATGACCGACACCGGGGTGCGCAATTCGTGGGACACATTCGCGACGAAATCGCGGCGGATATTCTCCACCTTCTTCATGTCGCTGATGTCGTGGAACACCGCCACGACACCGCTCTTCCTGCCATCCACGGCGAGCGGCGCCCAGTGGGTGAGCAGGGTGATCTCTCCCGGCTGGATGGTGATCTCCCGGATAAGCTCCTCCCCCTCGGCGGCCCCCAGGGCCGTAAAGGCCGCCAGGAGATCGGGATGGCGGGAGATCTCGATCAGCTTCTTCCCCTCCACGTCGCCCGAGAGGGAAAAGAGCCTGCGGAACGCCGGGTTCACCAGGGTGATCGCCCCCTCGGGCGAGGTGACCATCACCCCCTCCCCCATGCCGCGCAGGATCGTGTCCAATTGCTGCTTTTCCGAGGAGAGCCGCTGCATCTGCTGCTCGATCCGCTCACTCATGTCGTTGAGCACCCGGGCCAGGTCCCCCACCTCGTCATGGGCCGCCGCCGGTATCCGCACCGGCGATTCGCCGCGCCCGATGCGGGCGGCCGCCGCGGCCATGTTCCGCAGGGGACGGGAGGTCAGGTTGGAGAGGATATAGCTCAGCAGCAGGGCGGCCAAGGTGGTCAGCAGTACGGCGACGCCCACCACGCGATGCAGGGCATTGCTGGAGTTGGTGAGGTAGGACAACGGCATGGCCAGCCGCACAAAACCGTCGGTCCTGCCGCTCCCATAGGTCATGGCCACGTAGAGCATATCGGTCTTGAGGGTCTCGGAGTAGCGCAGGGCGATGCCGGTCCCCGAAGCGAGGGCCGCCTGCACCTCGGGGCGGTCCAGGTGGTTCTGCAACTCACCGAGCTTGGCGCCATTGACGTCCGAATCGCCGATAACCCGGCCATCGGGGGCGATCAGGGTCAGCCGCTCCCTGATGGTGGAGCCGACCATCTCGGCCAACTGCTGGGGAGGCAGCTTCATATGGTCGGACATCACCAGAAGGCGGGCCAGCTTGGCCTGGCTCTGCAGGTTCGTCCGGCTCTCCTCCACCAGGTTCGTCTCCAGGACATGGTCCATGTACAGATAAAAACTGCCGGCGATCGAAACGATCAAAAACAGATACGACAGCATCAATTTCAGGCGGAATCCCATCATCACTCCTCTATCTTGTAGCCGAAGCTGCGTACGGTCTTGATCAGATCGCCCGGTTTGCCCAATTTGCCGCGCAAGCGGGTGATATGGGTATCAACGGTCCGGGTGTCCCCCACATTGTTGTAACTCCACACGTTCTGCAGGAGCAGTTCCCTGCTCAGCACCCGGCCGGGGCGCTCCGCCAGGTAGAGCAGAAGCTTGTATTCGGTGCTGGTCAACTCCACCTCGTTCCCGGCGCTCAGCACGCGGTGGCGTTCGGTCTCTATGGAAATATCCCCGATGGAGATTCCCCCTTCGGCCGCGGATGCCGGCTGGCTGTCGCACCGTCTCAGGATCGCCCGGATGCGCAGCAGCAGTTCCCGCATGGAAAACGGCTTCACCAGGTAGTCGTCGGCCCCCACCTCGAAACCGACCACCCGGTCGATCTCCTCACCCTTGGCGGTGAGCATCAGCACCGGGACCTGGCTGGTGCGGCCGTCCTTGCGCAACTCCTTGCACACATCCGTCCCCATCATGCCCGGCAGCATCAGGTCGAGCACAACCAGGTCCGGGGGGTTGCGGCGCGCCGCTTCAAGGCCTTCCAGACCGTCATAGGACCACTGCATCTTGAACCCTTCCTTCTCCAGGTTGAACACGAGCAGTTCGGTCAGATCTTTTTCATCCTCGATTATCAGGATATTTTTCATCGGGGCCTCCCTGAGGCGCAGCAGAAGAATTTTCTTGTATTTTTACCCTTTTTTGCTTTCTTGTAACATAGTATTATTGCGATCATGTTACGAAAGGCCAACATATTTGTGTGGCTTATGGTTTTTTATTCGCTTTCCCACGGAAAGCACTATACTGGCCGAATCCCGATGCTGGCCGCGGTATTTTTTACTCTTCCTAAACGTACCATGGCTGCCATAATTTTGGCTTGCATTTTTCAAAGCATTTGTGTAAACAATAATAACTGTATTAAATTATGTTATAAACTCCACAGTTAGACAAATTCTACGGTACGCATATCCACCAGTCAACGATCGACTGGTGGAATTTTAGTTTAACTAAAAAAGGCATTCCTGTGAAAAAGAAGAAGATGCTTCTTTCGACCGAGACCATGGACGTGGATTTCGTCCGTAAGGTCGAAGCCCTTTCAGGGACATCGGTCCGGCGCTGCTTCCAGTGTGGCAAATGTTCGGCCGGTTGCCCCATGGCCACCTTCATGGAGCATCCCCCCAACCGGGTCGTGCGACTGCTCCAGCTCGGCCAGTGGCAACGTATCCTGGCCGGCCGCTCCATCTGGTACTGCGCCTCCTGCGAGACCTGCTCCACCCGCTGCCCGAACAAGGTGCACCTGGCCTCCATCATGGACGCCCTGCGCAAGCTCTCGTGGGACGCCGAAGGGCCGTCCAAGGAGAGTTACGTGCAGTTGGCAAACCGGCTCTTCCTGCAAAACATCCGCACCTACGGCCGCCAGTACGAGATGCGTCTGGCCGCCGTGTTCAACGTCAAATCCGGTCAGTTTTTGAAGGACCTGATGCTGGGGCCCAAGCTGATCAGCAAGGGCAAACTCAAGATGTTCCACCAGAAAAACAAGAACATGACCGAGATCGAAAAGATCTTCGGCCGCATCGAGGAGATGCGTAAAAACGGGGAGGCCCTGTGACCCCCAAGAAGACCCTCAACTACGCCTACTATCCCGGCTGTTCCCTCCATGCCTCGGCCGGCGAATACGATCTTTCGACCCGGGAGCTGTTCAAGAAACTCAACATCGGCCTGACGGAGGTGCCGGACTGGTTCTGCTGCGGCGCCACCCCGGCCCACAACGTGGACGAACTGCTCTCCCTCTCCCTGTGCGCCAAGAACCTGGAACTGGCCGAACAGGTGGAGGGCGATCTGGCGGTCGCCTGCGCCGCCTGCTTCTCGCGGCTCAAGACCACCCAACACGTCCTCTCGGAAAGCGATGTCAAGCGCAGGCAGGTGGAAAAGGCCATCGACGCCCCGGTGCCCCTGACGAGCAACGTCAAACACCTGCTGGACATCCTGGCCCGCGACCTGGGGCTGGAACAGCTGGAACAGGCCGTCACCAAGCCGCTTGCCGGCCTGAAGGTGGCCTGCTACTACGGCTGTCTCCTGACCCGCCCCACCGACGTGCCGAACCTGGATTGCGTCGAGGCGCCGACCATCATGGAAGATATCCTGAAAGCGGCCGGGGCTGAAACAGTGGCCTGGAGCCACCGCATGGAATGCTGCGGCGCCAACTTCACCCTGTCGCGACCCGGCGTGGTCATCCAGCTCTCCCACGCCATCCTGGATTCGGCCAAGGAGGCCGGCGCCGACTGCATCATGGTGGCCTGCCCCCTGTGCCACGGCAACCTGGATATCCGCCAAAAGGAGATAGAGGGGGTCTACAATACCGAGTACGCCATGCCGGTTTTCTACATCACCCAACTGGTGGGCCTGGCTACCGGCCTGGGAGCGGACAAACTCGGCCTGGACGCCCTGATCGTCAACCCCATGCCGCTGCTGAAAGAGAAAGGTTTAGTGTAGATGTCCAGAATAGGCGTATTTATCTGCCACTGTGGTGAAAACATCTCCCGGACAGTCGACGTGGAACGGGTTGCGGCCCAGGTCGGCACCCTGCCCGGCGTGGCCTTCTCCACCGATTACAAATACATGTGTTCCGACCCCGGTCAGGGGCTTTTGAAAAAGGCCATCCAGGAGCAGCGGCTCTCCCACGTGGTGGTGGCGGCCTGCTCCCCCCGCATGCACGAGAAGACCTTCCGCAAGGCGGTGGAGTCGGCCGGGCTGAACCCCTTCCTCTGCGAGATGGCCAACATCCGCGAGCACTGTTCCTGGGTCCACGAGGACCGGGAAGAGGCCACCCAAAAGGCCATCGAGATCGTGGGGATGATGGTGGAGCGGGTCAAGAAAAACCGCGTGCTTCCCACCATCACCGTGCCGGTCACCAAGCGATCCCTGGTCATCGGCGGCGGCATCGCCGGCATCCAGGCCGCCCTGGACATCGCGGACTGCGGCCACGAGGTGGTGCTGGTGGAGCGGGAACCCTCCATCGGCGGGCACATGGCCCAACTCTCCGAGACCTTCCCGACCCTGGACTGCTCCCAGTGCATCATGACCCCCAAGATGGTGGACGTGGCCAATCACCCCAAAATCAAGCTCTACACCTATGCCGAGATAGAACACGTGGAAGGGTACATCGGCAACTTCCAGGTCACGGTGCGCAAGAAGGCCCGGTCGGTGGACGAGGACAAGTGCACCGGCTGCGGGGTCTGCATGACCAAGTGCCCCCAGAAGAAGATTCCCAACACCTTCGACCGGAACCTGGGCATGCGCCCGGCCATCTATGTGCCGTTCCCCCAGGCGGTGCCCAACACGCCGGTCATCGACCGGGAGAACTGCACCAAGTTCAAAACCGGCAAATGCGGGGTCTGCCAGAAGGTATGCGGCCCGGGCGCCGTGGATTACGAGCAGGAAGACCAGTTGATCGTGGAACCGGTCGGCGCCATCGTGGTAGCCACCGGCTTCGACCTCTACTCCATCGAGGAGAAGCCCAAAGGCTCCCCCATCAAGGGGTACGGGGAGTTCGGCCACGGCAAGATCCCGGACGTGATCGACGGCATGACCTTCGAGCGCCTGGCCTCCGCCTCCGGCCCCACGGGCGGCAAGATCCTCCGCCCCTCCGACGGCAGGGAACCGAAGCAGATCGTCTTCATCCAGTGCGTCGGCTCCCGGGCCCGGGAAAAGGGCATCTCCTACTGTTCCAAGATCTGCTGCATGTACACCGCCAAGCACACCATGCTCTACCACCACAAGGTGCATGACGGCCAGGCCTATGTCTTCTTCATGGACGCCCGCACGCCGGGCAAGAGCTACGACGAATTCTGGCGCCGCTCCATCGAGGAGGAAGAGGCGGTCTACATCAGGGGCATGGTCTCCCGCCTCTATCAGAAGGGTGACAAGATCGTGGTCATGGGGAGCGACATCGCCGTGGGGGTGCAGGTGGAGATCGAGGCCGACATGGTGGTGCTGGCCACGGCCGTGCAACCCCAGAAGGGAGCCGATACCCTGGCCCAGAAGCTGGGCATCTCCTACGACAAGTATAACTTCTATTCCGAGGCCCACGCCAAGCTGCGCCCGGTGGAGTGCGCCACGGCCGGCATCTACCTGGCCGGCGCCTGCCAGGGGCCCAAGGATATCCCCGACACCGTCAGCCAGGCCTCGGCCGCCGCAGCCAAGGTCATGACCCTCTTTGCCAAGGACAAGCTGGAGCGGGAGCCGATCGTGGCCCGCGTACGCGAAGCGGGCTGCGTGGGATGTTTCTACTGCCGGAAGGTCTGCCCCTACGGGGCGGTGGAGGAGAAGGAGATCCGCGACCGCCAAGGCAACCTGGTCAAGGTGGTGGCCTACGTCAACCCCGGCGTCTGCGGCGGCTGCGGCACCTGCCAGGCCACCTGCCCGTCCAAGAGCGTGGAGTTGGATGGGTATACCGATGAGCAGATAGTTGCGATGATTGAATCTTTGTAAAAACTTTAGTCTGCCACGGAGACACAGAGACACGGAGAACGTCAAAGACAAATACGAGGGGAAACAAAAGGCTTTGTAGAATTATGCTTTCAGCATTTTGCTTTACCCTTAAAAGTATTAGTATTGGTTTTCTCTCTTTTGTTTTTCCTCTGTGTCTCTGTGGCAAAACGGTTTAAGGATTTTAAATGCATCCTAAAGAAAAACACGCATTCGAACCGAAGATCATCGCCTTTGTCTGCACCTGGTGCACCTATGCCGGGGCCGACCTGGCCGGCACCAGTCGCATGCAGTACCCGGCCAACGTGCGGGTGCTCAAGTTCCCCTGCACCGGGCGCATCGATCCGGTCTTCATCCTCAAGGCATTCCAGCAGGGGGCCGACGGCGTCCTGGTGTCCGGCTGCCACCCCGGCGACTGCCACTACATTGCCGGCAACTTCCACGCCCGACGCAGGTTCGCCGCCTTCAGGAAGCTGTTGGAGTTCGTGGGGGTCGATCTGGGCCGCCTGCAATTCTCCTGGGTCTCGGCCGCCGAAGGGGGCAAATGGGTGGAGATGGTCACCGACCTGACCGAGCGGGTCAGGGCTATGGGGCCGATGCAGGAGTTCAAGGAACTGGCCCTGGAGGAGCAGTGGTCCGGGGTTATCGACACACCGGAGTTGAAGGAAGTTTATAACTCAATCTAACAGCTTTGCTCACCACAAAGACACAAAGAGCACAAAGAAAGACTCAAATGACCAGAGAAGAAATCGATTCTTTATCGAATAAGGTCATTGGAGCGCTGATTGAGGTTCACCGGTGTTTGGGACCGGGACTTCTGGAATCGGCTTACGAAGAATGTCTTTGTAGAGAGCTTGAGTTGCGAGGAATTGCATTTGAAAGGCAAGCATCATTATCCATAGCCTATAAAGGCATACAGATTGATGCAGCGTATCGAATTGACATTCTTGTCGAGAATGCCTTGATTCTTGAGTTAAAGTCAGTTGCTAAGCTTGAATCCATCCATGAAGCTCAGGTGTTAACATATT
This sequence comes from Oryzomonas rubra, assembly GCF_008369015.1. Lineage (NCBI taxonomy): Bacteria > Pseudomonadati > Thermodesulfobacteriota > Desulfuromonadia > Geobacterales > Geobacteraceae > Oryzomonas > Oryzomonas rubra. The sequence continues at coordinate 128,548 of NZ_SRSD01000004.1, forward strand.
TAAATTTGAAGAATCTATGGCTGGGGCTTCTTATAAACTTCAATGTTTCTGTCCTTAAAGACGGCATCAGACGAATGGTCAATGGTTAGATCTTCTTTGTGCCCTTTGTGTCTTTGTGGTGAAACAATAAGGTGTTGAATCTATGAATGACAATCCCATCGACACAACCATCTACGCCGCCGTCACCGAGGCGATCCAGGACGAGGCACGACGTATTCTGTCGGAAGGCAGCGTCTCCGCCGTGGTCGGCTATGCAGCCGCGCGGCGTAAAGGTTCTGCCCAGCCGGTGGTCATTACTCAGGCCGACGATGCCGGTAAACTGATCTTCTCCCCCGCCTGCGTCAACAATCTGGCCGTCTACCTGACCAAGGCCAAGAAGGAGATTCCCAAGGCCGGGAAGATCGGCATCGTGGTCAAGGGGTGCGACCTAAAGGCGCTGGTGGGGCTGATGGGTGAGTCCCAGCTGAAGCGGGAGGAGTTGTACCTGATCGGCGTTCCCTGCGCCGGGGTGCTGGCCTCCACGGCCCAGCCTGCCCGGGAACTGACCGGCGACACCATCGCCCCCAAGTGCCGCGAATGCGATAACCACCTGCCCCAGGGATGCGACTTCGTGCCGGATCAGCGACCGGTCACCCTCGAGTTGGCGGGGAAATACAGCGCCGAGATCGCCCGCCTGGAGGCCATGACCCCGGCCGAGCGCTGGGCCTACTGGAAAGAACAGTTCAAAAAGTGCATCAAGTGCTACGCCTGCCGCCAGGTCTGCCCGTTCTGCTTTTGCGAGCAGTGTCTGTGCGACCGCAACAAGCCACAGATGGTGGAGACCACCCCCCGCCCGGCCGGCAACACGGCCTGGCACATCGTCCGGGCCATGCACCTGGCCGGCCGCTGCGCCGGTTGCGCCGAGTGCGAACGAGTCTGCCCCATGGACATCCCGCTCAACCTGTTGAACCGCAAGATGGCCAAGGAGTTGAAAGAACTGTACGACTACGAGGCCGGGTTCGAGGTGCGGGAAAAGGGGCCGTTGGCGATGTACGACGAGAAGGATGACCAGAGTTTTATAAAATAACTGCGGATTTACCTGCGGTGAAAAAGGTTTTACATGCACAAGTACATCTCGGAAAACAACCTGAAGGCACTCCTCGATCATTTGATTGCCGACGGCAAGCGGGTCATTGCGCCGCGCATGGATGCCGGGACGCCCCTGTACGGTCCGCTGGCGGACTCCGCCGGGATCGTGCTCGACCAACTCCCCCGCCGTTCGGCCAAGGAGACCTTTTTCCCGGTCTGCGAGGACATCATGTCCTACGACAAGGAGGGGCAGCAGGTCACCCTGAGGGATGTAAGCCCCGCAAGCTTCCCGGAGACGATCCTGGTAGGGGTGCGCCCCTGCGACGCCGCCGCGATCCCGGTTTTGGACGCCGTATTCTCCTGGGACTACAAGGACGAGTTTTTCCTGGAACGCCGCAGGAAAACCACCATCGTCGGCCTGGCCTGTACGCAAGCGGACGACGCCTGTTTCTGCACCGCCGTTGGGCTTTCCCCGGCCGATCCCAAGGGGAGCGACCTGTTCCTGACCCCGGCGGAGGGGGGCGGCTACGCCTGCGAGACTTTCACCGACAAAGGTGAGGCGTTAGTCAACAACCACGGGGAACTGTTCGCCGAACCGAACGGCGCACAGGCGCTTCCCCTGGCCGAACCGCAGACGGAGAAGTTCGACCTGAAAAAGGTCAAGGCCTGGCTGGACGACCATTTCGAAGACCCGGCCTGGGACAGCATCGCCGTGCGCTGCGTCGGCTGCGGGGCCTGCGCCTTCCTCTGCCCGGCCTGCCACTGCTTCGACATCGTGGACGAGGGGACCGAGACGGCGGGCAAGCGCCGCAAGAGCTGGGACGCCTGCGGTTTCTGGAAATTCACCCACCACGCCTCGGGCCATAACCCGCGCGACCTCCAGCCCAAGCGCTACCGCAACCGCATCATGCACAAGTTCAAGTACTACGACGACAAGTTCGGCCAGACGCTCTGCACCGGCTGCGGCAGGTGCATCCGCTTCTGCCCGGTGGGGATCGACATAGCCGCTATCGTTTCTGAGATCGGCAAGAAGTAAAACAACACCATACCCGCCACGGAGCCACAAAGGCGCAGAGATCGGCAACGGCGCGAAACAGAAGGGAAAGACACGGAGATTAAAAATGTTATCCTGGCCTTTCTCCAAGTTTCTGTGGTTCTGTGACAAAAATGAGGTTTCGAATAATGGAACGATTCATCAACATACGGCACGTCATCGCCGCCCAGATGACCACCCCGGAGGACAACCCTCTGGTATCGGACACCACCCGCATGATGGATGTGTGGTTCGGCGGCCCGGTGGTCAGGAAGCAGCTGTTCAAGAAGGTATCCAAGGTTGAGCAGGAGGCGTTCGTGACGGCGCTCCACGAGCGGGGTTTCATCCAGTCCGGCAACCTGCTGGTGGACCCGGCGGCGGTCCTGTTTGCCGAGATGGAGCATCAACTGGTGGGGGGCGTCATCACCATCGGCTTCGGCGACAACAACCGGCCGGTGGAGTTGAAGGTCAAGGCCCAGGCATTTGCGGAGATGGCCGCAAAACTACAAACATCATAAATCTGCCACAGAGACACAGAGGCACGGAGAAAACCGTAAAGCAAAATGTAAGACGCTTTTGTTTGTGGCGTTCTCCGTGCCTCCGTGGCAAAAAAGGTTTCCTGAATGTGTAATCACAGCAAGAACATCTACCTCCCCCACCTGGCCACCGTTGCCGAGGTCATCGACGAGACGCCGGATGTACGCACCCTGCGCCTGGTTTTCCAGGACGAGGCGGTCAGGGACGATTTCGCCTTCCGGGCCGGACAGTTTGCCGAGTATTCCGCCTTCGGCGCCGGCGAGTCCACCTTCTGCATCGCCTCCTCGCCGACCCGCACGGGTTATATCGAGTGCTGCTTTCGCGCCGTCGGCCGGGTGACCGAGGCCCTGCGGCGCCTGGAACCGGGAGACACCATGGGGGTGCGCGGTCCCTACGGCAACTCCTTCCCCATCGAGGAGTTCTTCGGCAAGAACCTGGTCTTCGTGGCGGGAGGCATCGCCCTGCCGCCGCTGCGCACCCTGATCTGGAACTGCCTGGATTGGCGCGACAAGTTCGGCGACATCACCATCGTCTACGGCGCCCGCACCGAGGCGGACCTGGTCTACAAGCGGGAGTTGCAGGAATGGCAGGAACGGGCAGACGTGCGGCTGGTGAAAACCGTTGATCCAGGGGGCAACGAGCCGGACTGGGACGGCAAGGTAGGTTTCGTGCCGACCATTCTGGAGGAAACGGCCCCCAGCGCAGAGAACACCATTGCCCTGGTATGCGGCCCGCCGATCATGATCAAATTCACCCTTCCGGTGCTGGAACGGCTGGGCTTCACGGACGAGCAGGTCTACACCACCCTGGAGAACCGCATGAAGTGCGGCCTGGGCAAATGCGGCCGCTGCAACGTGGGCAACGTCTATGTCTGCAAGGACGGCCCGGTGTTCACGGCGAAACAGGTCAAGGCCATGCCTGCGGAGTTTTGAACCGGACGAGCCGGGGGGCTGTCTCCCGGCTCATCTCGTGTCATGCGACCCTCAACCTCGACAACAATCCTGGATATCGTATTTTTTTGCCACAGCACCGATCCTATCCTTAAGATCCTTAATCTCGGCTTCAAGCTGGCGTACTTCAATGATCGTGGAATCGTACCCAAACAATTGGGACAACTCCATCTCCTTGATCCTCACGGCATCGGACAGCGGAGCAGTCTCCTGCTTATACTGCTGCGCGGACGGTTTATCGAAGCAGGCGCCCTCGTTGCAGCAAGACGCGGTGGTGGCGGCTGAAGCGCCCACGACGCCGGTTGAAAGCACCCCCAGCGCAACGGCAATCCCCATGACAATATTCCTTTTCATTGTGTCGTTCTCCTTTTCTTGAAAATGTGATCTGTTTGATCCGTTGTCATGGGATATCTCAATTAGCATGCCAAACCGGAGCGATCAGCATAACACGTACTAACGACTACGCTATTTCCCAACCACCCTTCTTTGCCACCGGTTGTACCGCTAACGAATATGCGACAACCTGTGGGGAAAATCCTACAGGCAGCTGTTCGGTACGGCAAACGGGCGCAAAAAAAACGGGAGCTGGCTCGTAAGCCTGCTCCCGTTGATCTAGCTGCTGAAATCTGCGCGAATCTATCTGCCCAGCGCCTCTTCGATCTTCTTCTGATCGAAGCCTTCGATAATCCTGCCGAACAGCATGAAGGTCGGCGTGGCGGAGACATTGTTCTTCTTGACGATCTCGTACTGTTCCTCCTGCAGCTTAATCCCCGCGGGCGTAATGGTAAAAGTCTGTTGGCTGTCCAATTTGCCCGACATGACGTCATGATAGGCCTTGGCCTTGTCATGCTGGGAGAGGATGAATTGGGCCTTTTCCTTCGCCTTGGGATGGCGGGGAAGCGGCCAGAAAAAGATATACTGGGTGACGTCCGTGCGCCCCGCAAAAAACTTTGCCGCCTTGCGGCAGAAGGGGCAGTCGGGATCGGTGAACTCAACGACCTTCTTGGGGCCGGAGCCGATGACGATCGCCTTGTCGAAATCGATACCCGAGGCGGACGCCGTCCCTACGTACAACACCAGGGCGGCGATCACAAACAGAACATACTTGAAACAGTTCATGAAACCTTCCTTCTTGTTCATTTTCCGGTACACTCCGTGCCGTTTAAATAGCAGGGCAACAGGATGACGAAGATACTCCCCAACCCGGCCTCGCTTTCCACCCAGATGATCCCCCCGCAGCTCTCCACCGCCATCTTGCAGAACGCCAGCCCCAGCCCGGCACCGCCGCGCTCCCGGCCGACGCCGCTGCGCGACTGGACATACCGTTCGAAGATGCGCCCCAGGTCGTCCGGCGGGATACCGCTGCCGGTGTCGCGAATGCTCACCTGCACGAAACAATCTTTCTCCGCAAAGCCATCGGGTACCGTCACATAGCTTGGCAGTCGCGTCCAAGGGACCTCAGCGCCTTTCAGGCAACGGCAGGACACCACGATCTCGCCCCCCTCGGGGGTAAATTTGACGGAGTTTGCCAGCAGGTTGGCGATAACCCGGCTGAAAGCGTTTTTGTCGACGGCAATCCTGGGCGTTTCATGGGAAAGCCGTTCCCTCAGCCTGATGCCGTCGTGCTCGGCAATCCGCGTGAAGCGCCGCGTACCCCCCCGCAGGATTTCCACGGCGCTGTACGCGGCGATCTTCATCTGCATGCGGCCCGCCTCGAAGCGATGGATGTCCAGTAGGTTGTCGATCATGGCAATGACTTCATTGCAACTGTCGATGGCCGCGTGGAGATACTCCGCCTGCTCCTGGTTCACCGTCCCAAGCCGCCCCTCGCGTATGATGTCGATGGAGCCAATCACGGCGGTCAGGGGGTTTTTCATATCGTGGGAGAGCATGGAGACGAAATCGTCCTTTTCCTGCTCGAGGCGCTGTTTTTGCAACAACACGCGCCGGTTGGTCATGGCGCGCATGACCCGCTGGAGCATATCGTCCATGGCGAAAGGCTTGGAGAGGTAATCCACGCACCCGGCCTTCATGCACTCAACCGCCAGGTTTTCGTTGCCGTGGGCGGTCATCATGATGGCCGCCGTATCCTTGCCCGATTCGCGGATATGGCTGAGCACTTCGATTCCATTGGCCTTGGGCAGCCTGATATCCAAGAGCGCCAGGGAGTAGTCATCCCCGTCCAGCATGCCGATGGCCGCTTCCCCGTCCCTCGCCCAGACAGCGGCGAAGCCGGCCTCCTGGAGTTGCAGCACGATAAGTTTCGCACTATCGGCCTGAGCGTCCACTACCAGGATCTTTTCGGAAGGCTGCTGTGCGGCCATCAGAGAGCTCCATTCTGTCCGCTACCGGCCAGGAACGCCTCGGCCAGAACAATATCTTCGGGCGTCGTAATTTTGATGTTGCGATAGTCCCCGCGTACAATGCGGACCGCGCCGCCGCGCCTCTCAATCAGGGAGGCGTCGTCGGTCCCCGTGAATCCTTCCTGTTCCGCCGCCAGATGTGCTGCGTAGATGACGCCAAAACGGAACGCCTGGGGGGTCTGGGCCTGCCAGAGGGTTTCCCGGTCCGGGGTTGCGATGACGAATCCGTCCCGGACGGTTTTGATAGTATCCTTGGCCGGAACCGCCACCAGGGCGCCGTCGCAGGCGCGGGCCACAGCAATGGATTCCTGCAGTAGTTCAGGGCTAATGAGCGGCCTGACCCCGTCGTGGATCAATACGACGTCATGCTCCCCCATCCGTCCCTGAAGCGCCCGCAACCCGTTCATGACCGAGTTCTGCCGTTCCTTGCCGCCCGGCACGATGTCCACAACCTTGCGGAACCCGTAGGCATCAACCACATGTTCGCGGCAGTAGGGGATCTCGTCAGCCGGAGTCACCAGGAGGATACCGTCGATACAGGGGGCGTTTTCAAATACGGAGATGGTCCGGGCCACGATCGGCATGCCTGCCAGTTGCAGGTACTGTTTGTTGATGGAAGCGCCCATGCGCTTGCCCATGCCGGCGGCCGGGATCACGGCAAAGGTTCTGGAAGTTGTCATTGGTCTCCCCCTGACAATGAGGCCGCCGCCTCGCCGAGCGCGAGCGCCAGGCCGGGAAGGTCGTGGTCGAGGATGGTGCGCACATCCAGCAGAAACCGGTCCCGCTGGATACGACCCACGACCGGGATCGATGTCCGGCGGAGGCCCTGTTCGATCTGCTGCACGGAGGCGCCGGCAATGCGCACCTCAATGAGGCTTGTGGGCAGGCGAAGCAGGGGCAGCGATCCCCCGCCGGCGCTCGACTCCCCCGGTTGTTTCGCCAGGGTGACCGTTTTGGGGAGGCGGCGGCGCAGCATACCGAGGATGCGGTCGGCCCGCCGCGACAGATCTGCGGGGGTGGCCGTCAGCATAGACAGCGTCGGGATCTCGCGGATTGCGCGCCGCTCGTCGCGGTAGAGCCGCAACGTGGCCTCCAGTGCCGCCAGGGAGAGCTTGTCCATACGCAGGGCGCGCAGGAGGGGGTGGCGTTTCATGGGCGCCACGAGGTCCCGGCGCCCGGCGATGATCCCGGCCTGGGGACCGCCCAAGAGCTTGTCGCCGCTGAAGGTCACCACGTCGGCACCTGCGGCCAGGTAGCGGCGGATGGTCGACTCCCCGGCAATGCCGTAGGGGGCCAGATCGATCAGACAACCGCTGCCGGCATCCACCATGACCGGGACCCCGGTCTCGCGCCCCAGGGCCGACATCTCTTCCACCGTAACCTCGGCAGTGAAGCCGACCACGGCAAAATTGCTGGTATGCACCTTGAGCAACAGTGCCGTGGCATCGTTGATCGCAGCACGGTAGTCCCGGGGATGGGTGCGGTTGGTCGCACCGACCTCTACCAGATGGGCTCCGCTCTGGAGCATCACCTCGGGAATGCGGAACGACCCGCCGATCTCCACCAACTCACCACGGGAGACGATCACGTCCCGCCCCTGGGCCAGGGACGATAGGGCCAGGATGACCGCGGCGGCATTGTTGTTGACCACCAGGGCGGCCTCGGCACCGGTCAGCTCACAGATCAGTCCCTCCACATGGACGTAGCGGGTGCCCCGCTCGCCGGCGGCGAGGTCGAACTCAAGGTTTGAATAGCCGCGGGAGGCCCGGTGGATGGCCTCTTCAGCGGCGGCGGCCAAGGGTGAGCGCCCCAGGTTGGTATGAATCACCACGCCGGATGCATTGACGACCTCCCGCAGGCTGGGCGTGGAACGCTGATCAAGCTCGGCCCCCACCAGAGAGACGACCCGCTCCTCGGAAAAATCGACGGGATCGCCGTTTCGAACGGCAGAGCGCAACCGGTCCAGCACCGAACGTATGGCTGCAAGCAGTTCCGGACGCTGATGCGAAGCCGCAAGCGGCGCCATCAGGTCCCATGACAGGACACGGTCAACCTTCGGTATATGCCTCAATGTCTCTTTTTGCACAGTGGCGACCTTGATCATGGTGTACTACGGGATTGTGGATAAAACTGGAATATAACCAGGATATACTACAGAGAAACAGAGTTGATTAAATCATACAAATGGGGAAAGTGCAAAAGGAATCAGGGGATAGCAGACAAGGGAGACTACGGGGGTGGCACAGCCACGGGAGAATATCTGCGCCGGTTCCGGGCACTGCCCGCCTGGAACGCCCTTTGTCAAAGGTCCATCGGCATGGCGTCGGACGGGGAAAAAACCGCAATGCCGCAATCCATGAGCGCCTTGCCGCCGTACACGGCATTCTTGCGCACCAGCGTCTCGGCGGCCTCAGCATCTTTGCGGCGGAAGGCTTCGATGATCTTTTCGTGTTCCTGCACCGAGCTTTCCATGCGGCCGGGCAGGGAGAGCGACATGAGACGCAGCCGCTGAAAGCGGGTCACCAGGCTGTTGATGAGTTCGCGAAGTTTCTCGTTGTCCGCGGCCTTGATGAAGACGTCGTGAAAATCGTTGTGGATCTTGAAAAAGGCCTTGATATCGTTATGCGCAGCTAGTTCCGCCAGACGGTCATTGATAGATTGCAGCCGGTCCAACTCCTTGGGGGTCAGTTTCTCGCAGGCCCGACTGGCGGCATACCCTTCCAGGATGCTCTTTATGGCGTAGAACTCTTCAACGTCCTTCTCGCTGAAGTCGCTGACCACCGCCCCCCTGCGGGGGATTACCGTCAGGTATCCTTCCGATTCCAATTGGCGGAAGGCCTCACGGATGGGGGTCCGGCTGATGCCGTAGCGTTCGGCCAGATCCGGCTCCGAGACCCGGCTGCCGGCCTTGAGAGCCCCAGAGATGATGGCGTCGCGGATATTTTCCAGTATCTTTTCCCGCAGGGTGAGGTGTTTTTCCATCGGTTTTTTCATGGATGGCCGGACTCCGGAACAGTTTTTACGTATTGTATACAGTATGCACCATTTGTCAACCGTAACCTTACGGTATTGCAGTTTTTTGCATGTTTGGCATCACTAAAAAATGATTTTGACCCACTTATTGGCGCAGGAGACACTCTCGGCATGGGGAGGAAAAGAATAATCATCCTTGAATTTTACGGGCTCTGCGGGTAATCTTCTTAAAATTTGGCAGGTTGCTGAAAATCGTCATGGCCCGGCCGTTGCGTACCGATCGGCACGTTGGGTTCCTGAACGAACTGCGACGCCGCAGAACGGCCTCGCAGTGGATTTTCAACAACCTGCTTGAGGAGATTCATGGAATGGACCCTGTCAGGCACCTGAAAATATCCGTGTTGGTGCTCCTGCTCTTGGTATCGGCGGGCACCACCGGCTTTATGACCATCGAAAAGTGGCAACCGCTCGATGCCCTCTACATGACGGTCATCACCCTGAGCACCGTGGGGTTTCGGGAGATACACGATCTGTCCGACGGCGGCAAGATCTTCACCATGTGCCTGATCGTGGTGGGGGTGAGCGTCCTGGGCTACATCGTCGGCAGCTTGGCCCAGATCATGTTCGAGGGTCAGATTCAGCGGGTTATCGGGAGGAAAAAAGTGGAGAAGATGATCGAAGCGCTCAATGACCATTACATCATCTGCGGCTTCGGCCGGATCGGCTCACTGATCTGCAAGGAGTTCAAGGCCAATGGCCTTAAGTTCGTGGTGGTGGAAAAGGACGGCGACACCCTTGAGAAGATCAAGGAGGAAAGCTACCTGCACATGAGAGGCGACGCCACCCAGGACGAGAGCCTGCTCAAGGCCGGGATAAAACGGGCCAGGGGGCTCATCTCGGTGGTCACCTCCGATACGGAGAATGTCTACATCACCCTGACCGCCCGCGGCCTCAATCCCGACCTGTACATCCTGGCCCGCTCCGGCGAGGAGGGTTCGGACATCAAACTCAAACGGGCCGGGGCCAACAAGGTGGTTTCCCCCTACCTCATCGGCGGCAGCAGGATGGCCCAGTCGGTGCTGCGCCCCAACGTGGTCGATTTCATCGAAATCGCCACCGGCAGCGAGCATATGGATCTGCAGATGGAGGAGATCACCATCCCCCATCACTCCGCCTTTGTGGGGGAAACCCTGGTCAGCTCGGGATTCCGCAAGGAGATCGGCGTCATCATCGTCGGCATCAAAAAGACCCACGGCAAGATGGTTTTCAACCCCCATTCCCAGGCCAAGATCGAGGGGGGCGACACCCTGATCATCCTGGGTGAGCCGGGTGCCATCACCAAGCTGGACGACCTGGTGGCGCGACCTGCCACGGATGAGGTTATAAAACAACACCGGAGAGAGCACAGCGACCATGAAAAATAAGATTCACGCCCACGTCCCCTACCCCCAGCTTTCCGAACACCTGGCCTATCTGGTGGAGCGGCGCATCAACCCCGAGATCTATCTGCCGGCCGAGGCCCTGGACCGCATGGTTTGGGAAGAGCTGGGCGTCCAGGCCCAAACCCTTCATTCGGCGGGGCTTGCCGTTACCATCCATTCCCCCTTCATGGACCTGAACCCGGGCGCCCTGGACGCCAGCATCCGGGAAGCGACCCGGCGGCGCATCAGGCAGGTATTCAAGGCGGCGGAACTGCTGCGGCCGCGGGTGATCGTGGTGCACCCCGGTTTCGACGAATTGCACTACGGCGAGAACCGGCTGGTGTGGCTGAACAACAGCATCGACTTCTGGCGGGAATTCGTCCCCTGCGCCAAGGAACTGGACACGGTCCTGGCCGTAGAAAATATCTTCGAAAGAGAACCCTCCACCCTGCGGGCGCTCCTGGAAAGCATCGATGCCCCTTGCTTCCGGCACTGTTTCGACGTGGGGCACTGGAACATGTTCACCACCGTGCGGATGGAGGAGTGGTTTGCCGAACTCGGCCCGTACATCGGCGAAAGCCATATCCACGACAACCACGGCCAGACCGATGAGCACCTGCCCCTGGGCGATGGGGAGATCGACTTCGACCTGTTCTTCGGCCTGCTGAAGCATTACGCACCCGACGCCGTCTGGACCATCGAGGCCCACAGCATCGAACACCAGCAACAGGCGCTAAAGAACATCGAAAAATACCTGTGAGACGTGAATGGTGAATCGTGAAAGAAGAAAATTCACCATTCACGGTTTACTATTCACGTTTCACCATTCACGCTTTTCAAAGGAGTTCCCATGCCTGAAACCATTCTCGTAAGCGGAGGCTGCGGCTATATCGGCAGCCACGTCGTCCGTCAACTCAGCGAAGCGGGACGCAAGGTCGTTGTCTACGACAACCTCTCCACCGGATCCCGCGACGCCCTGCTCCACGGCGAAGAACTGATCGTGGGTGACCTGGCCGACCGCCAGACTCTGGAGGCGGCCTTTGAGCGCCACAGATTCACCACGGTCCTGCACTTTGCCGCCTCCATCGTGGCCCCGGAGTCGGTCTCCCAGCCGCTCAAGTACTACGGCAACAACACTCGCAACACCTTGGGACTCTTGGAGACGTGCACGAAGTTCAAGGTGCAGCGCTTCATCTTTTCCAGCACCGCCGCGGTCTACGGCATCCCCGACGGCGGGGCGGCCTCCGAGGAGAGCACCCTGGCCCCCATCAACCCCTACGGCACCTCGAAGCTGATGAGCGAATGGATGCTGCGGGACACCTCTGCCGCCCACGGCATGCAGTACGTGGCCCTGCGCTACTTCAACGTGGCCGGCGCCGACCCCCAGGCCCGCATGGGACAGCGCACCCCCGAGGCGACCCACCTGATCAAGGTGGCCTGTCAGGCCGCCCTGGGGTTGCGGGAGAGCGTTTCCATCTACGGCACCGACTACCCGACCCCGGACGGCAGCGGCATCCGCGACTACATCCATATCGAAGACCTGGCGGCCGCCCACCTCTGCGCCTTGCAGTACCTGGAAAAGGGTGGCGAGCCCACCGCCATGAACGTCGGCTACGGCCGGGGGGGCAGCGTGCGGGAGGTGCTTGCGATAGTAAAGGAGGTCAGCGGGGTGGATTTCAAGGTGGTAGAGGCGGAGCGCCGTCCCGGCGACCCGGCCTCGCTGGTGGCCAAGGCCGATAAAATCAGACGGCTGACCGGTTGGCAGCCCCGGCATGATGATCTGCGGACGATTATCGCCGACGCCTGGAGGTGGGAGAGCAAACTGGCGGGCAGGTAGAGATCATGGTTATGGCGCCGTGTGCTCCACAAGGAGTTCCACGGCGGCCTTTACCGCATCCCGAATCCTGCGGACCTCCGCCAGCTTCTGTTCATGCGTTCCCTCCAGCGCCGCCGGATCTTCGAAACCCCAGTGGAGCCTCCTGGTGATGCCGGGAAAGACAGGGCATCTCCCGGCACCGGCATCATCGCACACGGTAACGACATAATCGAAGAGCATCCCGCCCTTGAAAAAATCAAAAACGCCTTTTGTCTGATTGGCAGAGATATCTATACCCACCTCAACCATAGCCTCCACCGCCAGTGGATTGAGTGTGCCCGGCTCCAATCCTGCACTTTGCGCCTCAAAACGATCACCGGCCAAGTGGTTGAGAAACGCTTCGGCCATCTGGCTGCGGGCGCTGTTGTGGACACACACAAAAAGCACCTTGATCTTTTTTTCCATGAACTATATCCCCTCTTTCACTGGTGTTGTGAGAGCTTACAAAAAGCGGACGAAGGGCACGTTACCGGCCGGACACGATGGCGTTACAGATCCCGTGACGGGACATCGGTGGTGAACATGCGCTTTTGAAACCAGAAGGCAACGTTGACCAGGCCGATCATCACCGGCACCTCCACCAGCGGCCCGATCACGGCGGCAAAAGCGGCTCCGGAATTGATCCCGAACACCGCCACCGCCACGGCGATGGCCAGCTCGAAGTTGTTGCTGGCAGCGGTGAAAGCCAGGGTGGTGGTCTTGCCGTAGTCGGCCCCCAGCCGCTTGCCCATCCAGAACGATACCAGAAACATGACCACAAAGTAGATCAGGAGCGGAATGGCGATGCGCAGCACGTCCAGGGGCAGTTGCACGATCAGCTGCCCCTTGAGGCTGAACATGACTACGATGGTGAAGAGCAGCGCCACCAGGGTGATGGGGCCGATCCTGGGGACGAAGTTCGCGTGGTAGCGTTCCTTGCCCACCAGTTTCAGGCCGACCAGACGGGTCAGGGCCCCGGCGATGCAGGGAATACCCAGGTAGATGAAGACGCTCTTTGCAATCTGGGCGATACTCACATCCACCACCACCCCTTTGAGGCCGATCAGCGGCGGCAGTACGGTGATGAAAAACCAGGCATAGACGCTGTAAAACAGCACCTGAAAGATGCTGTTGAAGGCCACCAGGCCGGCGGCGTACTCGGTGTTGCCCTTGGCCAGCTCGTTCCAGACGATCACCATGGCGATGCAGCGCGCCAGGCCGATCATGATCAATCCCACCATGTACTCCGGCTTGTCCGGCAGAAAGACCGCCGCCAGCACGAACATCAGCACCGGCCCGATAAACCAGTTCTGCACCAGCGACAGCCCCAGCACCTTCCCGTTTCGGAAGACCTGGGGCATCTCCTCGTACTTCACCTTGGCAAAAGGGGGATACATCATCAGGATCAGCCCCGCGGCAATGGGGATATTGGTGGTGCCGACCTGAAAGCTGTTGATGAAGCCCTCCACTCCCGGCACGAACCAGCCGAGCCCCACCCCCAGCGCCATGGCGGCGAAGATCCACAGGGTCAGCCAGCGGTCGAGAAATGAAAGTTTCCGGGATACGTGTTCGCCCATGGTATGCGCTCCTGAAATCGAGATCGAGATTGGTCCATAACCGAGCCTGTCACCATGATGTACATAATTTAGTTGCAAAATGCAAATAAATTATGTAGCGTTATTTTTCAGGAGAACATTGAATGGGATCAATCAGGGAAGAACTACAGGTATTCGTGCGCCGTTTCGGCCTGCTGAATGCGTCCTGCTGCGACGAATGCTGCGGCGAGCAGGTGTCCATGGTGCAGAGTCACATCCTGTTCGAGATCAGGAGGATGGGCCAGCCTTCCATGCAGCAGGTGGCCGAGGAGTTGGGCATGGACGTCACCACCTTCAGCCGCCAGGCCAAGGGCCTGGAAGGGAAAAACCTCATCACGCGGCAGGTTTCGCCCGACGACCGGCGGGTAAACCTCTTGGGGTTGACCGACGGCGGGAGCGAGGTCCTGAAAAAGATCGACCGTTACATGGCGGCAACACTTGAACGGGTCTTCTCCCACATGAGCGGCTTCGAGCGGGATACGGTGGTCAGGTCGCTGGAACTCTTGAACGAGGCCGTGGCCAAGGCCGGCGATGACGCTTCACAGCAGGAGGGCAAAATTGCATGTTGCAACTAAACGACGGAACAGGCGGCCCCATGAAGATCAAGAGCATCCGCAGGGCCACGGAGGTGGAGCGCACCCCGGCTGCCACCGCTTGCGGCGACGTCTCCGGTGACGGCTTGGAAAAGCCCCCTTGTTGAGGGCCCCCAACCTCCGCCGGGGGCGGAGCGATTACGGACAAGGTGCCCGGTTTCATTGAATGGCTGGAGACCCCGGTCGGGCGGGTACCTAGGATCACGTCGGGGCTTGGGTTCAAAGACCACCTGGGCGCCTGCAAGGTCCGTTGGGGCATCGGCCGCATGAGCTACATGGTGCCGCCCGGCCTCTACGCCATCGGCCGACCGACGCCGGAAGACCCGGTGCTGGTGACCGCCAACTACAAGATGAGTTACGACATCATCCGTCATACACTCTCGGGGCGCAACCTCTGGCTCTTGGTGTTGGAGACCTACGGCATCAACGTCTGGTGCGCGGCCGGCAAAGGCACTTTCGGCACCGGCGAAGTGGTGCGCCGGGTCACGGCCACCGGCCTGGCCCGGGTCGTCAACCACCGCCGCCTGATCCTGCCGATCCTGGGGGCGCCCGGCGTGGCGGCCCACCAAGTAGCCCGGCGCTGCGGCTTTTCGGTCAGCTATGCCGCCATCCGGGCCGCCGACCTGCCCGAGTATCTGGACAACGGCATGGTCACCACCCCGGCCATGCAGCAGTTGACCTTCACCCTCTACGAGCGGCTGGTGCTGGTGCCGGTTGAGTTGGTCATGGCCCTCAAATCCGCCGCCATCATCGCAGGTGTCGTGTTTCTGCTCGTAGCCGCACTGGGCGGCCTCACGGCGGGCATCACGACCCTTATCGCCTATGTGGGCGCGGTCGTGACCGGGACCGCCATCGGGCCACTGCTCCTCCCCTGGCTCCCCGGCAAAAGCTTTTCCGTCAAGGGTGTCGTCGCCGGGCTGATCTGGAGCGGGGCATTCTATCTTCTTGCCGACGGCCCTGCCTGGGGCATACCGGCGACTGTTGCGCTCTTTCTGGCGTTGCCCGCGGTGAGCGTTTTCCACACTCTCAACTTTACCGGGTGCAGCACCTATACCTCCCGTTCGGGGGTGAAGAAGGAGATGCGTATCGCCTTGCCTGCCATGGGTGGCGCGCTGCTGGTGAGCGTGGTCTTGCTGTTGGTGGGAAGATTTCTGTAAGCACCAAAGGAGCGAGTGATGAAAGGCTTCCGATATTTGCAAAACGTGGTCACCCTGGAACTTGACCAGGCAGCCTGCATCGGCTGCGGCAGGTGCCTGGAGGTCTGCCCTCACCAGGTATTCTCCCTGGCGGAGAAGAAGGCCTCCCTCGCGGACCGGGACGCCTGCATGGAGTGCGGCGCCTGCGCCCTCAACTGCCCGGTCAAGGCCATCACGGTGGATGCCGGGGTCGGCTGCGCCTCAGGGATGATCAATGAGTGGCTCCAGGAACGCAAGCTGCGCGCGCCGAGCGGAAACTGCTGTTCCTGATCACTTTGGCTTAGCGGTTCAAATGTTTTTAGGTTTAACAAATCTGTAGAAAAACCGAGGTTGTTCAAAAATAGCCAGATCGTCGCACCCGCAGAACGCCCTGAGGAGGCGTAGCAGCGCTACGCCGCACGAAAGGGCTTTTGAGGACGGCGGCGAGATGGCTGTTTTTCAACAACCTCTTAATGGAGGTGGTGGTGCCGGAACTCCCCGAGGTGGAACTAACCCGACGCAGGCTGGAACCGGATCTGACGGGCAAGAGGATCGAGCGGGTGGAGGTGCGGGTGCCGAAGCTTCGCCTCCCCATTCCCGAAGAACTGGCAACGGTCCTGCCGGGGCGGACCATCCGCTCCGTGGCACGGCGGGGCAAGTACCTGCTGTTCGACTGCGAGGCCGGCTGGCTCATCATCCACCTGGGCATGACCGGCTTTCTCCGGTTCCTCCCCGAACCGGCCCCTCCGGGAAAGCACGACCATCTCAATATCCTCTTTGGCGACGGCTCGCTGCTCCGCTTCCACGACCCGCGCAAATTCGGCACCGTGGCCTGGACCACGGCCGTCCCGACGGGGCATCCGCTCCTGGCCGGGATCGGCCCGGAACCGCTTACCCCCGCCTTCGACGGCGACTACCTCTTCCAGGCGAGCCGTTCCCGCAGGGTTGCGGTGAAGCAGTTCATCATGAACGCGGCAACGGTTGCCGGGGTCGGCAACATCTACGCCAACGAGGCGCTGTTCCGCGCCGCCCTCCGCCCCGACCGGGCCGCCTCCTCCCTCTCCCTTCCGGAGTGCGAGCGGCTGGCCCTCACCATTCAAGAGGTGCTGCAGGAGTCCATCGACCAGGGAAGCACCTACCGGGTGGCGGAGGATTCGGTCGCCTACCACCCCCTGGAGTTTGCCGTGTATGGCCGCGGCAAGGGGAGGTGCGCCCGTTGTAACGGGGCCCTGGAAGAGATCCGGCTGGGGAACCGGAGTACCGTCTTCTGTCCCCGCTGCCAACGGTAGACCTCGGATCGAGGCCGTACGACGCCCACACACTCCCGCATCTCCAGGAAGTCGCAAAGAATCCACCGAAACGCGATGCACCAACGCAAAAAGGGCTGCCGGTCGGCCAGCCCTCGCGGTTTCAGACTTGAATGGCCGTTTCAACCTCGCCCGACATACTCCCGCAGGCTGGCGATCATGGACGAATCAGGGGTCGGATCGATGTGCGGTATCTTGGTCTGTCCACCCAATTTGCCCCGCACCGTTTTGGACCACTCGTAGATCGTCCCCTCCCCCGCCGTCAGCACCTGGGGTGGATTGATGCGTCCCTGGCTGCGGAAGGTGGCATAATCCGCGTTCATGCCACACAGGGCGGCATCCAGCAAATGGGCGGCCTGTTCCCAGTTTCCCTCATCCGTCGTGGCCAGGACCCAGACATGCCGTCGGGCCTGCACGTCGGCCCCCACCATGAACTCCCGCACGCTCCATCTCCCAAAGGTATTCAGTTCCGCAATGGCCCGTTCCACCTCCCCTTGGGTCACCTTTTCCTCCAGCTTGTCCAGAAAACGGTCTCGGCCGGTGAACTCGATGAAGTGCGGGGCAAGGGAGGTAAAACGGATGGTGTCACCGATGTGGTAGCGCCACAGTCCGGAACAGGTACTGAGTATCACGGCATAACGCTGTCCCACCTGCACCTGTTCCAGGGGGATCGCCTCGGCATTTCTCGCCGGCCTCCCCCGCTCGTCCAAATCCTCGAAACGCACGAACTCGAAGAACGCCCCGTAGAAGGGGGTCAGGCGCATCTGCGCGTCCCCCTGGTGCTGGAAGGCCATGAAGGCCTCGGAGGAGGGGAGCAACTCCAGCAGGTTGGGGAGCCGGTCGTGGAACAGTGCCTCGAACTCGCTGCGATAGGGCTTGATGCTGGTGCCGCCGTGGATGATCAGCTCCAAGTGCGGCAGCAGTTCGCCGAGCGGCCTGCCACCCAGTTCGGCGCAACGCTTCAGGAGCAGGATGATCCAGGGGGGCACGCCGGAGATGACCCGGATGTCCGGGTCGCCCAACAGCAGTTCGGCCATGGCCTGGAGCTTCTCCTCCCAGGGGAGGGCCGACACATGGGCCTGGGGCTCCACGAAGGGGTCGAGCCAGCGGGGCCGGAAGCGGAGCGTGAGAGCGCTCATGTCGCCGGAGCAGATACCGGCACCCATGTCGTTCAGCTCAGTGGAGCCGGACATGTACAGGATCTTGCCGGAGCCGATACGCGATGCCCTTTGGGTGGCCAGATAGCAGGCGATCATGTCCGTGGCAGCCCTGCGGTTTTCCTGGAACATCTGGTCGGAAAAGGGGATGTACTTGGTCGGAGCGGTGGTGCCGGAGGTTTCGCAAAACATGCGCACCCTGCCGGGCCAGGTGACGTCATCCAGGCAAATCCGCTTTCTGCCGTCAAGGCCGGTGCGGCAACCGGCCTGGAAATAGTCGTTCCAGAAATCCTGGTAGGTACGGATCGGCACCAACTGCTGGAACCGCGCATAGGCTTGATCATAGGGGAGGCGCGCCAGGACCGGGAAGTCGTGGTCGCGGCCGAAGCGGGTCCCGGCTGCCGTGCAGACGAGGTATTGGAAAATCGCTTGCTGGGCCGCGAGCGGGTCGCGCTGTTGAAAACGCTGGGCCCGGAGGGCCGCCGACCGCTTGATCAGCCCCTGAACGGGCCGCGTTCGTAATGCCTGTTTGAGAAGGGCCATGGGTCAGACCGCCATCTGGAGCAGGGGCGCCGAAAGCCTGCTGTACCAGCTTTCCAACAGGGGATTGTAGGCGTCGTGGTGAAAGATCATGGAGGCGTGGGGCACGCTGTCCCCTTCATTCTTTGATATGACCTTCTTCACCCGACAGTTGGGAAACAGCTTGGTGTAGCGTCTCGAATCGGAAAAAAGAGCGAGGGTCGGCGACAGGGGGACCAGAATATCCCCCTCGTTCTCCGCCATGAGCGCCAGCACCGGCCCGGCGAAGACAGAGCCGTCGAGATCGGGGAATTCAAGTTCCCGCAGCGCCTTGACCCGCTCGTACCCTCCCAGGGCCGAGGTGCGGGCCAGTACGTCCATTATCTTGCGGCGAATGGCCAGGTGTTTGCTGCTCAACACCCGGTTTTCGGCCCCGGCGGCGAACAGTGCCTGGAAACAACGCCGGGAGCGTTCCACCTGTTTTTCCAACTCGTCCTGCTTGGCCGGGTCGGCGGTGATGATCTTCTGCAGGCTGCTCTCCAGGAAACGGATGCCGTCCCGCTTTTCCCCCTTGGGGCGGATCAGGTCGTCGGTGCAGATCACCGGGCTGATCAGGAGCAGGCCGCGAATCTTTTCGTGGATCTGCTCGTCGGCCTGCCGGAGAAAATCCACCAGCAGGCCGGAACCGAAGCTGACGCTCATGATCAGCGGCTTGTTGCCCCCGGCGTGGATATCGTCGATCAGGTCGGACAGTTGGGCGGAAAACATCTCTGCCGAGAAGCCGTTACGGGGATAGTTGAAATAGTAGATACTGCCGTATCTGCGCAACAGCGGACGTTGGAACTCTATCGTTTCCGTGGAGTCCGGCACGAAACCCGCGACCACGATGGTCGGCATGGAGCCGCCCCCCTTTTCCCGGAACAGTTGGCAACGGACGCTGTGCATGCTGTGGATATTCTTCATCTGGCTGAACTCGCGGCGGCGATCCCGCGGTGCGTAGGGCTTGATGGCCATGGAGCGCATGAAGCCGTGGGCCATGGTTGCTGCCGAAACAAGTACGGGGTGGGCCTCTTTCGCAGGGCCGCTCTTTAACGAAACGGACTTCATGTCGCCTCCTGGTCTTCGTGTTTACTCCCGTCAGTAAAGCACGGCGACGTTACACGCGGGAGGCGAATGGGAAACAGTTGGTGGAGGATCTGTTGCGATCGTGAAAAAAACGCCGGGACCATGACTTCGATCCCGGCATAACATGGGGGGAACTACTGGTGCAACACTGGTCCGCCAGGCTGGTCAGGCCGCCCGGCCGCACTGGAGGATGGTACTGTAGGCGTCATCGCTGGCGGGGGCCCTGAGCAGGGTGAAGCTGCGGGCATTGCGGCTCATCTCGGCCAGTACCGCCCGGTTGGTGAGGAAATACCGGATGGCAGCGGCCAGCTCCGCCCCGCTGCCGGCACTGAAGACCATGCCGGTTTCGCCATCCGCCATCAACTCCTTCGGGCCCCCGGCATCGGAGACGATCACCGGCAGCCCGGAGGACTGGGCCTCCAGTACCACATTGCCGAAGGTATCGGTGGCGCTGGGGAAGACGAACAGATCGGCCGAGGCGTACCCGTCCTGCAACTCCTCCCCCGCCAGGTAACCGGTAAAGAAAGCCGGGTACCCATTCAGGCGAGCCTCCATCTCCTGGCGGTACGGCCCGTCGCCGACGATCACCAGGGAGGCGTCGAAGCCGGAGTCGATCAGTTCGCGGAACGTTTCAGCCAGCAACTCCAGCGCTTTTTCCCGCGATACCCTTCCGACGTACAAGAGCCTGATCCCCTCAGGGATGCCGCGGCTGGTCCAGAAATCCGGCCTGCGTCTGACCGGCGTGAACTGCTCCGTGTCCACCCAGCGCGGCAGCGGCTTCATCTTCTCCTCCGCCAGGCCGCGGGAGAGGAGCTGCTGCCGGGTTCCGTTGGACGGCACCATGACCTCCTCCATCTGGTTGTAGAACCAGATCATATAGCTCCAGGCGGCCTGCTCCAGGAATTCGTCGTTGGTCAGGCTGCGCACGTACTGGGGGATGTCGGTGTGATAGGTGCCTGCCACCGGGATATCCATCATGCGGGCGATCAAAAGCCCCAGCAGTCCTACGGTTCCCGGGGTGCTGATATGGATGCGGGTGAAGCCGCCCTGCTCGATATAATCCATGACATCCAGGATCGGCGGGAAGGAAAATTTCAATTCGGGGTATTCGGGCAGCACGAAATCACCCACCGATTCGAAGCGCTTGACCCCCTCCGGGAGCGGAGCGTCGGCATTCCCGGCGGTGATCACCGTCAACTCCACCCCACGGTTTCTGGCGGTCTGGATCAGGCGGTGGATGGTGATGGCCACCCCGTTGATCTCGTCCAGGGTATCGGTGAACAGGGCGATCTTCTCTCCGTCACCGTCGCCGGCATCGGGAAAGGTCTCCTTGAGGCCGCGCATGATATCCTTGCCCTTGTGCTGGTGATGGAAGGCCAGGTAGTAGGGGGTCACCAGCAGGTGTACCAGGCCGATGGTGCTCACGGTGGTGACGTAATCGAAGAACCCGGCGGAGAGCGGCAGCGACATCAGACGGTTGGTATAGATGTAGATCATCCGGTTGGCCAGATAGCTGGTCACGGCGAAGATGGTGCGGTTCTGGTCGGCTCCCTTGAGGGATGCCAGGAAAACGCTGTCGTTGAGCAGCACCCGGGCCTCCCGGTCCAGAATTTCCTCGAAGCTGCGGCTCCGGTGGCTCCGGGACTCGGGGATGTTCTTCAGGATGAACAGCCGGAGCTTTTCCACGAACGATTCCCGGGCCGACCCCACATTGAAGAAGCGGTTCAGCAGGGCGCTGATGAAGGGGGTCGAACTGCGACGGCGGTCGCCGAAGCGCTCCCGGTAGAAACTGTGGGCGATGCCGTACATGCTGTGGGCCATGGTCAGGGGGCCGCCATTATCCCCCTCAGGGCGACTCTGCCCCGCTTTTACAGCCTCGATGAAGCTGTCCACGCTGTCGGCGCCCTCCGCGGCCGTGTGAGCCCGGCTGATGAACAGGCCGCCGTGGTCGTCCGAGCCTCCCACCATCCCTTTGATCCATGGCGTGGCGCCGTAGGGGCGGATATCGTGCCGGTTGGCGAGCCGCTCCAGGGTTTCCCGGTCGAGGCTGGTGACAATCTGTTCGGTAAAGGCGTTGAACCGCCGTGCCCGGCAGCCGTTTCTGACCTCGAAGGTGGAGAAGAGCACCAGGGATTTCTCGATGATGGCGGTGGTC
The DNA here is from genome assembly GCF_008369015.1 of Oryzomonas rubra. Classification (NCBI taxonomy): domain Bacteria; kingdom Pseudomonadati; phylum Thermodesulfobacteriota; class Desulfuromonadia; order Geobacterales; family Geobacteraceae; genus Oryzomonas; species Oryzomonas rubra. Next base: position 150,374 of record NZ_SRSD01000004.1, read on the forward strand.
AGCTTGTCGTTCTGCGCGTAGAGCGGATGGGCCAGGAAATGGGCGACCCCCTCCCTCTGGAGGTAGGCCACCATCTCGTAGATGTTCCTGCGCAGTTCCATGATCTGGCGGAACTGGGCCTCGGTGATGTGCAGCACCACCACATGGACCTTGCAGCCGGTCTCCGGGAAGTAGGCGGTGATCTCCGAACTGACGAACGCACCGGGCAGATGGGCGATCTCCAGGGCGCCGTTGATGCTGTTGTGATCGCTGATGGTGACGAAATCCATCCCCCGGCTCCGGGCGGTCTGGTAGAGATACTCGGGCGAGGTATAGCTTTCGGGGCAGTTGAACTTGCGCATGGCCCAGTAGGTAGGCTTGTTGGAGTGACTCGAATGGACGTGCAGGTCCGCTTTGTAGGTTCTCATGGTTGCGATCCTAGCAGGCAATGATTACAAACATGTGAAGGCTCTGCAATAAGTATGTTGCTGTTCAGGGCGTGGTACGGCAGGGACCTTTTTTCAGTGCCCTGTTTTTTGTCCTTGACAGCCAGAATGTCGATCGGTATATTGATTTCAGTTTTCAATATCATGAACAAGATCGCCAGCAGCGCCAACTACCCACACCAGAGGAAGCGGCAGACATGACCCATCACATCGACAGGCCGGCATACACGACTGTACGAACGTATGTCGGCCGTTGTTGTTCAGCGGGCGTGCCGGCCATGGGAATGCCTCGACAGCGAACGGCCACCGGCGGCAGGTTGTTCTCCGCCATGGCAGCCAACGACTTCCGCAGCCCCCATTTCACCGACGTGAATCAGAACCGTTAAGCGTACCATGTGCACCATGAAGGGCATCGCTGTCCTTTTTTTTTGCCACACTAATGATAATGAATATCAATACCTTATTCCAAGAAGGAGATAACCATGAGTGTCGTGCTGATCGGCGGGATGGACCGCCTGGAGCCACAGTATCTGCGGGAGGCCGAGAGGGCCGGCGTGGAGTTGAGCGTGTTCACCACCGCCCAAAACGGCATCGCCGCGAAACTGAGACATGCCGATGCCGTGGTGATCTTCACCAACAAGGTCTCCCATCGGGCGAAAAACGAGGCTATGACGGCGGCGCGCGCCAATGATATCCCGGTTTTCATGCACCACGCCTGCGGGGTCTGCACGCTCCGCGAGTGTTTGAAATGTATGCATATCATCAATCACACAGGGGGAAGTAACGATGTCTGAGACCATCACCACAGGGAAAAAGGAACGCACCGCGGGGAGAACCATGCGGCGGGGGATCACGGCGGCACTGCTGGCGGGCATGGTAACCCTGGGAGCGGCCCCGTCCTTTGCCGGGCCGCCGCTTGTCACGGACGACACCGGAACCGTCCTGCCGGGCAGGGCCGAAGTGGAGTTTAACGGCGGCTACGCCTACGACAAGGAGTCGGAAAACGGCGTCGCCACACGCAGCGAGGTCTTCGACGGCGAAATGAAGATCAACACCGGCATCACCAAGGATCTGGGCGTGTCCCTGACAGTGCCCTATCTCTTCAGCGAGCGGGTCAGGGAAGATGGCCAACTGGCCGGGACCAGCGACGGTTTCGGTGACATAGCCCTGGAGTTGAAGTACCGCTTCTTCGAGCGCGATGGTTTGAGCCTCGCCGTCAAGCCGACCATCCTGCTGCCGACCGGAAAATACCGCGCCGGACTCTCGGACGGCCGTTGGGGCTTTGGCGGCGCACTCATCGCCACTAAAGAGTTCGCCGAGGGAAAGTATCTGCTCCACGCCAACCTGGGCTATGAACACCACAGTTTCCGCACCGACATCCAGAGAGACGAGAACCGCTCCGACCTCTGGTCCGGCTCCCTGGCCGCCGAGGTGCAGGTCATGAAGGGGCTGACGCTGATGACCGACTTCGGTGTAGCCACGACCCGGGAGAGGTCAACCAGCGAACTGTGCAGCTATGGTCTGGTCGGTGCCCGGTACGAGGTTTCCCCGTTCCTGGATGTGAACGCCGGCGTCAAGGTCGGGCTCACCCAACCGGAGGATGATCTGGCCCTGCTCTACGGGGTGGTGCTCAAGTTTTAGAAAGCAGGTAGTCGTCCGCTCCCCTGGCGGGAACGGGCGAAGAAAGGGAGTTATGCAGATGATGCCATTGGGACTGATGGGCCCCGGGGAACGGGGCGAGATCGTCGAGGTTGGGCAATGCACGCCGGAGTGCGGCGAATGCCGCTGCAAAGAGGAACGCAAGCCGGGAGACGTGCGGGTGGAAGACATGGGGCTCAGGGTCGGCAAGCAAGTGGAGATGCTGAACAACAGCAGTAACCTGGTGTTGTTGAAGGTGGACGAATCACGGATTGCCATTGATCGCGGCGTGGCTATGAAAATAAAGATACGGAGGTAGGGGATGCATCTGGCGATGATGAAACCGGGGCAGCAGGGGAAGATTGTTCACATCGGGACGGCCGTCGGCCCCATAAAGCGGCGGCTGATGGACATGGGGGTACTGGCCGGCGAGCCGGTCAGGGTGGAAAAAGTGGCCCCTCTGGGGGACCCGATCGAGGTGACCATCAAGGGGTATCATCTCTCGTTGCGCAAAAAGGAGGCGGAAGGGATCGAAGTGGAGGTGGCATCATGACGGAGCAGGCATCGCACACCGGCCACACCGTTTCGGCCGCGGGGGCACGCCCCCTGGTAGTGGCCGTGGCGGGCAACCCCAACGTGGGCAAGTCCACCCTGATCAACGCCATTGCCGGCACGCGGCTCCAGGTGGGCAATTGGCCCGGCGTAACCGTGGAAAAGAAGGAGGCCCTGTTCGAGCATAACGGCCGGAAGATCCGGCTGGTTGACCTGCCCGGCACCTACTCCCTCTCCCCCTACACCCAGGAGGAGATCATCGCCCGGGACTACCTGGTGAAACAGCGGCCCGACCTGATCGTCAACGTGGTGGACGCCACCAACCTGGAACGCAACCTGTACCTGACGGTGCAGCTCATGGAGTTGGGCATCCCGGTGGTCATGGCCCTGAACATCTACGACGAGGCCGAAGCCAAGGGGTACCGCTTCAACCTCCACGACATCGAGATGATGCTGGGCGTCAGCGTGGTCCCCACCTCGGCCACCCGGAGGAGCGGCCTGACGGAACTGTTGGACAAGGTGCTGGAGACGGCCGCGCAACCGGCCGACCACACCCCGCGCATCCTCAACTACGGCGACGACGTCGAGACCGCCGTGGCACTGCTGGGTGATACGCTGCGCCGGGAGCATCCCGCCCTGTTCGCGTTGTACCCGGAACGCTGGCTGCTGCTCAGACTCATGGAGGGGGACGAGCGGCTGGGCCAGGAGACCGACCTAGCCCAGGACGCCCTGCCGGAGGAGATCTTCCACCACCTGCGCCGGGGGCATGGCGAAGACCTGGAGGCGCTCATGGCCGACGCCCGCTATTCCCAGGCCGCCGGATTGGCCCGGGAGGTGCTTTTCAAGAAGGAGGAGCGCCGGGTCGAGATGACCGAGCGGATCGACCGGGTGGTGCTCAACCGCTTTCTCGGCATCCCGATCTTCCTGGCCGCCATGTGGCTGGTGTTCAAGCTGACCTTCGACCTCTCCAAACCTTTCGGCGATTGGATCAACGACATGGCAGGCGGCCCTTTCAAACACTGGACGACGGTCCTTTTGGGGCTGGTGGGCGCCCCGGACTGGACGGTTTCCCTGGCCACCGAAGGGGTCATCTCCGGGGTAGGCTTCGTGCTGGTGTTCGTCCCGGTCATCTTCATGATGATGTTCTTCATCACCTTCCTGGAGGGGAGCGGTTACATGGCGCGGGCCGCCTTTGTCATGGACCGGGCCATGCACGCCATGGGGCTCCACGGCAAATCGTTCATACCGCTTCTGCTCGGCTTCGGCTGCAACGTGCCCGGCATCTACGCCACCCGGACCCTGGAAAACCCACGGGACAAGGTGTTGACCGCTCTCCTGATCCCGCTCATGTCCTGCGGGGCAAGGCTGCCGGTCTACGTACTCTTTGTGGGGGCCTTCTTCCCCAACAATCCGGGCACGGTGATCTGGTCCCTGTACGTACTGGGCATCGCCCTGGCCATCGTCATGGGCGTGTTCTTCAAGCGCACCCTCTTCCGGGGAGAGGCCCCCATGTTCATCATGGAGTTGCCCCCCTACCGGATGCCCTCCTTCACCAGCCTCTGCCTGCACACCTGGGAGAAGGGGAAACATTTCCTCATCAAGGCCGGTACCTACATCCTGGCGGTCTCCATCTTTGTCTGGTTCCTCCTGAACCTCCCCTGGGGGGTGGAGCACAAGAAGGATTCCTACCTGGGACAGGCCGGGCAGGTGATGGCCCCGGTCCTGAGCCCCCTGGGATTCGGCACCTGGCAGGCGGCCTCATCCCTGATCACCGGCGTCATCGCCAAGGAGATCGTGGTCGGCACCATGGGCGAGATCTATGCCCCCAAGAAGGAGGAACAGAAAAAACCCGAGGCGAGTTTCGGAGAAGACCTGCAAGAGATTGCCGTCTCTTTTGGCAAGGCGGTCAAGGAATCCGCCTCCAATGTGGTCTCCACCTTCGGCGTCTCCAGCCTGGCGGCGGACGAGAAGGAGGACCGGGGTCCGCTGAAAGCCACGATTCAGCAGACCTTCACCCCCCTTTCCGCCTATGCCTTCATGGTGTTCGTCCTGCTCTACATGCCGTGCGTGGTGGTCGCCATCGCCATGCGCCAGGAGTTCGGCTCGTGGAAATGGTTCGGGGTAGCCTTTGCCTATCAGAGCGCGTTGGCCTGGGGCATGGCGATGATCGTCTACCAGGCGGGACGACTCCTGGGACTGGGGGTGTGACATGGGAGCATTCGATATCGTGCTGATGATCGCCATACTGGCTGGCGCTGCCTGGCTGCTCTATAGTTCCCTCTGGAAGAAAAAGGGGCATTGCCCCGGTTGCGACGGCGGCAGTTGCGGCGGCAAGTGAGAGCGGATGGAAGGCTGCCCGGCGGTGGGTTGCGGACGAATTCTTCCGGGAACAGCGAGCCCACAACCACGCCCTGGCGGCCATCTACCGCAGGAACGACACTATCTTCGGATAAGCTAAATGCCCCTGTTTCTGCACCGGTAACGGGCAGAAACAGGGGAAACAGGGAAGGCGCTACAGCGTGGGGTGAGGTGTTACATCGGTACTGGCCGGTAACAGCGGATAGACGATCTTGGGCTGCTTGCCGGTCAGGCTGCCAAGAAACGCGACAATGGCGCTGCTTTCCTCATCGCTGAGTTGGATGCCGAATTGGGCCGAACCCATGACGTCAACCGCCTCTTTCAGGCTCCAGACCACGCCGGAGTGAAAATAGGGGGCCGTGATAGCCACGTTGCGCAACGAAGGTGCCCGGAAGACGTACTCATCCGCCGAGGTATTGGTGACGGCAAACCGCCCCTTATCCTTCCGCGGCATGATATTCTCGGCCGGCTTGGCCACCACGCCGAAGGGGAAATAACCGGAACCGCCCAGATTGAGGCCACCATGGCAGGCAACACATCCCTTGTCGATGAAGAGCTTGAGCCCGGCGGTTTCCCTGGCGCCCAGGGCCTTGCGGTTCCCCTTGAGGTAGCGGTCAAAGGGTGCATCCGGCGTGACCAGGCTCGCCTCGAAGACCTCGATTGCCCGGGCCATGTTGTCGAAGGTCAGCGGCTCCTTTTCACCGGGGAAGGCTTTTTTGAAGAGCTTGACGTACTCGGGGATGCTGTTCAGGGTCTGCAACACCAGTTCAGGTGTGTTGTTCATCTCCACCGAGGCTTGCACCGGCCCCTTGGCCTGCTCGGCCAGGTCCTTGGCACGGCCGTCCCAGAACTGGGCAATATTGTAGACGGAGTTGAGGACGGTCGGGGCGTTACGCGGCCCCTTCTGCCAGCCGTGGCCGGTGGAGGTCACCTGGAGGTCGGCTCCGCCCAATCCCGCATTATGGCAGGTGTTGCAACTGATGAGCTGGGACCGGGACAGGCGTGGATCAAAGTAAAGCTTGGCCCCCAGTTCAACTTTGGCAGGCGTGGCCGGATTGCCCTTCAGAACCGGCGGCTTGGCCGGGATCGGCTTGAAGAGGGCTTTGGCGCGGGCCTGAAGATCATCTGCGGCAGCGGATTGGCCGGCGACGGCGGCCAATGACAGCACGAAAGCAAGCGACAGACAAATTCGTTTCATGGGCATTCCTCCTTGAGTTTGGGATAAGACGTCCAATCCGACTACCGTGACAGCCCCCTCACGGAGGCGCACAGTCCACGTCAAAAATAGCTGCCCACCGGCTTGATAACAACACGTCCGGCAACTTCTTCGCGTCCCTTGCGCCTCAGCGAGGGGTTCTTCTGGTCGGTCAGTAGTTCTCGGCCAGCAGCTCGAAATGGGCCTTGGGGTGGGCACAGGCGGGGCACAGTTCCAGGGCGGCAGGTCCTTCGTGAAGGTAACCGCAGTTACGGCATCTCCAGACCACCGGCTCGTCCCGCCGGAAGACCCGGTCGTTCTCGATATTGGCCTGGAGGGCCCTAAAACGTTTTTCATGCTGTCTTTCTGCAACGGCGATGGCCGTGAACACGGCGGCCAGCACCGGGAAGCCCTCTTCCTTGGCGATGGCGGCGAATTCCGGGTACATCTCCGTCTGTTCGTGGTGCTCTCCTTGGGCCGAGGCCAGCAGGTTTTCCGCGGTAGTCCCGACCACACCGGCCGGAAACGCGGCAGTGATCTCCACATCGCCCCCCTCCAGAAATTTGAACAGCCGCTTGGCATGCTCCTTCTCCTGGTTGGCCGTTTCTTCGAAGATCTCGGCAATCTGCACGTAGCCGTCCTTCTTCGCCTGTGCGGCAAAATAGGTGTAACGGTTGCGGGCCTGGCTCTCGCCGGCGAATGCGGTGAGGATGTTTTTCTCGGTGCGGGTTCCTTTTAATGACATCTGTTCGGTTCCTTTCTGTGGTTGGTGTGGGTCCCTTCGAGGAAATGCCGCAGGCAATTTCAACGTGATGGGACGGTACAAAGAGCTTGGTGGCAAACAGGAACGATTCCTGCCTGTTCGATAAAAAAACTCGTTAGGGCTTACGGCACTGCTTGCACAGCCCGTAGTACTCAAAACGCATATCGTGGGGGGCAAAGCCGGTGTGCTGTTCCACCACCTCGGGCGGCACGGGAACGGCGTCGGTAAAGTCCTCGATCCTTCCGCAATTGGTGCAGATCAGGTTGAGGTGGTTGGCCGTATCCATATCGTAACGGTTGTCCATGGTCTCGAACTCCAACTCCTTGATCAGCCGGTGTTTCTTGAGCAGAGCCAGGGTATAGTACACGGTGGACAGGCTTATGTTGGGATATTTCTCCCGCGCCGTTTTAAAGATGGACAGGGCGGACGGATGACTCTTGTCGCGGGTAAGCACGCTTATGACCTCAAGGCGCTGGGAGGTCAGCTTCAACCCCTTTTCCTTGAGCCCCAGGATGATGTTTTTTTTGATCTGTTCCCGTTTGATGGCGCGCTCCTAATCAGGAATCATTCCTGAATAAAAAAGGATACGTCCTTGCGGGACGTCTGTCAAGGGCCAAAAGGACAAAAATACGTCATACACAACGGGAACGGCGCCCTCATCGAGGTGCCCGCTCAACGGAAAACGCTCCCCAACCCGAGAGTGCGTCGAAAATCCCACAGGTTCATGAAGAAGGCATCGAAGCGCCTGTGACGGACCTGTTCCTCCTCGCGTTCCCAGTAGAACAGTCGGCTGACCGGATAGAGGTAGCCGAAGGAATAGGCCGTCAGGTTGGTGGTGCGGCGGGCGATCCGCTCCAATGGGTAGCGATACCCCTGTTCCTGCCGGGCTACCAGCGTCAGGGCCTCGCCCCGCACCATGGCGGCCCGGGCAAGGAGCGCTTCCGAACGGTTGGGGGCTTCCCCCTCCTCCGGCCGCTTTGCCACAAGGGCCCGCAGGGTAAGGGCGCGATGGCGGGCGCGCAGGGCCGTTACCCTCAGGCCGATATTCAACTCCCTGGCTACGTGAAGCGGTGCACGAAAACGGTCTCCCTGCGCCGCTTCGAAATGGGCGAGCCTGGCGTCGATGCGCTCCGCAAGGGCACTCATGGCAACGTCATAGGCCTCCATATCGGCCACCGGACCGGTGAGGACGGCCGCCGCCTCCCCACGCGGCGCAGCGTTGAGCAGCCACGAGTACCGGAAGCCCGGATCGGGCTGAAAAGGGCGGTCAAAGGGATGGGGTAGCTCAGAGAAGGGGGCCAGCGCCGCAAGGTAGCGCATCAGGCCGCGCTCCTTCAGGTAGCGGTTCTGCAGGCGCAGCGCTTCGCTCCACAGACCATGCAACCGTTGGTCCGGCAACAGGTCGTCGAGCGGGGTAAGCGGGCCATTGCCCTGCGGGCAGCCATCATCGCTGAAACGCCACGACCAGCGGGCGATACTCCAGTCCATCAGCCAGTAGCCCCACTCCCAGCCGGAGGTGAAGGTGAGGTGACCGGCCACCCCCAGGCGGGCCATCTGGTCCATGTCGCTCCAACGACTGTCCAGGTAAGGGAGCAGGAGCAGTGGCACCGGACTGTCGAACCCGACCCAGTAAGACGACTCCGGCCAGTACCAGGTTTCCCGGCGGCGGGCCTCGTCCCGGGCGGCATCGAGCATGAAGCACTGGTTGACGTTGCCGTAGACCGGGGCGTGGGGCTCGGAAACGGAATAGCACATAACCGTATGGATCAGGATGCCGCTGGTCGGCTCTAGGGGACGGCGCACTTTCGCGCCGCTGTCGGAGGCGATGACGTGGGTGGCGAACATGAGCCGGCTGCCGTAGCGCCGCACCACTTCGCGCTCCATATGGCGCTGCACGCCGGGAAGTAGACGGCTCAGAACCGGGAGGTACTCACCCATGGTCGGTTCGAGCGTGACAAAATCCCACGGAACCCGGAACAGCCAAGCCAGGGTGGCATCCACCTGGCTGGTATAGGATGGATACGGGCGCAACAGGACCAGGGATTGAAAGGCCTGCTGCTGGAGCATGGCAAGGGAGATTTCCACCCCGCAGCGCACCCCACGCCGGTGGGCATATTCGACGATACGGGCGGCATGGCCAATCCAGACCGTGCGGTCGATCCCCCGCAACAGAAAAAATTGCATGGTGTTCTGACCGTTGCGGGCCAGCCAGTCGATGTACTCCCTGACCGCGTCGAACCCGCCGGGCAGCGCAGGATTCAGCAGCGGTTCAGTCAATTCAATGGGGTGCAGGGTGTGGAGGTGAAAACCGCGGTTGGAGAAACGCGGAGATCCCTCGAAGGTAAAAACGGGCTTGAGCGGCCAGGAACGGTAGGAGGGGTAGAGGGTCTCCCGGGGGTGGATGAAGCGTATAGCCAATTTTTCCTGCAGGAGCGCATAGAGTCCGCAGGCCACTCCCTCGGGGGTCGAGGCGGTCAGTTTAAGGGTCGTGACACCGCGACGCCGCGTCGAGCGCCAGCGATAGGAGCTGTCGGCTGGGGAGGGAGCATGGGCGGGGGCGCCTGGTGCCGGGACCTCCGGCAGGCGGATGACCACATCCGCCCCCCCTGGGGCACGGCCGATGGAAGCGGAGGGAAATGCCCGGCTCAATAGGGCGCTGCTATCGTCAATGGCCAACCGCGCCGTAGGCCGGTCGAGAAGGGATGGGGGAACGGAGATGGCGATCGTGAACGGCCGGCTTGAAGCGGCCAGACAGCTGCCGGGCCAAGCCGTGAAGGCGACAAGGCCGCAGAACAGAAGAAGGAGGCGGCTACAGAATGAGCCGGGCAAAATCGGCCACCGCCGTGATCCGCGCCGGACCGTGCCCGACGAAATCCCCATCGAGCTGGATCGGCTTTGCTCCACGCAGTTCGATCTCCGTGGCGGTGAGCCAGGTGAGAGCCGCATCCGGCATCGGCTGTCCCAGGAAGAGGTTGCGGATAATCGCCAGGTATCCCCTCCGATGGTTGTTCGTGACGCAGGCGATCTCAAAACCGGGGCGGAACAGGTCGCTGTCGGGCGAGAGCCTGAAGTTCCCCCCATAGCGCGAGGCGTTGCATACCACCGCCGTGTGGCAGAGACAAAGTTTCCCGTCCGCGACGATCTCCTGCATGCCCCTATCCCACCCAAGCGCCGCTCTGAGCGCCGACAGGGCGTAGGCCCCCTGCTTCAGCGCCCGTTTTTCCCCCGCCCTGACGCCGCCCACCACGGCGCCGTCCAGTCCACTGCCCGCCATGAGTGCGAAATAGCGACGGCCCGCTTCGAACTCCAGGAGCCCCACCGAGAGCGGCCCGGTCTTGCCCGCGCATATCCGCGCAATGCCGTCCTCAAGTGAGGCGATCCCCAATTCGGCGGCCAGGACATTGGACGTGCCCAAGGGGAGCACCGCCAGGGTTGCCGGTCCGGGGCCGAGCCCGTTCAAGACGGCGTTGAAGGTGCCGTCTCCGGCGGCCACGATGATGAAGGGATGTTCGCGTACCCGGCGGATGGCCTGGCAACAGGGGAGCGCCTCGGCGGGGTTCCTGACCGGGTGGATGACGGGGGGCAGACCGGCTCGCTTGAGGCTGTCAACCACCCGCGCAATGCGTCTGCGGCTGAAGCTGCCGGAATCGGGGTTAATGATCAGGAAAGGTGTGGTGTGCATGGGCCTGGACGTTTCGCTGCCGGTCCGGTGCGGCGGACAGCATACCTTTGGCGGAGTGAGAATCCCCCGGAGACGGCACCCCGACCGGATGTCGCCCATGGGGTTGTCCCTGCATGATACCAAAGTCGCAGGTTATATCCAGACTTTAAATAGATTTGCGGGGTGTGCCCGGTAATCTGCCGTTTCAGCAGAGACCCGCAGCGATGGAGTTGTCGATAACCACGCCCTGCGGGCTGTCGGGCAGATTCATGGGGCGGTGGCAGGCACCGCAGTAGGCGCCGGTGTGCAGCCGCGCCCAAAGGACGAGGTTTTCCGTGTCGCACCAATCGCAGCACCAGTAGTAATAGTCTTCATCGAGTCGAATTTTCATGGCGAGTCTCCTTTGCATGTTTATAGCAACCTACATACAGGCGGATTGTTACAGACATGTGGAGAGAGGACAACATGTAGGCAATTTTACGGCATGGCGGCCGGACAAAGGCGGGGCTTGCAGAGTGCCCCCCTGGGGGGATAAAATATATTCAGGAAAAGAGAAAAGGGGGAAAGGCCATGAAAACGAAACAATACGATCAGGTCTGCTACTGGACCGAGCAGCGCGAAGAACACGTTCCCCTCCGCAACCTGAAAAACGGGCAGCTCGGATACTCGTTCGGCTGCACCTACGAAGGTGAAACCGTTCAGGTACGACTTGAAAACGGTGAACTGGATTCGTGGGAGCGCAAGGAATGCGCCGAGGTCACCCACTGAACACTTGGTAACGATCATCCCAAAGGCCTGCCGCACGGCAGGCCTTTTTCGCGGGCGCACTCCCCGCGGACGTGTTTCCGGCAAAGGTCAGGGAGATGCTGGCGCAGAGTTGCCTGCACCTAAGCGGGCCATCTGCCGGAGCGCCCGGTAGCAGCCGCGGGGCGTGCCGTCGAAGGTCAGCACCGGGCGGCCGAGGCGCCCCTGCAACTCCTCCAGGGGCACATCGTCCAGAAACAGCCCCTCCCCCTCCTTGAGCATCACGTCCGGCACCAAAAGCCCCGCACCGATCTCCACCCCCTCAAGCGCCGCCATGATGTCGTTACCCGCCACCAGGCCGCTGACCGTCACGCTTTCGCCGAACAGGCGGTTTTTCACCGCCAGCGGTACGATCCGGGCGCCGGTCCGCTCCTCCAACCGGGCCAGGAATGCCCCCACGAAGCCCACGGCCGAGACGCCGGTCACCACCGTGACCCGCAGGTCGCCCACCGGCCGGGCCGTTCGCAGCACCTGTGCGGCGTCCCGCAGGAACAGGGGCACCATGCCGACCCCGTTCTCTATCTGGGGGAGGTCGCCGTACTCCCGCAGCGGGGGAAACGGAACGCCTCCCTTGAGGTAAAACTCGTCGGCCAGGAAGAGAAACGGCTCGCCCAGACGTTTTTTCAGGGCCTTGGCCCGCGGCCCCCAGGTAGTGACGAAGGCCCGGGCATAGTCGGTATCCACCGGCGTGAGCTGCGGCAGGCGCCCACGGTGGCGGGTCAACCCCAACGGCACGACGGCCAGGGATTGCACCGCAGGGTAGAGTCCCGCAAGATCGTCGACGGTCCGCTCCAACTCAAGACCGTCATTGAGGCCGGGGCAGAGCACCACCTGGGTGTGCATGCTGATGCGCGCGGCGGCCAATTCCCGCAACTGGTCGAGGATGGGTGGGATGCCCGGCCGGCCCAGCAACTGTTCGCGCAGCGCCGGGTTGGTGGCATGGACGGAGATGTACAGGGGCGAGAGGCGCTGGTCGATGATGCGGGCCAGTTCGGGAGCCTTCAGGTTGGCCAGGGTGACGTAATTGCCGTTGAGGAAGGAGAGGCGGTAGTCCTCGTCCTTGACGTAGAGCGGCTTGCGCAGCCCGCGGGGAAGCTGATGGACAAAGCAGAAAACGCAGTTGTTGCGGCACCGGGCCGGTTCCGGGGCCGGGAAGGTGAGCCCCAACGGCTCCCCCGGCTCCCGTTCGATCTCCAGCTCCCAGACCTCGCCGTCCGGCTTGGCGACCTCCAGCAGCAGTTCGTCGGCGGCGGCGGTGTGGTAGCTGTAATCGATGATGTCCCGCAGGGGATGATTGTTGACCGCCAGTAGCCGGTCCCCCGGCTCCACCCCCATCTCCTCGCAGATGGAGCAGAGTGTGACCGTTTCGACGATAAGCCCGTTCATCATTGCCCCCGGTAGAAGTCGGATTCGCGATACCAAGCTGCCAGAGAGCGCAGGAATACCTGTAGCACGGCGGTAACCGGCACGGCCAGCAGCATCCCCATGAGGCCGAACATCTGCCCCCCGATCAAGAGCGCAATGATGGCCACCAGGGGGTGCAGGCCGACCGTGTCCCCCACCACCTTGGGGGTGATGACCGTCCCCTCCAGGGTCTGGACCAGGCCGAACCACCCCAGGCAGAGCAGGGGATGGAGGATGTCGTGGAATTTGAGCAGCGCCATGGCGACCGACAGACAGATGCCGATGATGGTGCCCACGTAGGGGATGATGAAGGTGATGCCGGCCAGGGTGCCGATGGCGATGGCCAGGTCGATGCCGATGAAATACAGGCCAATGCTGTAGAGCACCGCCAGGATGGCGCAGACCGATAGCTGGCCCCGGATGAACCCGCCCAGCACCCTGTCGATTTCCCCAAGCTTTGCGTTGTAAGCCCGGTGGTGGCGCTCGGGGACAAACGACTGAACGAACGCCTTCAACCGGGGCAGGTCGGCCAGCAGGTAGAAGAGATAGACCGGGATGATGAAATAGCCCAACAATGCCAGGATGAGGGCGACCGTGGAAGAAAACGCCTCCCGCAGGAAATTCAGGAGCGGCTTGGCGATGTCCGGTGCCACGCCTTTGGCCTGGGTCAAGACATCATTCAGGCGTAGCGAGAGCTTGTCCGGGGTCTCTACCCCCAGGTAGGACTTGACCGCCGCCGGGGTGATCTCGTAGAGGTGCTGGGCATAGGCGGGCAGGTTGAGCTGCATGTTGGAGAACTCGCTACCGAGGGAGACGACGAAGAACACGGCGATGCCGACACAGATAACCAGCGCGGTGGTGAAGACGACCAGGATGCTGGGGATGCGCCCTACCCCTTTCCGCTCCAGGAATATCACCGCCGGGTTGAGCATGTAGGCCAGGGCAAAGGCGATGAACAGTTGCAGGAATACGGAGGACGAAAAATAGAGGATGACCGCAGCCAGGGCCGCGAGGGACAGGGCCGTTGCGAGAAGGAGCTTTGTACTCTTGTTCATGGGAACCTGATTCATGATACCGTCTCCGGGGATGCGACGCCCCCGGAGACGGTTGAACGGATTATTGGTGCAGCCGGAAAGCGCCGTCAGCCGAGGTGATGGTGGATATGGCATGTTTATAGATAAGGATGTCGCCGTTGTAATCCAGCAGCACGGAGAAGTTGTCGAACGACTTGATGTGGCCTTCCAGCTTATCGCCCGACATCATGGTAACAACCACGCGGACACGCTCCTTACGGGCCTGATTGAGGTACTGGTCCTGAATGTTGAAGGGTGCTTTTGCCATGAGGGGCGTTCCTCCTGTTATTCAAAAAATTCAATAGCATGCTGTAAAATACTAGCAAACTTTCCCGGATATTCAAACCATAATATATCCGGGTCGGCATTGAACCACGTCAATTGGCGTTTGGCATAGCGGCGCGTGTCCCGTTTCATGATCTGCACGGCCTCATCCAGGCCGCATTCTCCGGCAAGATACGCGGCCGACTCCTTATAGCCGATGGCCCGCATGGCTTTCAATTGGCGGTCATACCCCTGAGTCAAGAGCCCCTGCACCTCTGCCACTAACCCCGCCGCCAGCATCTGATCAACCCGGGCCTCGATACGTCGATAGAGCTCCTGGCGGTCGATACGGATGCCGATCTGGAGGCTGTCGTAACGCCGGGCACCAAAGGCATGTTCCTGCTGGTGGCGGGAGAGGGGGACGCCGGTCAGGCTGTGCACCTCCAGGGCGCGGATAATGCGCACCAGGTTGTTGGGATGCATGCGCGCCGCCAATTCCGGGTCCACCTGCCGTAACCTGTCCAGCATGGCCTCGTTGCCCAGCTGCGCGGCCTCTTCCTGCAACGCCTTCCTGACAGCACCCGCACCGCTAGGGGAGTCCACCAACCCCTTGAGCAGGGCGCGAATGTAGAGCCCGGTACCGCCAACCACAATGGCCCGCTTGCCGCGGTTGGTGATGGCGCGGATGGCCTCGTCGGCGGCCTCGGCGAAATCGGCGGCGGAGAAGAGACGGTCCGGTTCCGCCACGTCGATCAGGTGGTGGGGCACGCCGGCGCGCTGCTCCGGCGGCGGCTTGGCGGTGCCGATGTCCAGGCCGCGATAGACCTGCATGGAGTCGGCGTTGACGATCTCGCCATCCAGTTCGCGGGCCAGGCGCAGGGCCAGTTCGCTCTTGCCCGAGGCGGTGGGACCGACGACGACCAGTATCTTGGGCCTGTTGTGAGGATTCATGATTACATACCCGTTGGCAGGGGGTCAGGTCCGCTTGAAGATCTTTTCCAGCTCCCCCAGGGTGATGGTGTGGGATACGGGCCGGCCGTGGGGGCAGCTGGCGGCAAAGTCGGTTTCGTCCATGGCCCGCAGCAACTCAGTGATCTGGCGGTTCTCCAGAGGGTGGAAGCCGCGCACCACCGAATGACAGGCGATGCGGGCCAGCAGGTCGTCGATGGCGCCGTCGAAGGCGGCGCTGGTCCCCAGTGCGGCAAGTTCGGCCAGGATGTCCCGCACCAGCTGCATGCCGTCCCGGCCCGTAGCCAAGCGCGGCAGGGCGGCAACGATAACGGTGGTGCCGCCGAACGGCTCAAGGTCGAAGCCGATCCGGGCGAGGTCCTCGCGGAAACGTCCCACCACGGCCGCCTCCCCAAAAGAAAGCTCCAGGGTCTCGGGAAAGAGCAAACGCTGCGACTCCACCCCGCCGGCCCGGAACTGCTGCCGCAGGCGCTGGTAGGCGACCCGCTCGCTGGCGGCGTGCTGGTCGATGATCACCAGTTCGGCGCCTGACTGGCACAGGAGGTACTCCCCGTGGAACTGACCGATGATCGCCAGTGCGGAAAAATAGCCCGCGGATTCCGCCGACGCGGGCTCCGGCTGGAACGGTTCCGCCGGTTCCCGGACCGAAACGGGGGTCTCGGGGGGAGCAACGGCAGCAACCGGCGTGGTACACGTGCCGTCTCCGGAAGCGGAGGCAAGGGGAAAGGACGAACGCGGCGGTTGCTCCACAAACCGCAGGGATGCCTGAGCCGCGGCGGCGATCCGCTCGCGATAGGCCTGACCGGTGGGAGGAGCGGCCTGTGCCGGGGGGGCCGGTTCCTGACGGTGCGCCAGCCAGGGGGAGCGGCGCAGTACCCCTTCCAGGGCAGCCTGGAGGGCGTCGTGCACGGCGGATTGGCGGCGGAAGCGCACCTCGTGTTTGGTAGGGTGGACGTTGACGTCCACCTCGCCCGGGGGCAGTTCGATGAACAGGGCCAGGATCGGATAGCGGCCACGGTCAATCACGCCCCGGTAGGCTTGCATGATGGCGTGCTGCACGACCTTGTCCCGCACGAAACGGCCGTTGATGTAGGTGAACATGGCCGAGGTGGTGGAGCGGACAGACTGGGGGCCGGAGATGAACCCCGTGACCGTGATGCCCCCCTCGGTGCCGGCGACCTCGTGGAGAGCGGCAGCGGCGTCCTTGCCCACGGTCTGGGCGATGCGTCGGCGCAGGTCGCTGCGTTGCACCCGCAGCATCTCCCGGTCGTCGCTGGCCAGCCGGAAGGCCACCTCGGGACGGGAAACGGCCATGCGGGCCACCGTGTCCCCCACGTGTCCCGTCTCGGTCTCGGCGCTGCGCAGGAACTTGAGGCGTGCCGGGGTGTTGAAGAACAGCTGCTCCACGCTGATGACCGTGCCGGGGGCCATGCCGCAGGCCTTCACATCCTTGACCCGCCCCCCTTCCACGATGATCTCGGTCCCCTCCAGGCTGCCGGCTTCACGGGTCGCCAGCCGGAAACGGGAGACCGAGGCGATGGAGGGGAGCGCCTCGCCGCGGAATCCCAGAGTCAGGATGCCGTCTAGGTCGCTGTCGGTTCTGATCTTGCTGGTGGCGTGGCGTTCCAGGGAAAGCAGGGCGTCCTCCCGGGACATGCCGTGGCCGTTGTCCGTGATGCGGATCAGCCGCCTCCCACCCGCGGCGATCTCCACGGAGACATCGCTTGCGCCGGCATCCAGGGAATTTTCAAGCAACTCCTTGATGACCGAGGCAGGCCGTTCGACCACCTCGCCGGCGGCGATCTTGTTGGTGATGGTTTCGGGAAGGATGGCGATGCGTTGGGACACGTGAAGACTCCGGGGAAGCGTTTTTCACTCGGGATTGCATTACGGATACGTCAAAGCCCGTCCGCCCTGATATGAGGGGGAACGGGCCCTGGGACTGCCGCGGCGTAACGGGCTACTTCTTGGTACCGCCGAACAGGCTGCCGAAGTCATCTTCACGGGGCTTGCTGCCGCCCTTGTCGTCGCTGGCGGAACCAGGCGTGTCGTCCCAGGAAAAATTTTCCAGATCGAACTCGTCGTTCGCGGCAACGGCAGCGGGCTTGCCTGCCGGCGCGGCAGTGCTCTTGTGCGGGGTCGTCTCCAACAGACTGGAGAAGGCGTCTTCTTCGGCCTTGGCCTGGGCCGACTTCTGTTCCTCGCCGAAGGAGAGGTCGCCGAACCCCGTCCCCAAGGAATCGCCCGGCTCGTCATCGAAGCTGAAGGGGTCATGGACGGCACCGCCTCCCTGGGACGACGCTTCCGGCCCATCATCGCCCAGGTCGAAGGAGAAGATATCTGCGGTCATATCCGTATCCTCCGCCGAGTGATTGTCTGCGAGAGCCTCGCTCGCCATGGACCGGGCCATATCCGTCCGGGCCGCGAGGGGCAGCACCATGGCCTTGAGCCCGTAGGTCGCCTTATAGTCGGTGAGATCATTGAGGCACTTGGGGCAATTATCATTGTACTCAAAGCTGTTGTATCCGCACTTGGGGCATTTCATCGGCGGCTCCTTGCGACCTGTAATTCTCGTTACTGAGTATCCCAAATATACTGTAAAATTGCGGTAATGGCAATAGCGGCGGTTTCGGTCCTCAGAATCCGGTTTCCCAGGGAAACCGGCAGGTACCCCTGCTGGAGAAACTGCTGCACCTCAAGGGGGTCGAAGCCCCCCTCCGGCCCCACAGCCACGATGACTGAGGCGGGACAGGCCCGGTCGGCAAGGGCCGCCTTCAGGCCCTGTTTCCGCTCCCCCTCCCACAGCAGCAGGCGGAGTTCCTGGGAGGTGGAGCCGGCCGCCTCGGCCGCCGACGGCGACCAGGAAACGCCGGGAATGGAGCGCCGATTGCACTGGCGGGCCGCCTCGGCCGTTATCCGCTGCCAGCGTTCCAGCTTGGCGGCGAGCTGTTCCTCGCGCACCCGGGCCACGGAACGCCGACCGCCGAACAGGCTGAAGTCGTGAGCCCCCAACTCTGTCCCCTTCTGGAGAATCAGATCGATCTTTTCCCCCTTGGGCAGGGCCTGGCAGATGGTGATCCGCGCCCCCCCCTCTCCGGCCGGGGCCGCCTGACGGGGAGCCTCGACCCTGACGGCGACCCACTCCCGGGACACCTGGTCGATAACCCCCTGGTGCTCGTTGCCCGCCTCGTCCACCAGGGTCACGCCATCACCGGTGCCGAGCCTCAGCACCCGTACCATGTGGTTGAAGAGATCGCCATTAAAGGAGGCATACCCGTCCCGGATATTCCGGGACGATACCATGAAGCGCCGCTGGCTCATGCCGGTGCGGCATCCTTGCTGTAGAGCATCGCCACCCACTCCCCCTGGTGCGCCGTTTCCCGGTAGACCAGGGGCTGGGCCGCGAACCCGTTGCGCACAAAGGCCTCCTTCTCGGCCAGGATGCCGGACAGGATCAGCACGCCGCCCGCGGCCAACCGCTCCGTGAGTTGGGGGGCCAAACGGACCAGCTCCTCGGCCAGGATGTTGGCCAGGATGACGTCGAAGGGGCCAGCCAGGGATTCCAGGGGGGTCGCGCTGCACTCGATCCGCTCCGCCAGGCCGTTGATCGCCATATTTTCCCGCGCCACCTCAACCGCATCCGGGTCGATGTCCACGGCGCAGATGCGGCCCGCGCCCAGGCGTGCTGCGGCCATGGCCAGAATGCCGGAACCGGTCCCCAGGTCCAGCACCGAGGGGGGAGGGGCGACCGGGCGGCCAAGCAGGACCGTTTCCAACTGCTCCAGACAGAGCCTGGTCGTCTCGTGCCCGCCGGTGCCGAAGGCCATGCCCGGGTCCAGACTGAGGACGATATCATCCGGCCCGGCCTCCGCCTCCTCCCAAGACGGCACGATCAAAAGCCGCCGGCCGACACGGAGCGGTTTGAAGTTGACCTTCCAACTCGTGCTCCAATCCTCGCTTTTCACCGTCGTAACGGCAGGCTTCCCGATGGCTGCGCCGGGGTTGGCGGCGGCCAGGTCATCCAGAAAGGCCGAGATCTCGGCCACGCGGGCAGCCATATCGTCGGCGGCGCTAAAATAGGCCTTGACGGTCATGAGCGGACTGTGGGTTATTTCGGAAGGGGAGAAGGCATCAACATTCAGGTTTTCGACGCAGACGCCGGCGCCCGAGACGCCGGCCAGGTATTCGGCCAGGATATCGGCAAGTTCGCTGGGCAGCTCGCAGGCCACCTCCAACCAGGTATCGTTCATATACGTCAGGGACTCCTCGATTATTTTCACGTTATTTCGGAAAGTTAGCAGAACAGCCCGTCATTGGCAATAAAAATTAGGCCGCGGTTCCGGACAATGAGACCTCCAGCCGGAGTACACATAGAATACTTGACGGCGTATCCCGCATCACATAAACTGTACGGTCAGGCGTTGCATACCCCTTTCAGAAATCGGGAGCATTAATGCAGATGGATAACGTTGCCGCAATCATCCTTGCCGCAGGTAAGGGAACCCGTATGAAGTCCGGCCTGGTAAAGGTCCTGCACCCGGCGGCCGGGAGGCCGATGATCGATTACCCGGTAACGGCGGCCCGGACTGCGGGCGCGACCCCGGTGGTGCTGGTGGTCGGGCACCAGGCCGAGGCGGTGCAGGAGCATTTCCGCGCCGCAGAGGATATCCGCTGCGTGATCCAGAAGGAACAACTCGGCACCGGCCACGCCGTGGCCTGCACCCGTGAGGCGTTGGCCGGTTTCGACGGCACGGCGCTGATCCTGTGCGGAGACACCCCCCTGTTGAGGGCGGAGACCCTGGAAAAACTGATCGGGTTCCACCGCGCCCAAAGAGCGGCGGTGACGGTCCTGACCGCCACGGTGAAGGATCCCTCTGGTTACGGCCGGATCGTGCGCGACGACAGCGGAGCGGTGCTGCGCATCGTCGAGCAGAAGGATGCCGCCCCGGAAGAGCAGGCCCTCCGCGAGATCAACAGCGGTATCTACTGCATGGATGCGGCCTTCCTGTTCGAGAACATCGGCAGTATTGGCAGCGACAACGCCCAGCAGGAGTTCTACCTGACCGACCTGGTGGCTGTGGCCGTCCGCAAGGGGCTGACCTGCCTGGCTCTGTGCTGCGACGATGCCGAGGAGATCATGGGGGTCAATGATCGCAGCCAGTTGGCCGAAGCGGGACGCATTCTGCGCCGACGCACCAACCGGGAACTGATGCTCTCCGGCGTGACCATCATCGATCCAGACCAGACCTACATCGACGATGGTGTCGCCATCGGCGCCGACACCATCGTCCACCCCAACTGCCAGATCAACGGGAGAACGGTCATAGGCTCCGGCTGCGTGATCGAAAACGGCGTCACCATCTCCAACTGCCGCATCGCCGACAACTGCCATATCAAGGCGGGATCAGTCCTGGAGGATTCGGAACTGCACGAGGCGGTAGCCGTGGGTCCCATGGCGCATCTGCGTCCCGGAACGCTGCTCTACGCCCACGTCAAGATCGGCAATTTCGTGGAGACCAAGAAGGTCGTCATGGGTGAAGGCTCCAAGGCGTCCCACCTGACCTACCTGGGTGATGCCGAGATCGGCCGCGACGTCAATATCGGCTGCGGCACCATCACCTGCAACTACGACGGGGTCAACAAGCACCGCACGGTCATCGGGGACCAGGTGTTCATCGGCAGCGACGTCCAGCTCGTGGCCCCGGTCACCGTGGGGCGCAACTCCCTGGTGGCGGCCGGGACGACCGTCACCATCGACGTGCCGCCCGACTCGCTGGCGATCTCCCGTGTACCGCAGGTGAACAAGGATGGCTGGCGGCTGAAGAAAAAATAGTCCCCACAGGGTTCCACGGGTGACGAAGAGAGAGCGCATGACGGGATCGCCTTACACTATAAAGGCCGGAAGCACCATCCTCATCATTGAGGACGACATCGCTTTTGCCGAACTGACATCGGGCACCCTCCAGGAGCACGGTTTCAAGGCCATTGGGGCGACCAGCGGCCAGGAGGCCATGGAGCTGCTCTCCGCCACGATCCCTTCCCTGATCATCCTCGACTATTCCCTCCCCGACATGACCGGTATCGCCATCCTGGAGCAGATCGCCGACCGCGGGCTTTCCGTCCCGTTCATCATGGTAACCGGCCGGGATGACGCCTTGCTGGCGGTTCAGATGATGAAGACCGGCGCCTGCGACTACCTGTTGAAAGACACCAGTTTTCTGGACCGCCTGCCGGCGGCGGTCCTGCGAACCCTCCATGACGCCGAAACCCGCGAACGGCTGCTCCGCGCCGAAGAGTCCCTGCGCCAGAGCGAGACCCGCTTGGCGCGCGCCCAGAAGATCGCCCGCATGGGAAGTTGGGAATGGAATCCCCTGACCGGGGAGACCTACTGGTCCGACGAGTTGTACCGCATCTTCGGGTTCACCCCCGGCGAGCCCCACCAGGTGGAGATGGAGTGGTTCATCAACCTCATCAACGAGGCGGACCGTCCGGCCTTCAAGAAGGCCATCACCAACGCCGCCCGGCAGTGCCAATCGTTCAGCCTGATCTACCGCATCAAATCGTGCAACGGCGACGAACTGGTCGTCAACAGCCAGGCCGAGGTGGAATGCGACAGCGAAGGCAGGGCCCAGCTCGTCTCCGGTACGACCCTCGACATCACGGCCCGTATCAGAGCCGAGAACGAGATCCAGCAACTGATCAACTACGACACCCTGACCAGCCTTCCCAACCGCACCCTGCTCAACGACCGCCTCAGGCACGCCATTGCCCAGGCGTTGCGGGATCGCCAGATGGTCGGCGTACTGTTCCTGGATCTGGACCGCTTCAAGGGGATCAACGAGACCCTCGGCCACCGGGCCGGCGACAAGCTGCTCAAGACCATCGCCAAACGCCTCAAGGCCTGCGTCCGGGAGACCGATACCCTGGCCCGCATCGGCGGCGACGAATTCGCCGTCGTCCTGATGGGCGTATCCAACGAAGAGGTCATCACCGCCATTACCAAGAAGATCCTGGGGCTGATCTCCGAGCCGATCTGCATCAACGGCCATGAGATCTACACCACCGGCAGCATCGGCATCGCCGTCTACCCCATGGACGGGGAGGACGGTCCCACCCTGCTCAAGCATGCCGACCAGGCCATGTACCAGGCCAAGGAGCGGGACGGCAACAACTTCCAGTTTTTCTCCAGCGAGATGAACATCAAGGTGCTGGAGCGGATGATGCTGGAAAACTCCATGCGCAAGGCCCTGGAACGCGAGGACCTCTTCCTGCTGTACCAGCCCCAGGTGGATACCCGCACCGGGGAGATCACGGGACTGGAGGCGCTCCTGCGCTGGAGGCACCCCGACATGGGGGTGATCGTCCCGGACAAGTTCATCTATCTGGCTGAGGAAACCGGCCTGATCATCCCCATCGGTGAATGGGTCCTGCGAACCGCCTGTTTCCAGGCAAAGGCATGGCAACAGCAGGGCTTCCCGCCGATGCGCATGGCGGTCAACCTGTCGGCCAAGCAGTTCGCCCAGAAGGACCTGAGCGGGACCATCGCCGCCATCCTGTTGGAAAGCGGGCTCGACCCTGACTGGCTGGAACTGGAGATCACCGAAAGCACCATCATGAAGGACCCGGACAGCAACACCCGCATGCTGCAGAAGCTCAAGGACATGGGCATCAGCCTGGCCATCGACGATTTCGGCACCGGCTACTCGTCCCTCTCCTATTTGAAACACTTCCCCATCAACCGGCTCAAGATCGACCGCATGTTCGTGCGGGACATCGCCATCAACCCGGACGACGCCGCCATCGTGGAGATCATCATCTCCATGGCCCACACCCTCAAGCTCAGCGTCACTGCGGAGGGGGTGGAAACACGCCCCCTGATGGAGTTCCTCGCCTCCCGCAACTGCGTCGAGATGCAGGGCTACCTGTTCTCCCGGCCGGTCACGGCCGAAGAAATCACCACTATCCTCGAAAACGGACTGAAATACTGACCCATGGCACACTCCAGCATAATCGTCAAAGGCGCCTGCGAGCACAACCTCAAGTGTATCGATGTTGAAATCCCGCGGGACCAGTTAGTCGTCATCACCGGCATCTCCGGCTCGGGCAAATCCACCCTGGCCTTCGACACCATCTACGCCGAGGGGCAACGCCGCTACGTGGAGTCCCTCTCGGCCTACGCCCGCCAGTTTCTGGAACAGATGGAAAAACCGGACGTGGAGTCCATCGAAGGGCTCTCCCCGGCCATCTCCATCGAGCAGAAGACCACGAGCAAGAACCCCCGCTCCACCGTGGGAACGGTCACGGAGATCTACGACTACCTGCGCCTGCTGTTCGCCCGGGTCGGCCATCCCCATTGCACCTCCTGCGGCAAGGAGATCACCTCCCAGACCGTCTCCCAGATGGTGGACCAGATCATGGCGCTGCCCGCCGGCGCCAAGTTGACCCTGCTGGCCCCCATGATCCGGGGACGCAAGGGGGAGTACAAGAAGGAACTCAACCAGTTGCGCAAGGAGGGCTTCACCCGGGTCGTCATCGACGGGACCCTGCGGGAGTTGGCCGACGAGATCGAACTGGACAAGAAGAAGAAACACGACATCGACATCGTCATCGACCGCATCGTGGTCAAGGAGGGGGTCCAGCGCCGCCTGGCCGACTCCCTGGAGACCGCCCTGCACCATGCCGAAGGGGTGGTGAAGGTGGAGACCGTCCTGCCGGCTACGGATGTACCGGACGAGGACGGCGGCAAAAAGCCTCCCAAGCCGGTCACCCACATCTTCTCCGAAAAGCTGGCCTGCGTGGATTGCGGCATATCCTACCAAGAGGTCACGCCGCGGCTCTTTTCCTTCAACAACCCCCACGGCGCCTGCCCGGACTGCACCGGCCTGGGCACCCGCATGTACTTCGACGCCGAACTGGTGATCCCCAACCCGGAATTGTCCCTGCGGGAAGGGGCCATCGCCCCTTGGGAAAAACGGCTTTCGGGCTGGTTCCACCTGATCCTGGAGGCGCTGGCCAAGGCCTACAAATTCGACATCCGCACCCCCTTCAAGGATCTGCCCGAGCAGGTTCGGGACGTGATCCTGAGCGGTTCCGGGGGCAAGAAGATCGAGTTTTGGTGGGAAGAGGACGGCGGACGGCGCCATACCTACCAGAAGGAGTTCGAGGGGGTGCTGAACAATCTGGAGCGACGCTGGCGCGAGACCGAATCGGACGCATCCCGGGAAGAGATGGAAAAGTACATGAACGTCATGCCGTGCCCCACCTGCCAGGGGGCGCGCCTGCGCCCCGAGGCGCTGCACGTGCTGGTGGGGGGGCGCACCATCCGCGACGTCACCGCCTTCTCCATCCGGGACTGCCTGGCCTTCTTCGAGGGATTGGCGCTCACCGACAAGGAGAAGGAGATCGCCCGGCGCATCCTCAAGGAGATTCGCGAGCGCCTGTCGTTCCTGGTGAACGTAGGGCTGGACTACCTCTCCCTGGACCGCACCTCCGGCACCCTCTCCGGCGGCGAAGGGCAGCGCATCCGCCTGGCCACCCAGATCGGCTCGTCCCTGGTGGGGGTGCTCTACATCCTGGACGAGCCCTCCATCGGCCTGCACCAGCGGGACAACGCACGCCTGCTGGACACCCTCAAGCATCTGCGCGACCTGGGCAACACCGTCCTGGTGGTGGAGCACGATGAAGAGACCATCCTGGAGGCCGACCATCTGATCGACATGGGGCCGGGGGCCGGGGTCCACGGCGGCGAGGTGGTGGCCCAGGGCACACCGGCCGAGGTCATGAAGGACCCGAAATCCCTCACCGGCAGATACCTGTCCGGTGAGTTGTCCATCCCGGTGCCGAAGAAGCGCCGCAAGGGCGCCAAGCACTTAAAGATCATCGGCGCCTCCGAGAACAACCTGAAAAACGTGGATGTGGAGATTCCCCTGGGCATCATGACCTGCGTGACCGGCGTCTCGGGCTCGGGAAAATCGACCCTGGTGATCGACACCCTGTACAAGGTGCTGAGCCAGCGGCTCTACCGCAGCCGGGAGAAGGCCGGCGCCGTGAAGGACATCCGCGGTCTGGAACACCTGGACAAGGTCATCAACATCGACCAGTCGCCCATCGGCCGCACCCCGCGCAGTAACCCGGCCACCTATACCGGCGTGTTCGGCGATATCCGCGACCTGTTCTCCAACCTGCCCGAATCCAAGCTGCGCGGCTACAAGCCGGGGCGCTACTCCTTCAACGTCAAGGGGGGGCGCTGCGAGGCCTGCTCAGGGGACGGCATCATCAAGATCGAGATGCACTTCCTGCCGGACGTGTACGTGGAGTGCGAGGTATGCAAAGGGGCGCGCTACAACCGGGAGACCCTGGAGGTGCTCTACAAGGGCAAATCCATCGCCGAGGTGCTGGACATGACCGTTTCCCAGACCTTGGAGTTCATGGGGGCCATCCCGCGCATCAAGAATAAGCTTAAAACCTTGGAAGAAGTAGGTCTGGGCTACATCAAGCTGGGGCAGTCGGCCACCACCCTCTCGGGGGGCGAGGCCCAGCGGGTCAAGCTGGCCAAGGAGCTTTCCCGCCGCGCCACCGGCCGCACCATCTATATCCTGGACGAGCCGACCACCGGTCTGCACTTCGAGGATATCCGCAAGCTCTTGGAGGTGATCCAACGCCTGGTGGATACCGGCAACACCATCGTCATCATCGAGCACAACCTGGACGTGATCAAGACCGCCGACCACATCATCGACCTGGGCCCCGAGGGAGGCGACCGGGGTGGCGAGATCATCGCCAGCGGCACCCCGGAACAGGTGGCCAAGGTGACCAAGTCCTACACCGGCCAGTACCTGCGCAAGATGCTGTAGCAGGTTGTTGAAAAACAGCCATCTCGCCGCTGTCCTCGAAAGCTCCTTTGTGCGGCGTAGCGCTGCTACGCCTCCGCGGGGCTTTCTGCGGGTGCGACGATCTGACTATTTTTGAACAACCTGAATTTTTCAATGCTAACCGTTGCGGCGTCGCTCACCGTTTATCTTGTACATAGTTGGCGTCAACATCCATGACAAATAACCACACCATGATGACCTCTGCCTCTGAACAGACGCCCTTCCGTATCGGCATCGACCTGGGAGGCACCAAGACCGAGGCGCTGCTCCTTGCCCCCGACGGTACGGTCCTGTTCCGGGAGCGCCGGGCCACGCCCCTTGACCGGGGCTATCCCGCCGTAGTGGCAACCGTGACTACGGCCATCCGGGAAGCCATGGCCTTTGTTCCGGCCGGTGCGCCCTGCACCGTGGGGATCGGCATCCCCGGCTCCAGCGACGAGCGGACCGGGCTGGTGCGCAACGCCAACTCCACCTGTCTCATCGACAGGCCCTTGCAGGGGGACCTGGAACGGCAACTGGACCGGGCCGTGGCCCTGTGCAACGATGCCGACTGTTTCACCCTGGCCGAGTGCCGTCAGGGAGCGGGGCAAGGATACGGGCTGGTATTCGGGGTGATCATGGGGACCGGCTGCGGGGGCGGGATCTGCATCGACGGACAGGTACGCCAGGGGCCGCACCGCATCGCCGGGGAATGGGGGCACCTGTCGGTGGACCCGGCCGGGGCGGCGTGCTACTGCGGCAACCGGGGGTGCGTGGAGACGAAGATCAGCGGCTCGGGGGTCGAGGCGGCCTTTGCACGGGAGTACGGCGAGCGCCTGTCCATGGAGCGGATCGTGGCCGGCGCCCGTGAGGGGGAGCTCCATTGCCGCGCGGCCTTTGACCGTTTCTTGGACGACTTCGGCCGTTGCCTGGGGGGACTGATCTCAATCCTCGACCCGGACGCCGTGGTTCTGGGGGGCGGCCTGTCCAACATCGTCGAACTCTACACCACCGGCATCGAACGGGTGCGACGCTACGCCTTCCACGACGACCTGGCCACCCCGATTCTGAAGAACCGCCTGGGCGACTCGGCCGGCGTCTTCGGTGCAGCCTGGATCGGGGTATAAAGCTTAGCCGGAAAGGTCTTTCGTAATCGCGGATAAATGGGATGAATGTTGTAAAAGACGCGCAAGTTACAAAAGAATCAGATGCCGTTACCTGTAGCCGCCCTGTCCACCTGCGGTTTTCCACTACTTACCGGTTCACCCGCCTCGCCCCCGGACGACAGCATCACGATATCGACTCGCCGGTTTTTGGCCCGGCCTTCCGCAGCCCCATTGTCGGCCACGGAACGGTATTCGCCGTACCCCGCCGCCGACATCGCGGCCGGATCGAAGCCGTAGGAATCGACCAACTTCTGGAGAACATTGGTGGCGCGCATCGTTGAAAGCTCCCAATTGGAACGGAACTGGCCGGTGTGGATCGGTACGTTATCCGTATGTCCCTCGATCCGATAGGGGTTGGCGTAATGGGACAGGGATTGGGCGATCACGCTGAAAAGCTCCTCAGATCCCGCCTTGATCCGGGCGCTGCCCGAATCGAAGAACCCCGCCTCCTTGAGACTTACCACCAGCCCCCGGCGGGTGATATCGATGCTCACCTTTCCCCTATTGCCGCTCTTCGTCAGGTAGGCATCCAGGGATGCCTTGATCGTCCCGAAATCCTTCTCCATCGCATAGGCGCGCTGCTTCCCCTGGGCTTGGCGCTGCTGCACCGGCAAGCTTTGGGGTTTGATGCTCGGAACGATGCTGATATTCCCGGAATCGATCACCACCGGCTTTGCCCCGAGGGACGCTTTGGAGTACCCGAAGGACTCCCGCAGCGACTCCGCCACCTCTTCAACCTTCTTCTTATCGGCCAGGGACATGGCGTACAGGACCACGAAGACCGCTAAGAGCAGCGTCAGCAGATCGCCGTATGAAACCAGCCAGCGTTCATGATTCGGGTGCTTTTCCGGTTCCCGCTTCAATGCCATGACAAAAATTCCTCGCAGCGTGATTAGGAGTGAACGTTCACTCCTAATCACGGTAAAAAAATAAGTACTCTATTACTACTGCCGGATCGCATCCCAACAGGTGGTGACCACCGTTTCGATAAGTTGGTCGTCCAAAGGAACAAAGCCCAGGAGATGCTCCCGTGCAACGGTGAATAACGGCCCGAACAGCAGGGAAAAGAGCATCATCAGGGGAAGATTCTTTACAACCTGCTGTGCCGTTCCGTCCTGAAAGAGGACCATAAAGACATCGCGATACTCTGTACGCTCCAAAAGTCGTTCCCTGCGGAATGCGCCACCGTAGGGCGAGATGTGGAACTGTTCGAAATAATGGAATTCCGCCGGATTGTGTATGAAGTAGGAGAGCACTCCGACTCCGAGATGGAGGAAGCGCTCCCTGACGGGACGTTCGGACCGGTACCCCTCCAGGATATGAGCCATGAGCCGTTCTTCGATCTCCAGGTAAATCTCGTTGATCAGGACATCCTTGTTCGCAAAATAGCGGTAGATGGTCCCGGCCCCCACATTGGCCCTGGCTGCGATCGCGGCTATGGGGGCGTCATGGAAACCAAACTCGGCGATGAGTTCCATCGTCGCACGCACTATCTCGTCACGCTTTTCCGATTTTGCCATGGGCTGCCTTTTTACGGAATGAATGCTCCGTTTTCAGTTAATTACAATTAACCGACACTGTCAAGGCGTTTTTATCTGCCGACAAAATATACCGTGTCCACGAAACAGGATAAAAGAGGTATAATTACACTTAAGAAATCAGCGACCGAATCCGGAGAAAGGATCTGCACAGATGAAACGACCATTACAATTGGCACTGATCGGGCTCGTGCTGGCCTTCATGCTCATCCCGGCCTCTGGTGTGGCGGCAAGTTCAGCCCCGGCCCAGGAGAAGGCCACCTTTGCCGGCGGCTGTTTCTGGTGCATGGAACACCCCTTCGACGAACTGCCCGGGGTGATCTCGGTGACCTCCGGCTATACGGGCGGCCAGACCAGAAACCCGACCTACGCAGAGGTCTCCGCCGGCGGCACCGGCCATGCCGAATCGGTGCAGATCGTCTACGACCCGTCCCGGATCGGCTACGACAGGCTGCTCACGGTCTACTGGCACAATATCGACCCCACCGTGAAGGACCGCCAGTTCTGCGACAGCGGACACCAGTACCGTAGTGCCATCTTCTACCACAACGAGCAGCAGCGCCGGCTGGCCCAACAATCGAAAGAGGCCTTGGCACGGAGCAAGCCCTTCCGGGAGGCGATCGTGACCGAGATCACCCCGGCCGGTCCCTTCTATCCGGCGGAGGGGTACCACCAGCACTACTACAAAAAGAATCCGATCCGTTACAAATTCTATCGCACCAGTTGCGGCCGCGACAAACGGCTCAAAGAGTTGTGGGGCGGCTCGGCGGGACATTGAGTATGCGACCGCTACCCCACAGCACGGGAGGTAATCCATGAAACGGCATCACATCCTTCTGGCCGCCATCGCCATCTTTTCGATGGTCGGCGCATGCAGCAACGGCGGCGGCACGCCGGCGGCCACGACAACCGCGGCCGGGACCTCCCGGGTCCGCCTCTACTCAGTGGCCCAGAAAGGCTATATCATGAGCGACAAGGTCATCAAGAGCGAGGCCGAGTGGCGCAGGCTCCTCACCCCGGAGCAGTACCACGTCACCCGGGAACAGGGGACCGAGCGGGCCTACACCGGCATCACCTGGAACAACCACGAGAAGGGGATTTACCGCTGTATCTGCTGCGGCAACGACCTCTACAGCTCGGACACCAAGTATGAATCCGGCACCGGCTGGCCCAGCTTCTGGGAACCGGTCGCTCCGGAAAACGTGACCCTGCGGCCGGACAACGGCCTCTTCACGAAACGCACCGAGGTGGTATGCAGCCGCTGTGGGGCGCACCTGGGGCATGTCTTCGACGACGGCCCCCAGCCGACCGGGCTGCGCTACTGCATGAACTCGGCAGCCATGCAGTTTGTCAAAACGCCGTGAGCGGGACGCCGGCCATAGCGCCCGACACCCCGGAGAACCGGGAACTGCGGGATAATGTTCACCCCAGCGACTGGATCAACCCCCAGCCGGGGGGATGCTACAACCTGGTGGTGATCGGCGCCGGGACCGCAGGCTTGGTCTGCGCCGCCGGGGCGGCCGGTCTGGGCGCCAGGGTGGCCTTGGTGGAGCGGCACCTCATGGGGGGCGATTGCCTCAACTACGGCTGCGTCCCGTCCAAGGGGCTTATCCGCGCGGCGCGGGCTCTGTTCGACGCGCGCAACGGGGCTCGGTTCGGTGTCAGGGGGGGTGAGGTGGTCGGCTTCGACTTCGGTGCAGCCATGGAGCGGATGCGGCGACTGCGCAGTTCCTTGAGCCGACACGATTCGGCCCGACGGTTCCGCGACGAGTTGGGGGTTGACGTCTTCATGGGCGAGGCCCGCTTCGTCGCCCGCGACCGGGTGGCGGTGGGGGACCAGGAACTGCCCTTCAGGAAAGCCGCCATCTGCACCGGCGGGCGGGCGGCCGCGCCGCCGATCCCGGGGCTGGCCGAGGCCGGGTATCTGACCAACGAAACCGTGTTCTCCCTGACCGAACTGCCGCCGCGCCTGGCGGTGATCGGCGCCGGCCCCATCGGCTGCGAGCTGGCCCAGACCTTCTCCCGCTTCGGCAGCCGGGTGACCTTGATCGAAACGGCCCCCCGGATCATGGGACGCGAGGACCGGGATGCGGCCGAAGTCCTGCAGAACGTCCTGATGCGCGGGGGGATTGACCTGCTGACGGGAACAACGGTCCTGGCCGTGGAACGGCGGGGCAGCGATAAGGTACTGCGCCTGGAACGGGACGGCGCGGAAACCGAGGTTGCGGCGGATGCGATCCTGGTAGGAGTCGGTCGCGCCCCTAACGTGGAGGGGCTGGGGCTGGAGGCGGCTGGCGTGGCCCACGGACCGGGAGGTGTGGTGATCAGCGACACCTTGCAAACCTCCAATCCTCGCATCTATGCCGCCGGCGACTGCTGTTTCCCCTTCAAGTTCACCCACACCGCCGATGCCCTGGCCCGCATCCTGATCGCCAACGCCCTCTTCATGGGGCGACAGAAAACATCCAGCCTGGTCGTCCCGTGGTGCACCTACACCGACCCTGAGATCGCCCACGTGGGGTTGTATGAACGGGACGCGCGGGAGCGAGGCATCCCGGTCTCTACCCTGACCGTGCCCCTGACAGAGGTGGACCGGGCCGTGCTGGACGGCGATACGGAGGGTTTCGCCCGGGTCCACCTGCGCACCGGCACGGACAGGATCATCGGCGCCACCATCGTAGCCCGTCACGCCGGGGAGATGATCAATGAATTTTCCCTGGCCATCACAAGCGGCCTCGGCCTGGGGGCCATCGCCCGGACCATCCATCCCTACCCGACCCAGGCCGAGGCGATCAAAAAGCTGGCCGACGCCCATAACCGCACCCGCCTGACGCCGTTCCTCAAGAGGGTGCTCGGCGCCTGGCTGCGCTGGCAGCGGGGCGGCAGTTGCTACGCTATCAAAAGAGGTGAGAAACCATGAAAACAACACTTACGGCGGGACTGGAACATACCTTCAGCTATCGCGTGCCGCGGGAGAAGACCGTCCCTTTCCTGTACCCCGAGTCGGACCTGTTCCGTGAAATGCCCGAGGTCTTTGCCACCGGCTTCATGGTCGGCTTCATGGAATGGGCCTGCATGGAGGCCCTGCGTCCCTATCTGGACGAAGGAGAGCGGACCCTGGGCACCATGATCAACATCACCCACCAGGCGGCCACTCCTCCCGGCATGGAGGTGACGGCGCGGGTCCGCTGCATCGAGGTGGACGGGAAACGCACGGTGTGGGAGATCGAGGCCCGGGACGAGGCGGATGTCATCGGCACGGGGACCCATGAGCGCGTAACCGTCAATCTGGACAAATTCAGCGCCCGGGTGGCGGCAAAAGGCAAGGCAACAAAGGGCTGAAGGAGTACGCGGCCATGCGGTGGAAAAAGCTCCTGATCGCCCTGGCCGGAGGGCTCGGGGTGGGCCTGTTCCTCTGGTTCGACTTGGGACGCTTCCTGACCCTGGAGGCCCTCAAGGCCAACCGCCAGAGCCTGATGGCATACCATGCCTCCCATAGGGCCCTCATGGTAGCAGGCTTCATGGCGGTCTACATCATCCAGACCGCCCTCTCCCTCCCCGGCGCAGCCGTCCTTTCCCTGGCTGCCGGCGCCATCTTCGGCTCGATCATGGGAACAGTCTACGCAAATAGTGCCGCCACCATAGGCGCCACCCTGGCCTTCCTGGTGACCCGCTATCTGCTGCGCGATGCGATCCAGAACCGGTTCGGCACAAGACTGGAAACCATGAACCGGGAGTTGGAGACCCGCGGCTTCAACTACCTGCTCTTTCTGCGGCTGGTGCCGCTGTTTCCCTTTTTCCTGATCAACCTGGCGGCTGGCCTGACCCGTCTGCCGCTGCGCACCTTTGTGCTCGGCACCATGATCGGCATCATCCCCGGCGGCTTCGTCTATGTCAATGCCGGGGCCAGCCTGGCCGGCATCACCTCGCTCTCCGGCATCGCCTCACCGCGGGTGCTGGGCTCGTTCGCCCTCCTGGGCCTGTTCGCGCTCCTGCCGGTGCTGTACAACCGACTGAAGGCGGGTAGAACCCCTCCGAGTCCTCCCCCTGAAAGCTAACCATGTTATTTTTATTGCGTTTTTATTTCCGGCGTCTTACCAGCGGCGGCACGTCATCACTTCCGGTCGGCATTCTCGATGACCACACCGGAGAACCCCTCAAGAGGCTGCCGGGGGTTCCCAAGAACGGCACTCACCGGCTCCTTGGACGAGTCCTGCTGCCAGCCGGGTACGACCGGGGTTGCCTTCACGGGGGTAACAAACTCCTTGCTGTGAATTTCATTCCCCGCGGCGTCGACAACGACGACACGGTACCGGAGCGCTGTGGCGCCCGGTTCGAGGGCAGGCAGGGATGCACCATAGGTAAACTGGCTTCCCTGCACCTTTGCCATCGGCACCCAGGCGTCGCCACCCTTATCCCCCCCTGCGCGGAAGCGGCACCGAACTGACTGTACCCCGTCTAGGCTGACCACGACCTTAACGGTGGTCCGCTTGCCCGGCACCACGTAGCTGTATGGTTCATGGCTGATATTGACGCTGTCCGCTGTTTCCGGGGCCGTTGCCTCGTTCTGGGCCACAGGCAACGCAGGGATGGGCGGGGCGGGAGTGCCTGCCGGTTCCGACACCTTACGGGGCGCTGTATGGGTTCGCTTCTTTTCCGCGTGTTTCCTGGTTTCCGCTTTCTTCGGTTTCTTCTTCTCCACCTTCTTAAGCTCGCTCAGGGGGATCTCGTAGACGTTGCCCCCGGCAGCGGAAGCTGCCGCCGACAGATCGAGAACCGACTGAACCAGCATGGATGCCACCACGAGGGGGACGGCAATCCGCCACCTTGAAAACATACTCATACGCCACCTCTTTCTGCTTTACTGCAAAACGCTGCCAGAATAGCTCAAACAGCGGTAATTCTAAAAACAAAAAATTCTAAAAAATACCGTCCGCGCCCAAACGGCCATCGGTTCTCCGAACAAACTGCAAACGACGAACGACAGCCGCGGTTGCTCTTGACAATAATTATCACGAGAAGCATGCTGCGTTTTGTTGCCATCCCTGCACCGGCAGCCCCAGGACTCGTTCATGGCGGCGGGCGGGCGCTTCCACCTGCATGGTTCACGCAAGAAAAGGAGACCATCATGCACAAAAAGATCCTGCTCGCTTATGACGGCACCGAGGAGGGCCGGGTGGCGCTCCTCGAATGCGCAGACATTGCCCACCTGCTCCGTGCGGAAACCCACCTGCTGGCGGTCATGCGCATGCCGTCGGGCGTCTTCCTCGCCGAGGGTTTTGTGCCGGAGACGGTTATGGAGCAGGAACAGCGGCACATCCAGAGCACCATCGACGATGGGGTCGCCCTGTTACGCGAGGGAGGGGGTAGCGCTTACGGCCATTTGGCTTACGGGGAGCCGGTTGAAGAGATCTGCCGCCTGGCGGCCGAACTGGAGGTGGACCTGATCGTGCTGGGGCACCGGAAGCAGACATCCTTTGCCTCCCGTTGGTGGAAAGGGTCGGTAGGCATATCGCTTCTGGAACGGGCTCCGTGCAGTATCCTGGTGGCGGTCGGCGACTAGTGTGCCGTATGGTTTGGCGGCGGGCTACTCGTTTTCCGCCAAAAGGGTGCGCAACTGGTCCTGCTGATGGGGGTCGAAGACATACATACCCATGGATATGCTGCCGTCAGGATTGTAGGAGGAATAGATACACCGGCAGCTAACCCGCAGGCGCGAGGCGTGAAAGACAACCTCGACGGTTTCGGTCTTTCGGGGGATTGTCAGGGGGACGGGGGTCGGGGGGATGGCGAGCTTCATACCCTGACAACTGATATCCATCAACTGTGATGTAATCTCGAACCTGTCGGGCAATACGAGCAGGACCGTGGACAAGGAGTCAGGTAACTGGTCGGAGCGGTGGCGGGGGACAAGTCGGCTTTCCATAGTGTATCCGCGGCTTCCCTTACGGCAAGAGTAGCTGCCGGTTCCCATCGGCAGGTGACAATGCAAGCATGGGGCAACAATGGGATGTCGGCTCGCACGATATTTCAAGTGGTTATCGCACAGCCGGGCTCATTCGGCAATACTAAAATGTTCTTCCCGCCCATTATACCCATGAAATAGTCTTATTTTCCCGATCAGATCGGTCAGGGCATCAACCTCAAATCGGATCAGAGCCGAAGCTGCGAACTACCGGCTACCACCGATAATCAGTTGTTTGCTCTCCCGAGCTCATCGAGCAAGGCCTTATGAAACATTGCCGGGGCTTCGATCTGCGGCGCATGCCCGAAACCGGGGAACTCTATTAAACGGCCATGGGGAATCGTCTTGATGACCTCCTTGCCCAGCAGCTTGTAGCGGCCGACCTTTGCCTTAACCTCGGGTGGGGCGATGTCACTGCCGATGGCGGTGGTGTCGGCATCGCCGAGCATCAGGGTGGTAGGCACCTTCAACAGGGGAAACTCATACACCACCGGCTGGGTAAAAATCATGTCGTAGATGAGCGCCGAATTCCAGGCGACCGCTTTGTGCCCCGGCCCCTGGTTGAGCCCCGCCAGCATATCCACCCAGCGATTGTAGTCCGCTTTCCAGCGCCCGCCGTAATAGACCGACTTCTCGTACTGGCGCACCCCCTCGGCCGAAAGTTTCAGCTCCCGCTCATACCACTGGTCCACGGTCCGGCTCGGCACGCCCAATGCTTTCCAGTCTTCCAGCCCGATGGGGTTGACCATGACCAGCTTCTCCACAGCCTCCGGGTACATCAAGGCAAAGCGGGTCGCCAGCATCCCCCCGGTTGAATGCCCAACCAGTATGGAACGAGACACTCCCAACTGCTTCAGCAGGGCCCTGGTGTTGGCGGCAAGCTGCTGGAAGCTGTACTGGTAATACGCCGGCTTGGTCGAGGTGCAGAAGCCGATCTGGTCGGGAGCGACGACCCGGTAACCCGCATCGGCCAGGACAGAGATAGTGACCTCCCATGTCGCGCCGCAAAAATTCTTCCCGTGCATCAACACAACCGTGTGCCCGTTGGGCCTGCTTGTGGGCTTCACATCCATGTACCCCATCTGGAGGTCGCGCCCCTGGGAGGCAAACCGGAAATGCTCGACTGCGTAGGGATAGGGAAAACCTTCAAGCTCAACGCCATATCCAATGGCACTGCCTTCTGCGCAGGCCGTACCGGCAGCGGCGAGCAACAGAGCTGCCAGGGACAGGCAAATTAAATATCGCATGATAACTCCTTTGTAACATTCGTGATGATAACCGGACTGCGGGAAAAGAGCCGAAACAATTGACCTTTTATTGAGGTTTTGGCTTCGACTCCGCCCCAATTATACCCCTTCCGTCCTGCTTTTCACCTGTGGATTCCGCCGGCGGCGTCTTTTTCTCTTCCGTTGCGGCGCCCCGGCCTCTTCGGTGACTCCGGAAGGAAGCGGCACCGGCGCCTGCTGCCGTGCCTGAGCCGCCCACCAGTCGAGCTGTTTGACGACATCCTTGTTGTCGCCGCAGGTCGCCCGGCAATATTCGACGATGTCATTGAAATCGGGACGGGCGATGAAAGACTCCGGTCGGCGGCCGGGAATCTTTTTCAGGCGCATCTGCTGGCTGATGATGTCACGGAGCGCGAGCCCGACGCGGTTCGAGATCATAATGATCGGGCAGGTTTCACCCATGAACTCCGCAACTGCGGCGTTAACGCTCTGCTGCCAGGGCGCACCCTGTTGGCGGAAATGCGCCGTCTTCCCATCAATGTACTCACCGAAAAGAAGTGCCAGGAGGAGCGGCGGGGAGACCTTGTCCCCCTGCTGGATACGGGAATCGACGTAGCTGAGCATTTCCCCGAACCGGGCGTGGGGAAAGCCTTCGCTTTCGGCGCCGAGCCAGCTCGAAAAATCCGGAAAAAGCGCTGCAAAGAGCCCGGTCTGGCGGAGAAGTCCGTAGCACGTTGCCCCCTCTCCCGAGAGGAAAAGCTTGAGCATCTCTTCGTAGAGGCGCGGCGCCGCCGCCCTGACAATGGTATCGGTGGCGGCGACCAGCGCCTTCAGGGTATTTTCCTCGATGGTAAAGGCAAGTTGGGCGGCAAACCGCACCGCCCGCAGCATCCGTACCGGATCTTCCTGGAAGCGGCCGGCGGGATCGCCGATGGTGCGGATGATGCCGGCGTTGAGGTCGGCGAGGCCTCCCGTGTAGTCAATGATCGAGAAATCGGCGATATTGTAGGAAAGCGCGTTAATGGTGAAGTCACGGCGGAGGGCATCCTCTTCGGGGGTGCCGTAGACGTTGTCCCGCAGGATCATGCCATCATCGTCCTTCAGCATCTGCGGGGGCCGTTGCCGGTGGTCCGACCCGCTTGCTTCTTTCGGCTCGGGCTCCGGCTCGTTCGCCGCCAGTGACCGAAAGGTCGCCACCTCGATAATCTCATCCTGGAAGTGGATGTGCGCAAGCCGAAAACGTCGCCCGACAAGACGACAATTGCGGAACATCCGCTTCACCTCGCCAGGGGTGGCGTTGGTTACCACGTCGAAATCCTTCGGTTCCCGGCCGAGCAGGAGGTCGCGCACACAGCCACCTACGAGATAGCCGAGAAAGCCGTTTTCTTTCAGGCGGTAGAGGGTGCGCAAGGCGTTCGGGCTCATGAGTTTGCGGGAGATCCCGTGTTCCTGCCGGGCCATGATCACCGAGCAGCTCTCTTCCTTTTTCATCCTGTTACCATCACACTTCTTCATTTGTCGTCATGCCTTCGAGACGTTTTTAATCGTAGTCTTCAGAAGATTGGCCATGATGTCGTCACACGATTTCTCCGTATAACGGCTTGGGCATGGCCAGCGGCGGTATTATGCCAACTGGTCTAAGCGAGTATTATGCACCCGATGTTTAAGCCTTCTTTGGCTGCTGCTCTTTTCCCCGGAAACTGGTCCAGCTTTTGGGGGGAACGTCAATCTATGCCGTGGCTTTACTATACTGATGACGCACAAAATCAATATGGTCGCGAAGTACGTAAAATTGTTCGGTGTAGGCCAAGGGTATTTTCATCTTGTTGACATTTGCCTCGATAATGTCGAACTTTTTTAACAATTCTTCTCGCTCATCAGGCGAAGGCTGCGCGAGCATGTCGCGTTCGAGATTTATCAAAATGCCGTACCAGCGGTTAATCCGCGACCTGATACGCCAATTGTAAAGTGCCGGCACAAGTTTCAGCCCTGGAATCAGTAACACAACGATCGGCACGACCACCACGAGCAAACGGTCCACGAGGCTTGCGAGCCAG
The DNA here is from genome assembly GCF_008369015.1 of Oryzomonas rubra. Lineage (NCBI taxonomy): Bacteria > Pseudomonadati > Thermodesulfobacteriota > Desulfuromonadia > Geobacterales > Geobacteraceae > Oryzomonas > Oryzomonas rubra. The sequence goes on from NZ_SRSD01000004.1 coordinate 188,282, forward strand.
AACGGGAGATAGCGGTAGAAAAAGCTTTTCCCAGAGGTGTAGTAACGTCGTGCGTCAGCGCTTATACGGTATTCGTGCTCTAATGGCGCAGGAAATTCACCCGCGTGCTGTAACAGCTTGGCGCCACCATGGACCTCACGTGCCGTTTCGATCAAGAGGTCGGAGAGTGCCGGATGCAAGCTTTCCCGTGCGACAAGCTCTACGGTGGGGGCGATAAGGGAAACATCCTGCGGCGGAACATTCTTGCCGAAATCAAACGCCCCCATGGGTAAATTGACCTTATAGAGATAGGGATAGCGGCGAGCATAAGCGTCGGCTTGGACAAAATTGAGGAGCCCGATACCGGTAGCCGACAAAAGTTTTCGTATAACCGGTGGAGTGGCAGAATCTCCCATCAGGAATGCGGCGTCGATCTTCCCGCTGATCAGAGCTTGCGCCGCCTCTTCCCCCCCTACATTGATAAGCACCGTCGAGCCGGTAGGCTCGATACCGTTAGCCTTAAGCAAGATCATTGCGAGGGCATGAGTTCCACTCCCCTCAGGCCCGATTGCAATCCGCTTCCCATCAAACTCGGAGAGTAACGTCACCGGTGCATTACTGTGGTAAAAAAGAAAGAGTGGTTCATGGAACAGGCTTCCCAGCGAAACCAGCTTGTCAAGCTCCATCCCGCCGGATAAACCGCCCTGCACAAAACCGACATCAACGGGAATCGTGGGGTCGTTTAGTTTTTTGAGATTATCAAACGACCCTTCTGTCGGTAGAATTTTCAGCGTAACGCCTTTTCGCGCCAGTATCTTTTGATATTTTTCAGCTGTAATTCGGAAAGTGCTACCTTTGGAGCCGCTGGCAATAGTAATGGTTGTGGGAGGTGCTGGACGAATTAACCAATATGCCGCCACGATCGCGATGACCGTGAGCAACATCAGTGGTCCGACAGACACCACAAGATCGCGTAAGGATATCCCTGACAACCGGGAAAGAGGGCGAAAAGATGCAATCTTACTAACATAATTGTGTTTCATACATTATTCATTTCGAACATCTTTCATCAGAATATTCCGCCCCTACTCCACGGTAACGGATTTGGCCAGGTTCCTTGGCTGATCCACGTCGGTCCCCTTCAACACGGCGATGTGATACGCCAAAAGCTGCAACGGCACGGAGAGCAGGAACGGGTCCAGGTCCTCGTCGATGCGGGGGATCTCGATGGTATCCTCGGCGCGTCCTTTGACCTCTTGATCGCCTTCGCTGCACAGGGCGATCACCCGGCCGTTGCGGGCGATGACCTCCTCCATGTTGGACAGGGTCTTTTCGAAGGCGCTGTTCTCCGGGACGAGCATGACCACCGGCATCTCCTCGTCGATCAGGGCGATGGGCCCATGCTTCATCTCGCCGGCCGGATAGCCTTCGGCGTGGATGTAGGAGATCTCCTTGAGCTTGAGCGCCCCCTCCAGGGCGATGGGGAAGTTCTTCCCCCGCCCCAGGTAGAGGAAATCCCGGGCGTTCATGTACTTGCGGGCGATGCGCTCGGTATCGGCGTTGAGCTTGAGGGCTTCTTCCAGCAGGGCCGGGACCTTTTTGAGGGAGGCGATCATACTCTGGCCGGCTGGGACGTCGATGGCGCGGACGGCCCGCCCCAGGCGGATGGTGAACAGGTACAGGGCCGTGAGTTGGGTGACGAAGGCCTTGGTGGAGGCCACCCCGATCTCGGGACCGGCGTGGGTGTAGATCACACCGGCGGCTTCCCGGGCGATGGAGGAATCCAGCACATTGCAGATGGCCATGTTCATGGCGCCGCGGGATTTGGCCTCGCGCAGGGCCGCCAGGGTGTCGGCGGTCTCCCCCGACTGGGAAATGACCATCACCAGGGTAGTCCCGTCGATGACCGGGTTGCGGTACCGGAATTCCGAGGCGATGTCGATCTCCACCGGGATGCGGCAATACCCCTCGATGTAGAATTTGCCCACCAGGGCGGCGTGCCAGGAGGTGCCGCAGGCCACGATAACGATCCGCCTCACGGCCGCCAGCTGTTGGTCGCTGAACTTCAGGTCTTCCAGGTACACATCCCCTTCATTCTCCAAGAGACGGCCGGCGATGGTGTCGCGCACGGCCCGGGGCTGTTCGTGAATCTCCTTGAGCATGAAGTGCCGGTATCCGCCTTTTTCGGCCATGAGCGGCGACCAGTCGATGTGCCGCGCCTTCTTGTCCAGCGGAGCGCCGGCGATGGTGGAGAAGGCGACCGTGCCGGCACGGAACACGACCATTTCCCCATCCTCCATGAAGACCATCTCCCGGGTATGGGCCAGGATGGCGGGGATGTCCGAGGCAACGAAGAATTCCCCCTCGCCCAGGCCGACCACCATGGGGGAGCCCAGCTTGGCGGCGATCAGGGTGCCCGGTTCGCGCTCGTTGAGGATGCACACGGCATAGGCGCCCCGCAGTTCGGCCAGGGCCTGTTGGACCGCCTGCACGAAGTCGGAGGTTCCCTTGAGTTTTTCCTCCACCAGATGGGAGATGACCTCGGTATCGGTCTCGCTCTTGAAGATATGGCCGGACTGCTTGAGCGCTTCCCTGAGCGACAGGTAGTTTTCGATGATGCCGTTGTGCACCACGATGACCGGGCCGGCCTTGTGGGGGTGGGCGTTGATTTCCGAGGGGCGGCCGTGGGTCGCCCAGCGGGTGTGGCCGATGCCGATCACCCCGGAGAGCGGCTGCTCGCGCAGCAGTCTTTCCAGGTTGACCAGTTTGCCTTCGCTACGCCGGATGCCCGATCCGCCGCCCGCCAGGGTGGCGATGCCGGCCGAATCGTAGCCGCGATATTCCAGTTTTTTGAGCCCTTCCAGTATGACCGGCGTTGCCTCTTGCCCACCGATATAGCCAACAATTCCGCACATAGCAGATTCCTCCGAAAATTAAGTTAGTTGTTCTATTCTGCCCTCTACCCCGTCCAGATCCGGCACCTGCACCACCAGCAGGAACAGTCCCAGCCTGTTCAGCATCTCGGCGAACTTCTGGTAATCCACCGGCTTGGTGACGTAGCAACTGCATCCCAGGGCGTAGCAGGTACGGACCTCCCGGGGGTCGTCGGTGGTGGTCAGCATGATTACCGGCATATTCTTCAACTCCGGGTCGGACTTGATCTGCCGGAGCACCTCCACGCCGTCCACCTTGGGCATGCGGATATCCAGGAGCATCATATACGCCAGTCCCTTTTCGCACCGGGGCGCATCGCCGTCGGACGCGCCGTAGAAAAAGTCCAGGGCCTCCTGGCCGTTGCGAAACCGGATGATCGGATTTCTGAGGCCCGCCTCCTGCAGATTGTCCTGAATCAGTTCGGCGTGGCCGTCATCGTCCTCGGCAATCAGGATGGTGACCTCTTTCTTGAACCTGTCATCGATCATCTCATGCTCCTGTGGTCACATGTCCATCAGATTCGGGTGCGCACGGCAGGACGACATAGAAGCGGCTGCCCACATCCGGCTCGGACTCCACCCAGATGGAGCCCCCCAGGCGATCGACGATGCGGCGCGCCATGGTCAGGCCCAATCCCTCCCCCGGGGTTTCCCCCGGATTGAGGCGATGGAAGATCTCCCAGATCTTGTCCTGCTGGTCGCGGGGGATGCCGATACCGTTATCCTCCACGCAGTAGCGCACCCCCTCGGCAAACTTCTCGCTTACGATATTCACCACCAGCGGGCGATTCGCGGCGCGGTATTTTAAGGCGTTATCCAGCAGATTGCTGAATATCTGGGTAACCTGGACGCTGTCCCCGATACAGGGGTGCAGAAGCGGGGCGACCTCGACCCGCGCCCCCGCGGATTCGATCTGGTAGGTTACGGAAGCAATAATATTTGACATCACAAGGTGCATGTCAAGGGTTTCAAAGCAAATCGCCGTCCTCCCCAGGCGGGAGAGCCGCAGCAGGCCGTTCAACAGGCTGTCCATCTTCTCGATGCTGCGGGTGATGAACCCAAGGGATTTGGGGATGGTTTCCCGGAGTAGCGGCTCGATGCGGGCCTGCTGGGCCCCGTCCAGGGCCAGCCCGGCCATGAACTCGTCCAGCTCGGCGCAACTCTTGGCCAGCTTGCGGCTGAATCCCTGCACATTGACCAGAGGCGAGCGCAGATCGTGGGATGCTACATAGACGATCCCCTCCAACTCCTTGTTCTTTTTCTGCAACTCCACCATCAGGTGGTCGCGCTGGCGTTCGGTCGTTTTCCGCTCGGCAATCTCCTTCTGCAACTCCTCGTTGGCCCGGGTCAACTCCCCGGTGCGCTCCGCGACATGGTGCTCCAGGGTCTCGTTGGTATAGGTGATCTCCTGAAAACGCTGGCTGAGGGCGATGGACATGACCTTGAAGTTGCCGATCAACTGGTCGATCTCGCTGACCATGCTCTCCGGCCACGCGCTGATGTTTTCCCGCAGCAGGCGTTTGGGCAGGTCGGTTGTCACCTGGGACAGCCGGTACAGGGGAGCGGCCAGGCGATGGGACAGGGAGAGGGAGGTTACCAGAACGAACATGTTCAGGCCGAGCACGATCAACAGCGACTTGATATGATCATGGAGCAGCGCGCGCTGGTAGGGCGCAAACGGGGATTCGACCGCCATGCTCCAGGTGGTGCCCGCCAGGGGGGCGCGGCGCAGGAAGGTCGCGTCGTGCATCCGCTGCAGGAGCGGCACGGGCCTGTCCGCCGTGGGCATGCAGCGGTAGATGCCGTTCTCCCCGACCTGTTCCAGCGAGCCGCCGCGGCAGGGATCGTACGGTGACACACTCCCCGGAACGCTGTCGGTGCCGGCGATGATTCGGCCGGCACCGTCCACCAGGGTGATGCGCCACGGTTGCCTGCCCCGCGCATCCAAAAGAATGCCATGGAGGGAGACAGCGACTTCAGCGTCCCGGGGCTTGGCCCCATCGGCCTTCGCAGCCAGCTCCCGGAGCTTGAGTCGGGTCTCGTAGCTGGCGACCTTCAGGCTATCGTCGATGCCCGCATACATCTCCTTGAGGTAGCGGTTCTCGGCCCCCTTGCCGTAGATCACCATGACCACGATGGACGGTATCAGCACCACGGCCATCAGGATATTGAAGATCAGATGGTGGATCGGGATGGTGCGGGACATGTCCAGGCCGTAAAGGGGAGCGATGCGGGGGATATAGGTCAGCAGGAGACTGGCGACCAGCGCATTGGTGATGCCCACCACCCAGTAGGTCAGCATGGCGGCCACGGTTCCCAGCACCGAAACATGCATGACATGCTGGAAGAACAGCCACACGAGGGGTACTCCCACCAACGGCCAGTAGCAGGCGTCGTAGAGGAGGATGTTGCGCTTTTTCCCCTTGTGCAGCAGCCAGCCGACAAAGAGCGGTTCGCCGCAGAGCCAGATCACGGCATAGGGGTGCCCGTAGAGCGGGACGGTCCATGCCGAGGCGGCCAGTCCGGCCACAAGGCCCCAGCGGATGCCGAACAGCCGGACCACCAGGAGTACCGCTATGCTCCCGAACAGGAAGTTGAAACCGGTAAAGAGGCGCAGGGAGAAGAAGTTTCCGGCAAAACCGGCAGCGATCAGAGCGACCAGCAACAGCAAGGACTTGCCGCTGTATGTGAGGCGCCGCCCCTGTTCCCCCATGACTGTCCCCCTAGCGCACGGCCGTCTAAATGCTTTTGTCTATATCACACTTTGCCTTTTATGATAAGGCGTTTCCCGGACGAGCCGCAAAAAAACGTCAGCGCACTTGAAGCTCACACCATTTGCGGCTATGATCAGAAAATCCAAACACCCAAGAAGGAAAGCGCGTGAACATTGCCCAACTGAAGCTGGTTCTGAGGGAAATCCTCGCAAAAACCGATTTGACACCGTGTGTCGTCGGGCACCGCGGCGTCGGTAAAACCGCCGGGATCATCCAGGTCTGCCGCGAAGACAATTGGCGCTACGCCTCCCTGCGCCTCGGGCAGATGGAGGTCGGCGACCTGGTCGGCATCCCCTACCGCGAGGGGGACATCATGCACTGGTCGCGCCCGTCCTGGTGGCCGGCCGACGACGACCCGCCCACCGTGGTCCATTGCGACGAGTTGAACCGCGCCCAGCAGGAGGATACCCTCCAGGCCATCTTCCAGTTCGTCGAGCCCCCCATCGAGGGCGAACCGCGCGCCCTGCACACCCACCGGCTGGCCCCCCGCCACAAGGTGGTGGTGACCATCAATCCGCCCGACGGCAGCTATCAGGTGGCCACCCTGGACCGGGCTCTGATCGACCGGATGGTGATGCTCTACGTGGAGAGCGACCACGCCTGCTGGTCGCGCTATGCCGCCGAACGGGGGCTGGATGACGGGGTGCGGCAGTTCCTGTCCGCCAACACCAACCTGCTGGCCAGCCAGGGGGCTCCCATGGACCTCCCGGTGGAGCCGACCGAACGGGCCTGGGAGATGATCAGCGTCCTGCGCCGGAACTGCCGCTTTCCCGGCGACCTGGAGATGGAGGTCTATTCCGGTATCGTCGGCAGGGAGGCGGCCATCATGTTCATGCGCTGGCTGGCCGATGAACGCCATCGTCCCCTGACGGCTGCCGACATCCTGGACAACTGGCCCCAGGTGGCCGAAAAGGCGGCGGCCCAGCGCGACGACATCCAGGCCGCCACCATGACCGACCTGACGGCGCTCCTCCAGGCTTCGCCGCTGCTGGCACCCGAGCAGGAGGAGCATCTGGTGGCCTACATCGCCTGCCTCCCCCGGGACCTGCGCTTCGGCTTCGTCAAGACCCTGCTCAAGATCCCCGCGGTCGCCCAGGCCATCAGCCAGGATAAATACGACACCGTCGTCTTCGACGCCATCCGGGCCATCAGCGAAGAGGCACAGCGTTAGAAAACCACCCTTTCAGGCCTGTCATGGGCCGGAACATTTATTGACAAGGAGAGAACTTCCATGAAAACCATCATCGCCCTGCTCATAACCCTGGCCCTGGCCACAAACGCCCTCGCGGCCGACTCCCTGGGGATCGGCATCCGCGGCGGAGCCGCCACCAACCGCAGCAGCAACTTTACCGAAGCCTTTGCCGACCTCTACCTCAACCGGCTGGTCTCCATCGGCGCTACCGCGGCCTATGTCATGCTCGACAAGGACAACGCCAGGTCCATCAGACGCGACGAGTCCCTGCCCATCACGGCCCTGTTCAAGATTCACGCCCCGATCCCCTTTTTCCAGCCCTACGCCGGCCTCGGCGCGGCACTGGTGTTTCATGACAAGCGGGGCACCAAGGGTACTCCCGTGGCCCTGGCCGGGGGCGACCTGCTCTTTGGACCGTTCTTCGTCAATGTGGAATACCGGCGCCAGTTCGACGACGAGTTGAATTTCCTGGGGGGCGGCGTAGGAGTCAGGTTCTGACCCTCTGTACTCATAACGCGACACCCCGCCGGAAGGTCTCCGGCGGGGTGTCGCATATCGCACAACTATTTTCACTGCCCGGCGAAGAACCGGCGCAACCGGGAGACTGCACGCCCAACGGCCGCTTCTTCACTGACAAGCCGTCACGGGGCTAGGCCGCCCTCCGCTCAACGCCGTGGTAATTCGGGCTTTTTCTCCAGCGAAGGGGGTCTACGCCGACGGTGACCCACCCCGTACTCCGCTTGAACTTTTGAACCTTCTTCACCTCCAGCAACCTGTCGAGCTGGAAGCCTTTGACGTAATCGTATTTATTGTCGTCATAAAGAACGTGGATAAGCATGGCTGCCTCCGTGCGGGCTTTTCCCTCCGTTGTTAAAAAACTTTTATTTACCACTAGTTACACCAATTATTGCTAGACTATACCAATCCCTGGCACAAATGCAAGATGGTCATGTCACTCCATGGCCCGAGGCCCCCAGGCTTCGTAATGCACGATTTCATCCAGGGGTTTCCGCGAGGCTCCACATTCGGGTGTCTCCAGGGAATAGCCAAGGGGGATGAGCCCCACGATACTGATGTAGGCCGGAATACCGAGCAGGCTTCCCACCTGCTTCTCATCAAAGATGCCGACGAAGACGCTCCCCAGCCCCACGGCATGGGCGGCCAGCATCAGGCTTGCCACAGCCATCCCCACATCGGCCATATAATACTGCTGCCCCCGCGTGTCCCCCGACCGGTTGCATTCGGCACAGGCGACGACCACCACCGGCGCCTCGGCAAGGGCCCGCTGGGAAGGGTTGGATTTGTACCCCTTGGCCGTGACGAATGAATCCGCTACCGAATGTTCGCTGAGCCTTCGCTTCATGGCCGGGTCTTGCACCACCACAAATCGCCAGCACTGCATGTTCGCCCACGACGGCGCCATCCGGGCCGCCTCCAAGACGCTCTGCAGCTTCTCCGCCTCCACCGGCCTGTCGGAAAATCTGCGAACGCTCCTCCTGGTTTGTATCGCTTCAAGGGTGTCCATCATCGCCCAATTCCACTCCATGACCGTTTGGTCCGAACCGGTGCGGGGCACACGAAACTACACGCGTTACCTCACGCAATCCATGTGAAAATGATACCCTACCTTGCAGTAAACACGCATCTCACCGGTTGATCAATACGCCCAGTAGGGGCCGGTCCCCAGGCTCGAACTCGCCCCGTCGATCCCCACAAAGACACTTCGCCCCAGGAAAAAGGGAAGCCCCCAATCAAAACTAGTGGCCGCGCCGCCCCCCAGATCGCCGAACACTTGGTTTGACGTATTGAAGTGACTGACGGCATTGCCGATCAGGAACGAAACAATCCCGCTCGGTGAACCGCCGGCCCCCGTATTGGTCGCGGAGAAACTGACCGCGGCCGGCGGGCAGAACCAGGCGGCATTGGGAGAGGGACAGGCAGGAAGCTGGGTCGCCGAGGGGCTCGGGAAGAAGAGCCCGTTCGAACCGGTATCGAGGAAGCTGGCATACCGGAGACCGTTGAAGGTGGTGGTGAATTCGGCGAATTGATTGGCACCATAAGCCGTTACCCCGGAAGGCACATTGTTGGACTGGGTGCCGATGCCGAGTATGAGCGAACCGTTGGCTGAACCCGCCCCGTTCGTGGGCACGCCGGGTAGTTGCACGATCACACCGTTATTGTCCCCGGGAAGGACAGCAACCGGGTTTATGAGTTGGCTGGCATTCGGCACCGCAGTCCCCGCACACGACGATCCGCTCGCCGCCCCGCTACAGGAAAAATACAGTCCGGAATCCTGCGCAAAGAGGCCCACTCCGAGGATTCCATTGTAGTTGGCTTCGGAAGGGCTGGTGTTCGGGGTAGAGTTCGGGCTCGTGCAGAGGTTGGACGGAGTCCCGAAATTCTGGTTGACGACCTGGACAGGAATCTGAACCGCGGGCTCATTTCCCAGAATCACGCTGGCCATCTGAACCGGCCCCCACATGGATGAGCCATCGCCGAAGTTGACGCATTCCGCTAACAACCCGGAACCTGCCGTTACTTGAGTAAGCGGAACCGTGAGCGCCTGATTAAAGATACGGAGCCCACTGCTTCCGGTATCGAGGAGGATGTCGCCGATTGTCTGGCAGTTGGTCGTGCCGGGGGCACAAATCGTGACGCTGACGCACGGTTCGTTGGGATAGGAGGGGTTACCCGAGCAGAGAGAACCGTTCACGGTCACACTCATCACGTTGTTCCCGGCAGCGGGCTGCCCCCCTATCGTGGCGCCCGGCGAACCGGAACCACCCCCGGAGCCGCCGCAGCCGGCAAGCCCCATAAGCATTAGCAGCAAAACTGCGGCCATCTTACTTGATTTCATCGATGGGCACCCCCGAAGGCACCAAGGCCGGGACATAGGCCCGCCCCTGCAGGTTCCGCATATGTCCCCATTTTTCGACAATAACCCGGCTCCCCCTTACCTCACGGCGCCTCTGCCCCATCTGGCGTGGCGTCTTTTGCGCGGCCTGCTGATATTCTCCGACATATGAGCCCAGAAGTATCGTGAGGTCGGGATGCATCAGCCCATTCCAGGCGATTGCAAACACGATTCCGTCTCGCGACACGTATTCCCGCACGCTGGTTGCATCGGACGCGATTTCCTGGACCGTATACCTCGGCCCGACCGTTGTGGTACGCCGCACGGCTGAGAGCGCCATGCGGTCCGTAGTGACAGAATCGGCAGATCCGCCCAAGGCGGCCCCGGCCCTCGGAACTATCGTGAAGACCGTCACCAGCATGAGGCCGAGACAGGCTCCTAAAATGTACGCTTTTTTCTTCATTGCACCCCCCTGCCACTACCCTGCCTCAAAAGAACATCTCTGCCCCATCTGATGGGGCTCAACCGCTTCCGGATATATCGTTTTATGATTATATTCTACTCTTTTTTCGGCAAAAAAAACAAAAAAGCCGTCTCGCGACGGCTTTCAATGGGATGGCATCTGCGGTGGTAACGCAAAGTGCTACCTTCTGGCCACCATGCGCCGCTGCATGCGACCGCCCATGGCCGCCATCTGGTGTTTCTGCAAGGCGCCAAGGCTCTCAAGGTGAAACTGGAACCACATGTCGCCGTAGTTTCTCATCTTCATCTTCTTGCCCTGTTCCAGGCAGGCCAGGTTATCCGCGAGCGTCGCATCGCCGGGCAGCTTCTTCAGCCCCTTGCCCAGAACCTCCTTGGCCTTCGACACATCGCCGCACTCGTTGAGGCAATAGGCATATAACCCCCAGAGCAGCGGTTCCTTGACGTTCCACTGGACCGCCTTGTCGAAGGTGCTGATCATCTTGTCCTTCTTCTGGCGCTTCATGTAGCAGATGGCCAACATGCCCATGGCCGCCCAGTTTTTGAAGAACGATTTTTCGAGATACGGGAAGGCGTTGGAAAAATCACGTTTCATGTAGTAGATCATGCCGATCTGGGAGTTGATCTGCCCTTCCACATAGACCTGCCATTTGCCGTATTGCAGGGCATCCTTCAATTCGCGGACCGCCTTTTCAAAACGCGGCGGCTGCGCCTGGAGATCCTTGCCGGCGGTCTCGATGGAAGCCATGACCTTCTTCATGATAACGCGGGAAATGCCCACAAAGAGAGCGGTGAAAACCACCAGGCCGACCAGGAGCGCCGCCCACCAGGGGAGTTTGACGGCAAAGAGCAGCAGGAACAGGACTGCGCCCGACGCGGCGGAAATGAGGATATTATACATCGGTCTTTCCTTTCATGATAAGGCAGACAGGGCGGAAAACATCAGCTTTTCCGTGCTTCAGGTACCATTTCCCCGTTCTTTTCGATAAACTTGGCGATGATGATACGCCGTCCCGGCTTCAGGGCAACCCTGACCTTCAGGTTGTTCCAGACCGAGAGGAGCTTGGAGGAAACGTTGAACCGCTTGGCGAGAGACGTCAGGGTATCGCCCTTCTTCACGGTATAATACTTCGCATAGCCGCCCTTGGCGGTACCAGCGGTGGCGGCGGAACGTCCCTCATGGCTGAAATCAACCGTCTGCCGCGCCGGAACGACCAGCGTCTTGCCGGCAATACGGCTCTTCTTGGAGAGCCCATTCAATTCGGCCAGCGCATCCGGGGTCGTGCTGTACCGGCGGGCGATCACCTTGAGCGAATCCTTTTTGCGGGCGTGATAGTGGGTGTAGAGCACCTTTTCGGTGTAGCGCTGGTCCTCGGGGACCTTGCCGTAAGCGGCATCGAACTGCAGTTTTGTCCCCTTGGGTACCTTGAGTTCATAGTCGGGGTAATTGGGCGGGGTGGACCAATGGCGCAGATCCGGATTCAGTTCCTTGATCGTCTCGTAGGTCGTGCCGGTCAGTTTGGCCACCAATTCCAGATCGGTGCGCGAGGGGATCTTGACGATATCGAACTCGATCGGCGACAGGTAGGCCACGTCGGAAAAACCGTAGCGGGCGGGGTCCTTGGCGATTATGGCCGCGGCCAGCAGCTTGGGGACATATTCTTTTGTCTCGCGCTTGAGGTAGGAACCGCGGGAAAGTTCCCAAAAGTCGCTGGTGTTGTACATGCTGATGGCGCGCAGGATCTTGTTTTCACCGGCGTTATAGCCGGCGGCCGCCAGGTACCAGTCGCCGTTGAACATGCCGTAAAGTTCTTTCAGGTACAGGGCGGCGGCAACCGTGGCCTTGAGCGGGTCCTTGCGCTCGTCGATCCACTGGTCGATACGCAGGGAATAACGCCGGCCGGTGCCGGAGATAAACTGCCACGGCCCCACGGCATTGGCCACCGAACGGGCCTGTAGATGGAAACCGCTCTCGATCATGGCCACGTAGACCAAGTCTTCCGGCATCCCCTCGCGCTTGAGAATCTCTTTCATCATGGGGATGTAGCGGGACGAGCGAGAGAGCCAGCGGGAGAAGGATTGCTTTCCCCTGGTCTGGAAATAGGTGAGGAAATATTCGACCTTGCTGTTGAGGGCCAGGGGGATGTCCGCCTGGGGCAGATCGACATCGGGCAGCGTCAGTTCGGCAGCGTCGCTTCCTTTATCCTTGAGCTCCTCAAGGGTAAAGAGTTCGCTCGCGTCCTGCTGCTGCGGCTCCTCCTCGTCCGTCAACTCGTCGCGTGGGACGAGCGCCACCTGTTCCAATGCGGGCAACGCCGGAACAGTGGGGCTGGTCAACTCGGTCAACAGAGGCTGGACCGGCTCCGTAGCGCCTGCCGGAAGGGAGCACGCTACAAGGGCTATGGCAATGACGATATGCTTCACACGTTTCCCGATGGCTACTACGCAGTAGTGCCGCGCCGTCATGCTGAGTGCCGACGCAGAGTTTGATAAAGTTATGGAATTATAAAGGAGTTGCCAAGGAAAGTCAATCCCGGGGAAAGCCTTGCGGCATGGGCGTTTGCGAGTTATTGCCCCGAGGGTCGCCCACCACGTCCGCGGTTCGGGCAGGTATGCCCTCCTGAAGATATCTGACAAATTCCATCCCGGCCAGGACGATGATCCAACTGGTGTAAATCCAGACCATGAAGACCGGTAACACGGCCAACGTACCGTAAATGGCGTTATAGCGCGATACGCCGACCTGAAAATGGATATAGGCCCACTGGGCCACCTGCCACACGGTGCCGGCCGCCACCCCGCCCATCACGGCATTGCGCAAGCTCACCCGCACGTTCGGGATGAACTTATAGAGAAACACAAGGGCGATCCAGCTACTCAGGTAGGGGACCAACCGGAACAGCATCAGGATCAGGTAGCCGAATACCGGCAGCCGGAAGAACCACTGCACCACCCCCTGATGCTGGAGACTGCTGGTAATGCTGACGGCCAGGGCGATCAGGAGCGGCACGCTCAGGATCACGATCACATAATCCCGCAATTTGTGGTGGAGCCGCTTGCCCCGTTCGAGGCTCCAGATCTGGTTGAAGGCGTCCTCAACGCTATCCAGAATGGCCATGGCCGCCACCAGCAGGGTCATCAGGCCGGCCGCCCCCAGTGATCCCACATGGGTGTTGGCGATATAATGCAGCATGCGGGTAACCAGCTCGTGCGACCCGGCCGTCACATGGGAAAGGATCATGGGCGCCAGGACCGCATGCATATTGAGCGCCTTGAAGATGGTGAAGAGCAAGGCCAGAAAGGGCACGATGGAGAGCATGCTGGAGAAGGCCAGCGCCGAGGCATAGGTCGTACAGCGGTCGTCCATGAATCGTTGGACCAGAATCCGGCCCGTGGTTATCATCCTGCGCTGACGCTCCGAAAGCGGCATGGATCCCCTCATACAAAAAAGCCCACCGTAGTGGGCTTTTTTCCTTCAATTTCCCGCCAAAGGTCAGGAGGCGGAGGTACGTTCCTTCTCCTTATGCATCGCTTCCCGGCCGGCTTCGATGGCCGACGCGAGGATGGACTTCTTCTCCACGATGGTTTCCTTACCGTCCTCGATGGCCGTCTTGATCTTATCCTGGGCGTCCTTGGCGTATTCCTTGATCTTGTCGACCGCATCTTCGGTCAGATCGGCGATGGTCTCACGCATCTCCTTGCCGCTCTTGGGCGCGTACAGCAACGCCAGCCCGGCGCCGAGAGCCGCTCCGGCCAGAAATGACACCATCACCGTTCCTGCGGAAATTCCTTTTTCGTCGTCAGACATGGTCATTTTCCTCCCCGTTTTTTGAGATAGCGTTCAAGCAGATATTTCCCCGCCACCTTGGCGCCGACCACCCAGGTCGAGGTGGCGTTGAGCACCCCGGCAACCATTCCTACCGATCGGTTTATGGTGTTAAGGTTGTCGCCGGTTTCGCCCAGCGCTGTCATGAAACGCTTGACATCGTCCGCATGCTCGGCCACGTCGCCGCCGACGGCCCGCAACTCGGTCAAAGCCGCGGTCAGTTCCTGGAGGGCCGGTTTCAACTCCGTATGCACCATTTCCGACAGCGCCCCCAGGGAGATCGCCGCCCGCTTCACGGCCAGCAGCGTCGGAATAAAGGCGAGCACCATGATGCAGAGCGCCGCCGAGATGATGATCAGCACAATTCCGGTCAGGGTCATTTTTTTCTCCGGCTCACGTTTTCAGGCCTTCCAAGATACATCACAGTATAAAACAAAATCGGAATAATTCAATCTGTTTCAGTCCCGGCGTGGGCCGATTTTGTCCAGAATCCCCGCCGCCAGGAGTGGAATCATGATTTCGTGGTGACCCGTAATCGCCAGACCGCGGCTATCGCCGGCGGTCGGCCGCTTGACCACGTTTTGCAGCGGGCGGTAATGTTGCTGCATATCGAAGTTGGCGGTGGTGAAATGGTCCACGTGAAAGCCCATGTTCTGCGCGATGGAGAGCGCCTTGAGAAACACCTCCGGCATGATCACGGCACTGCCGATATTGATGAAGACCCCGCCGTCCCCCAGGGTCGCCACCACGGAGGCGAAGAGCCGGAAATCGGTGAACGTGGCCTGCCCCAGCACGGCGCCGTCGGCCTCCGGGTGTTGATGGATGATGTCGGTGCCCATGGCCACATGCACCGTGGCGGGAATACCCTTGGTATGGCAGGCCGCCAGCAGGCTGGCCCCGGCATGGGGGTTGCGGTTTTCGACAATGAAACGCCCGAGGGCCTCGCCGTAACCAAATCCCGCGGCTACCCCGGCTTTGAGCGCCCGGTTGATGTCGCGCCCGGTCTCCTCGGCCATACCGAAGGTGCCGCAATGCAGCACAGCGCCCACATCCTCGCTGGTCTCGCCGATCAGGGAGATCTCGTAATCGTGGATCGAGGCGGAACCATTCATGGCCACCGCCGTCACGACGTCGGCGTCAATGAGGGCCTTCAGCACCGGCTGCAGGCCGCATTTGATCACGTGGCCGCCTATGGCGATCACAACCGGCTTCCCCTTGCGGCGAGCCGCAACGACCGCATTGATGGCCGCATTGAGGTTCTCGGCGCCCAACTGATTGGGCATGGCCGCCAAAAGGTCGGCAACGGTCATTCCGGGGGTCACGGCAGCGGCAAAATCACGTTCGAGCGAGACCTTGTTCCTGCGCTCGGCGATGGGGTAGGTCTTGACGACGGTGAGATCGATGGGCTGGAGTTTCATTTCAGAACCTTCCGTATTGGTCGTGTTCCCCCCTTTGTCAAAGGGGGAAGAATAACAATTTATCCGAACAGCGACCGTTCCACCAGGTCGCAGACGATGTGAATAATGGTGATGTGCCCCTCCTGGATGCGGGGGGTGTCGTCGGAGGGGACCACCAGCGCCACGTCGGAGGCGGCCTTGATGCTCCCCCCGTCGCGCCCCAAGAGGCCGACGGTGCGGCAGCCGCGTTCCCGCGCCACCTGAAAGGCCTTGAGCACATTAGGGGAGTTGCCGCTGGTGGAGATACCGACCACCACGTCGCCCGCCGCCGCAAGGGCCTCGACTTGGCGGCTGAAGATCGCTTCGAAACCGTAATCGTTGCCGATGGCGGTCAGGATGGAGGTGTCGGTGGAGAGCGCCACGGCAGGCAGGGCGCGGCGCTCCAGCTTGAAGCGCCCGACGATCTCGGCCGCGAAATGCTGGGCATCGGCGGCTGACCCTCCGTTGCCCATCACCAGCAGCTTTCCTCCGTTCTTGAGCGTATGAACAAGCAGGTCCGCCGTCTCGGCGATCAACGGGGCCATATCCCGCTCCATTGTTTCGAACAAAGCGCGATGGGCCTGCAACTGCGCCTTCACATCTCCAACCATGAACCACCTCCGCTCCGTGCCAGGCGGCACGGCACTTGGTCCTTCCCGTTATTCGTCATACATCCCTGAGTGCGGCGGCTACGTCGGCGAATGGAATAGACATATCCATGCCGGCGACAGACGCATCATCCTGCCAACGCACCATGATCATCTCAGGGGCGCTCTCCCGGAGCGCTCCGATCTTGCGCACCAGGTCCCGCTGCGGCATGATCATGGACAACCGAACCTGGTCTATGCCGGTATGCAGGCAATTCCAGCCGCAACGGCGAAACTCCCGGGCCTGGCGGTGATGCAGCAACAGGGTGAAGCGATGCCCCCGGCGGGAACCCTCCCGGATGGTTTCCATGGCGTCGGCAAGAGCGGCCACATCCGTATCGGCGCCAAAATAGACGCCGTAATGGCGGCTGATGCCCCACAGTTCCCGATAGTGTTCCCAGCTGATATGAGCCTGGCTCTTCCGCCGCGCGTCCGAGCCGAAAACCGGCTCCTGGCTGCAAATCAGGCGAGAGCGCGACGTAACACCGGTGCGATACCCTTTGCTCCAGGCGCGGCGAATATAATCGATCAGGCACCATTCGCCGCTATCCAGCCCCTCGTCGAAGCAACCGATCTGCACACGCATCTCGCTCTTCAGCAACAGGGCCGAAAACGACACCGAGAAGGTCTCGATGAACGGGCAATCGTGCCTGCTGTTGACAGCAAGGCGTTGCGAAGCCCCGCTGCCGCTGAAAACCGGCGAGACAATACCGACCGAAGCGTCCTGGGCGGCCTCCCTGAGGGCGTCGAGCCATCCAGGAGTGACCAGGACATGCGGCCGGACAATGATGGCAAGATCGCCATCGGAACGCGCCAGTCCCCTATTGATGGCCGGCACCAGCCCGATGTTGCGCTCGGACTTTATGAACAGGCCCTGTTCCCCCAGCGGTTCGGAGAACTCCTCCATCATCAGCTCGGTTTCCCGGCTGCTGCCGTTGTCGACGACGATCATGCGCGCCCCGGGGGAGTGCCTGAGGATCGCGGCCAGGCAGGCGCGGGTTTCGAAGGGACTGTTCCAGACCGGGACGATTATGTCGATGGAGGGATTTGTCATGTCAGCACAGTAAGACGAAAACAGGGATAAACAGGATGAGCAGGAACGACGATTCGCGGCGCATCCTGACTGTCCTGTTCATCCCCGCTCATGGAGAGTTTCTTCACGCCCCTTGGGACCGGCACGGCTACGATGTGACTGCGACCCGGCGGAGGAGGTTCAACTCATCAAGGACCTTGCCGGAACCGAGCACAACGCAGTCCAGAGGATTCTCGGCAATGAGCACCGGCACCTTGGTGACCTCGCGCAGCAACATGTCCAGGTTGCGCAACTGGGCGCCGCCACCGGCCAGGAAGATACCCTTGTCAACGATGTCGGCCGCCAGTTCGGGGGGTGTTTTTTCCAGACAGATGCGCACCGTATCCACAATGGCGTTGACCGCTTCCTTGAGGGCTTCGCGGATCTCGTCCGAATTCACCTCGATAGTCTTGGGGATGCCGGACACCAGGTCGCGCCCCTTGACGCTCATGGACAGGACATCGGGACCGGGATAGGCTTCGCCGATCTCGATCTTGATGCTCTCGGCCATGCGCTCGCCGATCTGCAGGTTGTACTTCTTGCGGATGTACTGGACGATGGCTTCGTCCATCTTGTCGCCCCCCATGCGGGTGGACTGCGCATAGACGATGCCGGCCAGGGAGATGACCGCCACCTCGGTGGTGCCGCCTCCGATATCGACGATCATGTTGCCCGAGGCCTCGGTGATGGGCAGACCGGCTCCGATGGAAGCGGCCATCGGCTCCTCGATCAGGTAGACTTCGCGGGCGCCGGCCGATTCGGCCGATTCTTTGACGGCGCGCTTCTCGACCTGGGTGATGCCGGAAGGAACGCAGATCACGATGCGGGGGCGCACGAGAGTCTTGCGGTTATGCACCTTGTGAATGAAGTAGCGCAGCATTTCCTCGGTGATGTCGAAGTCGGCGATGACCCCGTCCTTCATGGGGCGGATGGCGGTGATGGAGCCGGGGGTACGCCCCAGCATCTGCTTTGCCTCCATACCGACCTTGAGCACCCTCTGCTGGCCGTTGGGCATCTTCTGGACCGCAACCACCGACGGTTCGCGAACCACGATCCCCTTGCCCTTCAGGTAGACCAGGGTATTGGCGGTCCCCAGGTCAATGGCTAAATCATTGGAAAACATACCAAACAGGTAATCGAATATTTTCAACATTATTCTTTCAATCCTTTCGTACAGGGGTCCGGTTTTAGTTCAGGAAAAGGCTAAATATGCTAGCAGAGGGAGGCGGCAAATGCAAGGGGGAATCTGGTTCCCCAGACTTCAGCCCTGAATTCGGCGCCCCCCTCCGCATTGCGGGCCAGAAGGCGACCGCCCATGTTTTGCTCGATGGTGATGCTTGATTTTAACACCGATACCTTGCAATGACAACCGACGCATGGTATTTGCCATCTGCCCGGCAACCACAGGGCATTCCTTGACATTTCTCTGCTATCACGATACTTTTGTAAAATTTGCACAACCAGCAGAAGTCTGTGAGGAGACAGCACCATGGAATATAAAGACACACTCAATCTGCCCCAAACCGACTTTCCCATGAAGGCCAACCTGAACCAACGGGAGCCGGAAATCCTTAACAAGTGGGAAGCCGAGGGGTTGTATGCCCGCATGGAGGAAGACGGCAAGGACAAGCCGCTCTACATCCTGCACGACGGCCCCCCCTACGCCAACGGCCATATTCATATCGGCCACGCCCTGAACAAGATTCTCAAGGACGTGATCCTGAAAAGCAAACGCATGGAGGGCTTCCGCGCCCCCTACGTTCCGGGCTGGGACTGCCACGGCCTGCCGATCGAGCTGCAGGTGGAAAAGAACCTGGGATCGAAAAAACACGAGATCTCCAAGCTGGAGATGCGCCGTGAGTGCCGGAAATATGCGGAGAAATTCATCGCCATCCAGAGGGATGAGTTCAAGCGCCTGGGTGTGCTGGGGGACTGGGACACCCCCTACCTGACCATGAACTACGCATACGAAGGGCAGACCGCACGGGAGTTAGCCAAGTTCGCCAAGAGCGGTGGGTTGTACCGCGGCAAGAAACCGGTCCACTGGTGTTCCTCCTGCGTCACGGCCCTGGCCGAGGCAGAGGTGGAGTATGCCGACCACACCTCGCCGTCGATCTACGTCCGTTTTGCCCTGCGGGACGACGTTTCCGCCGCCGTCCCGGCCCTGGCCGGCAAGCAGGCCTACGTGGTGATCTGGACCACGACTCCTTGGACCATCCCGGCCAACCTGGCCGTGGCCCTGCACCCCGAATTCGACTACGTGGCCCTGGAGACGGAAAAAGGGGTTCTGATCGTGGCGGAAGGGCTCAAGGACAGCTTCCTCAAGGCCGTCGGCCTGACGGGGGAGGTCATCGCCACCTTCAAAGCGGCCGTCCTGGAGCGCAAGCGCTGCAAGCACCCCTTCTACGATCGGGATTCCATCGTCCTTCTGGGCGAGCATGTGACCCTTGAGGCCGGCACCGGCTGCGTTCACACCGCCCCCGGCCACGGCCAGGAGGACTACGAACTGGGCCTCAAGGAAGGGCTTGACATCTACAACCCGGTGGACAACCACGGCAAGTATATCCAGAACGTGGAGTTCTTCGGCGGCCAGTTCGTCTTTGCCGCCAACCCGGCCGTGATCGAGAAGCTGACCGAGGTCGGGGCGCTGCTCGGGCAGGCCGACATTGTCCATTCCTACCCCCACTGCTGGCGCTGCAAAAAGCCGATCATCTTCCGGGCCACCGAACAGTGGTTCATCTCCATGGAGGCCGATGACCTGCGCAAGAAATCGCTGGAGGCCGTCGACCAGGTGCAGTGGATTCCCAAATGGGGCAAGGAGCGCATCCACGGCATGATCGAAAACCGCCCGGACTGGTGCATCTCCCGCCAGCGCACCTGGGGTGTGCCGATCACCGCCTTTTCCTGCAAGGCCTGCGGCGAATACCTGGCCGATGGCGCCGTCATGGACCATGTGGCCGATCATTTCACACAGCACAGCGCCGATGTCTGGTTCGACTGGGAGGCCGCCCAATTGCTGCCTCCGGGGACGAAATGCCCCAAATGCGGGGCAACGGAATTCGAAAAGGAGATGGACATCCTGGACGTGTGGTTCGATTCGGGTGTCTCCCATGCCGCCGTGCTGGAACCCAACCCCAGGCTTGCCTCGCCGGCCGACATGTACCTGGAGGGGAGCGACCAGCACCGCGGCTGGTTCCACTCCTCGCTGCTGGAAAGCGTCGGCACCCGCGGCCGCGCCCCCTACAAGAATGTCCTCACCCACGGTTTCGTGGTGGACGGCTCCGGCCGCAAGATGAGCAAGTCGGTCGGCAACGTCGTGGCCCCGGAGGAGATCATCAAGAAGTACGGCGCCGAAATCCTGCGCCTGTGGGTGGCTGCCCAGGACTACCGCGACGATATCCGCATCTCCCAGGAGATCCTGAGCCGCCTGTCCGAGTCCTACCGCCGTATCCGCAACACCAGCAAGTACATCCTGGGGAACATCAACGACTTCGACCCGGCCCGGGACAGCGTGGCATACGCGAACATGCCGGAGATCGACCGTTGGGCCCTGCACCAGTTGGAACTGCTCAAGGAAAAGGTGCTGACCGCCTACGACGAGTATGAGTTTCACGTCCTCTACCATGCCGTGAACGGCTTCTGCACCGTGGAGATGAGTTCGTTCTACCTGGATATCCTCAAGGACCGGGTCTACACCAGCAAGAAGGACTCCCTGGAACGGCGCAGCGCCCAGACCGTCATGTACCGCATCCTGGATACCCTGCTGCGCCTGATCGCACCGGTACTCTCCTTCACCGCCGACGAGGCCTGGCAGTACCTGCCGGGCGAGCACGAGGGCAGCGTCCACTTGGCCGTATTCCCCACACTCCAGCCCGAGGTGAAGGACGACAAGCTGGTGGAACGCTGGGAGCGGATCATGAAGGTGCGGGCCGAGGTATCCAAGGCCCTGGAACAGGCCCGGGTGGCCAAAACCATCGGCCACTCCCTGGACGCCGGGGTAACCATCAGCGCCGAACCGGAACTGCTGACCTTCCTCCGGGAATACGCCGCAGAACTGGCTGC
This sequence comes from Oryzomonas rubra, assembly GCF_008369015.1. Lineage (NCBI taxonomy): Bacteria > Pseudomonadati > Thermodesulfobacteriota > Desulfuromonadia > Geobacterales > Geobacteraceae > Oryzomonas > Oryzomonas rubra. Next base: position 209,537 of record NZ_SRSD01000004.1, read on the forward strand.
GATCTTCATCGTCTCCAAGGTCGCCCTGGTTGACACCATGGCTGGCGACAGCTATGCGGCTGAAACCCTCCCCGGCCTGCGGGTGCAGGTATCGGCCGCTCCGGGTGAGAAGTGCGACCGTTGCTGGTGCTACAGCGAGGAACTGGGACAGGATACGTCGCATCCAACCATATGTCCCAAATGCACCAAGGCGGTGGTCTAACGATGCGGCGCTGGACTATTTTCGGCAGTATCGCCATCGTCGGGCTGATCGTCGATCAGATCACCAAACTATACATCGACCGGAGCATGCAGATGTTCCAGTCGATCCCGGTGATCGACGGGCTGTTCAACATCACCTATGTGCGCAACAGGGGGGCCGCTTTCAGTTTTCTCTCCCACGCCTCCTGGCGGCTCCCCTTCTTCATCGCCATCTCGGCCATCGCCGCGGTGGTGATCGTGATCGCCTTCAACCGTCTGCGCAACGACCAGCAATTGGCCCAGGTCTCCCTGGCCATGATCTTCTCGGGCGCCGTGGGCAACCTCATCGACCGGGTCCGCCTGGGCGAGGTCATCGACTTCCTCGATGTGTACTGGAAAGCGCACCACTGGCCGGCCTTCAACGCCGCCGACTCGCTGATCTGCGTCGGCGTGGCCCTGCTGGCGCTGGACATGCTGCGGGAGGAACAACAGCAGAAACGGGTAAAAAACTAGTCCTGAATCCGTAATGCCGGAATACCCCAGTGTCAGGAAGAGTCGGGACCAGCCCGCCGCCCGGCCGCATCAAACAACCCACTTCGTCGGTCCTCCGTCGCCCTGGTGTTTATCTCCTCAAAGGCAAGGGCAGAGGCCTTTCGGATCAACGAAGGCATGGAGGCGTTACAGATTCAGGTTACTGTTATGGGACGTGGCGTCCCCGGTGGCGGGAGAAACAATGATAACATTTTGGCTTTCGTACCTTGCGCTGGGCGGCTTTGCCGGCATCCTGGCGGGGCTTTTGGGTGTGGGGGGCGGCTTGGTGATCGTGCCGATACTCACCTTCCTGTTCACGGCCCAGCAGTTGCCGGCCGCCTATATCCTGCACCTGGCGCTGGGCACGTCGCTGGCCACCATCATGTTCACCTCGGTCTCCAGCATGCGGGCCCATCATGGCCGCAAAGCGGTTGACTGGGGTGTCGTCCGGCGCATAACCCCCGGTATCCTGGCCGGGACCTTCCTCGGTTCCTGGCTGGCGTCACACCTCTCCACCGGCTTTCTCAAGGGTTTCTTCGTGGCGTTCCTGTACTACGTGGCGCTCCAGATGCTGTTGGACATCAAACCCAAGGCCCAGCGGCAACTCCCCGGCGTAGTCGGCACCTCCGGCGTCGGCAGCCTGATCGGCGGCGTCTCCAGCCTGGTCGGCATCGGCGGCGGCACCATGACCGTGCCGTTCCTCCTGTGGTGCAACGTCCCCATGCGCAACGCCATTGGGACCTCCGCCGCAGTCGGTTTTCCCATCGCCCTGGCCGGGGCGGTCGGCTATGCGGTCAACGGTCTGTCGGCCGTAGCACTGCCGAGCTACAGCATCGGCTTTGTCTACCTCCCGGCGCTGGCCGGGGTGGCATGCGCCAGCTTCGCCACGGCGCCCCTGGGCGCCAAGCTGGCCCACAGCCTGCCGATCCCAAAATTGAAGAAATTCTTCGCCCTGCTGCTGATCGCCATGGCCACCAAGATGCTGGTGAGCCTGCTCTGACAAGTTGTTGAAAAGCTCCGGTTGTTCAAAAATAGTCAGATCGTCGCACCCGCAGAATGTCCCGAGGAGGCGTAGCAGGCCTACTCCGCCGAAGCTGCTTTGGCTGCGAAGGCCAGGCGCTACGCCGCACGAAAGGGCGTTCGAGGATGGAGGCCTGATGGCTGTTTTTCAACAACCTCATAGATCCCCGGTCATCTCCTGCAACAGGTAAAGCTTGGGGTTCAGGCCGCTGACGCAGGCGATCACCTCTTTCAGCCGTTCCTCATCCAACCCGCACTCCTCATCGATCCCCTGGAAATAATCAAAGCCTTTCGGCAGACTGGTATAGCTGCCGGCGCGGAGCAGCGACACATCAACCATGTCGTTGATCCTCCCCTGGGCCTCCCAGGGGTCGCGGTAGTTAAACTGGCGCGCCAGCACATGCAGCCCCATGCCGTTGGAAAACGTTGCCTTAACCTCGAAGGAAAACTCCCGCGGGGCGCCATAGCTCTCGCTTCTCCCGGAGCGTACCAGCACCTCGGCCCCCGCCTCTTCCAGCAGGCTCCCGACCGATTCCGCGGTCATCGGTTTGAATTCGTCCATAGAAAATCCCTTCAAAAGAATCTTATTCCAAGTTGCAATCAAGATGGCACTCATATCAACCACCCCCAGCCCCTCCTTATCAAGGAGGGGAGTCTCTCGTCCCCCTCCTGATTCAGGAGGGGTTAGGGGTGGTTAGGTATGAGCTTGGATGCTTTTTAAAATTAATCTCCCCGAGTCTCTGTGCAGGTTGTTTATATTATACATCCAACCGCAGCTCCATCCCCCACGGTACCGGCCGTTCCCCTTCGCGGGTCAGCACCCACAGGGTGGGGAACGGCATCGTCTCAGGGGCAGGGCCGATGCCGTCGGTCAGGTAGATGATCGCGGCCGGCAGGGGGTGCATGCCCCGGGCGTACTCGAAGACCGGTCGCAAGTCGGTGAAGCCGCCACCGTCGTACCGCTGGGCCACGAACGACGAGCCGCTGAACGCCTCTACGCTCTGGATGCGGCTGTTGGCGTACAACACGGTGATGTGGGCGTCCCGTCCCCGGGCGATGTGCACCAACTCGCGGGCAAAGGCCTCGCGCAGCGCCACGATATTGGTGGAGTCGCTGACATCGATGCCCACCAGCAGGTTGAGCCGCCGCCGCTTGCGAATACCGGGAGTCCCCGTGCCGAAACGGCGATGCTCCCGCATCCAGGTGCTCTTCCGCCCCACCCGCCCGGCCGTGGCGACAAACTGCCGCAGCAGTTGGCGCCAGGGGATGGGCGATGGCCGCAACAGCCCCTCCACCACCGCCCGGATATCTCCCGGCGCCTCGCCGTCGCTCCCCCGCAGGCTATCTCGCGTGATGCTCCGCACCATCTCCTCGCCCAGGGGCAAGGGGGTGCTATCGGCGTCGCTCCAGATCTCGTGATCGTCCAGGGTCGCCCCGTCCTGCACAGCGGCCCGCCCCTGCCCGGCAGCCCCCCGGTCATCCTGCTCGCTATCGCCATAGCCGCTGCCGTCCAGGTTTCCGGTGTCGAAGGGGGGGACCAGCAGGGCATAATACTCCTCTGCCGCCAATCCCGCTTCCAGGCCGTACTGTTCCGGTACGAGCGCATCGTCCGGCAGCCCCTTGATGCCGGGGTTGATGGCCAGGTCGCAGGCCATATCCCAATCATGGTTGTTGCGTTGTTTGCGGCGCAGGGGATGGAGATGGAGGAGATGCTTGACCAGATGTTCCAGCAGGGCCTGCTGCCCCTCGCGGGACAGGGCGGCGAACAGCGGGGGATTCAGGGAGAGGGTCGGCACCCCGTCCCGGATGGTCACGCCGGCGGCGTGGTTGGACGAGGGCTGCTCCGCACGGCGCAGATTCAGGATAAAGTGGCCGTAGAACGGTTTATCCCGCAGCAGACGGACGATGGCTGTTTCAAGGGTGTTCATGGTTGGCATGATCGGTAGTGTGCCACAGGGGCTTGGAAAATTCAAAGTATTGCCTCAAGACGGGGCGGCGAGAGACACCCTCAGCCGCCGGAGCCCGCATACCGTTCCCCGCCCGCATAGACCTCCTGAACCGCACCCTCGCCCACAAGCCGTTCCAGCACTTTCTCCGTCTCTGCCCCACCGTTCCCCACGATCTGGAAATCGGCGCGCTTTCCCGGTTCCAGCGAACCGCAGGATGAGGCCATACCGAGGGCAGTAGCCCCCCCGACCGTAACCATGCGGAAGGCTTCGGCCGGGGACAGGTTGTTGCGGAACAGGTCCAGGGCGAAGCGCATCTCCTCCCAGAGGGAGAGAGAGTCGTTGCTGGCCAGGGAATCGGTGCCCAGGGCCAGCGGAATGCCGAGTTTTTTGAACAGATGCAGCGGGGCCTTTCCCACATCGAGGCGTTCGTTGCTGCGCGGGCAGAGCACGATGGAGCAGCCGCGCTCTTTGAGGGTCTCCCCGTCCGATGGGGTGACGTGGACGCAGTGGATGGCCATGGTGGTGGGGGTCAGCAGGCCGAAGCGGTCCAGGAGTTCGGTGGAGCTGCAATGGCGGGGCGGCATCAACAGTTCCTCCCACCCCACGAAGGGATAGAACTGCTCCGCTAGGGGACCGGCGGTGTCGAAGATGAAGTCGGCCTCCTCCCGGGATTCGGAGATGTGGATCGCCAGGGGGAGGAATCGGGATACGGCGGTCTCGCGGATCTGCGCCAGGTTCACCTCGCCGATGGTATAGGGGCTGTGGGGCGACAGACCGGCAGCGAACCGGTCGTTGCTCTCCGCACAGGCGGCAAGCGCCTTGTCCAGCATGCCGCGGAATCGGTCCGGGTCGTGGCCGAGCAGTTCGAAGAAGAGACGCCCCCCAAGGGGAGATGTCTGGTAGCGCGGCGCCAGGGCGGGGTTGGTGACGATCTCCCCCACGGCTGTGGTGCCGGACTCCAGGCACATGCGCACCCCTTCCCGCAACGAGGCGAGGATATCCTCGTCCTTGAGGCCGCGCCTGATCTTGATCAACTGGATGATCCAGTCCACGAAGCGGCGCGGGTTGTACTCCACATGGGTACGCAGCCGCCAGGAGGCGAAATGGGTCAGCTCCAGATGGGTGTGGGCGTTGACGAAGCCCGGGATGATGGTGCTGTCGGGGAATTCCACCACCGGAGCGGCATGGGCGCTCCGCAACTCGGCGAGCGTGCCGACGGCGGCCACCGTGCCATGGCGTACCAGGAGCGCCCCGCCGGCAACGGGGGGGGCGTCGGGATTGATCAGCCATGAGGCGGCGTAGATGGTGGATTCGGACATGTTCAACCCCCAGCGCGGTGTCCGCCGTGAAGACACATGATGCCTTCGGGCGGGAATCCGTCATGAAACGGGACGGCGGTGGTTAATTATACCCACTACCTTTTAAAAAAGAAACAGGCAGAAAACCGAAGTTTCCTGCCTGAATCCCGCTAATCCTATCCGATTACGTTTAACAGGCTATTGAAAAACTCAGGTTGTTCAAAAATAGTCAGATCGTCGCACCCGCTAGACAAGCCCTGAGGAGGCGTAGCAGCGCTACGCCGCACGAAAGGGCTTTTGAGGACGGCGGCGAGATGGCTGTTTTTCAACAACCTCTTAACGTTAGTGCACGCACTTCAGTTTGGACTGCCCCGCATCTTCCTTGCGGGTCGGCAGCATGCGGTTCTGCTCGTCCACGAAGACCAGTTTCGGCTCGTGGGTGATGGCCGCCTCGTTGTCCATGTTGACGAAGCTGGCGATGATGACCAGATCCTTGGGGGCCACCAGACGTGCGGCGGCACCGTTGAGGCAGATGACGCCGGAGCCGCGCTCGCCTTCGATGGCATAGGTCTCCAGGCGGCTGCCGTTGGTCACGTCCCACACCGCAACCTTTTCGTAGGAAACGATATCGGCCGCATCCATCAGGTCGCGGTCGATGGTGACGCTCCCCTCGTAATGGAGGTCGGCTCCGGTGACGGTGGCACGATGGATCTTGCTCTTCAACATGATTCTCTGCATGGTTACTGCTCCTCTCCCACTATGGTGTTATCGATCAGTCGCGTCTGTCCCAGTTTGACCGCCAGCGCCACCAACGTGCCGCTGTCCACGGTCTGCGACGGTTCCAGCGTGGCGCCGTCGCGCACTTCCAGATAGTCTATTGCGGCCAGCGGCTCTTGGGCGATAACGGCCAGGGCCTCGTTTTTCAGGGTCGCTGCGGAGCGCTCCCCGGCGGCGTACCGCTCCCGGACCCGCACCAGAGCGCGGGAGAGACAGAGGGCAGCCTGCCGCTCCACAGGCGACAGGTAGCTGTTCCGCGAGCTCAGGGCCAGGCCGTCCGCCTCCCTGACGATCGGCATGCCGATCACCTGCACCGGCAGGTTCAGGTCGGCCGCCATGCGCCGAATGACGGCCAGTTGCTGGTAATCCTTGCGCCCAAACAGGGCCACGTCCGGCTGGACGATGTTGAACAGCTTGGTCACCACCGTGGCCACGCCGTCGAAATGTCCCGGACGGCTGGCGCCGCACAACGGTTGGGAAAGTTCCCGCACCGCCACCCCGGTCTGAAACCCGGACGGGTACATGCCGGTGCTGTCGGGGGTAAAGACGATGTCCACGCCGCATCCCTCCGCGGTGCGAAAGTCCCGCTCCCGGTCATGGGGATAGCTGTCCAGGTCCTCGTTTTGGCCGAACTGGATCGGGTTGACGAAGATGGAGAGGACCAGGATATCACCCCGTGTGCGCCCCTCCCTGAGCAGCGAGGCATGCCCCTCGTGCAGGTATCCCATGGTGGGAACGAAGGCGATGGTCTTGCCCTGGCGCTTGAGGCCCAGGGCGGTTTGCTGCATTTCCTCTATGGCAGAAATGATCTTCATGGATTTCCTGATTTCCTCGATTTTACTTCCCCCTTTTTAAAGGGGATGGATTTCAATTGAACGAATGCTCGGCGGTCGGGAACTCCCCGGCCCGGACCTCATCCACGTAAGTTTTGACCGCCTCGGTGATGATTGGTGTCAGCTCGGCGTAGCGTTTGACGAATTTGGGGGAATACTTTTCGCACAGCCCCAGGATGTCGTGGATCACCAGCACCTGGCCATCGCAATCCGGCCCCGCGCCGATGCCGATGGTGGGGATGGAGAGTTCGGCCGTGATGCGGGCCGCCAGCGGGGCCGGTATTCCTTCCAGGACCACCGAGAATGCGCCTGCCTCCTGGACCGCCCGGGCATCATCCATGATCCGCTCGGCTTGGTCCTTGCGCCCCTGCACCTTGTAGCCCCCCATGCGGTGGATCGACTGGGGAGTCAGGCCGATGTGGGCCATGACCGGGATGTCGATGGCGGACACCGCCCGGATAACGGAGGCCATATTCACGCCCCCCTCGATCTTCACCGCCTCGGCGCCCCCCTCCTTGATCATCCGGCCGCAGTTGCGGCAGGCATCCTCGATGCCGGCCTGGTACGACATGAACGGCATATCGGCCACCACCAGGGCCCTGGGGTCGGCACGCCGGACCGACTTCGTATGGTACAGCATCTCATCCATAGTGACCGGCAGGGTCGTGTCGTGACCGGCCACCACGACGCCGGCCGAATCCCCCACCAGGATCATATCCACGCCCCCCTGGTCCACGAGGCGGGCAAAGGGGAAATCGTAGGCGGTCAACATGGTGATGCGCCGCCCTTCCTGCTTCATCAGGAAGATGTCCGGTATGGTCATTTTCTTCTGCATAGCATCTCTCCGTCCCCCAGAAACAAAAAACGCGCCGGAAAGGCGCGATATCGTTCAGTGCACAAGCCATGCTTTGCACTGTCGGGTATTCCCTTCCGTCCCGGTTCGTTGCCGAATCCTGGCGGTATATGATCCTGCTCTCCGGTCCCGTGGTTGATCGACCCCCTGCTTGGGTAGCCGTCATGAAAACCGAACATCTATTTATACCAAAAGGCCTATAAAAGGGCTACAAAAAAAATCCCTTGTTTGTCTGGTCGCTGAAAATCCCCAAGGGAGACCGCATCTCACCAGGCTTTCAGGCGTTCTGGCTCCTCATGGACTCCAACTCCTTGATCACCTCTGCGCTCTGGTCGCGGCGGGTTTCCATGTTGTCGAACATCTCCTTCACCATGCCGCCGACCGACTCGACGATCCGGCTGATGCGGAGACCGTCTTCCACCTGATGGGAGGTGGAATCCACCATCTCGTGGGCCATCTCCTTGATGGTTTCGATGGAGCGGGCGATACTCCTGGTGGCCTTGGACTGGTCGGTGGAAGCGGCAAAGATCTGGGTGGTCATGGCACTGATGTCTTCCATGGACTTTGCCACCAGGTGAACGCTCATGGCCTGCTCTTCCGTGGCCTGCTTGATCTGCTGGGTCATGTCCATGGAGCAGACGGAGCGGTCGAAAATGGCCTTGAGGGTTTCACCCGTGGAATTGCCCAGCTCGACGCCGCGCTGCACCAGGCCTTTGGTGGCGGTGATATTGCTGGCGGCGGTCTTGGACTCGGTCATGATCTGTTCGATGATGGAAGTGATCTCGCTGGTGGAATGACCGGTCTGGAGCGAAAGGGTTCGGATCTCCTCGGCCACCACACCGAAGCTCTTACCGTATTCGCCCGCCTGGGCGGCAATGATCGAGGCGTTCAGGGCCAGAAGGTTGGTGCGCTTGGTGATATCGTTAATCACATTAACGATATTCTCGATCCGGTTGCTGTTCTCGGACAGCCGGGTGATGGCCTCGTAGGAGAGCACGACCGAGGTCTGAATCTCGGCCAGGGAATCGATCGTCTCGGCAACCACGGCGCGACTCTCGTCCGCATTGGACTTTACCTGGCTGGAGACCTCGTGGGAGATGGCGGCGCTTTGCTCCACGCTGCTGATGGTGTTGCTGATCTGTTCCATGGCCGATGCGGATTGCAGCACGATGCCGGTCAGGTGATCCAGGTTGCGGGTAACCTGTTCGATGGTTACGGAGATTTCACTGACGGCGGTGCTGGTTTCATCCACCGAGGCCATGACCCCCTCGGCGGCCGAGGCGATAACAGCCGATCCGTCGGCAACCGACTCGACGCTTTCCTCCAGGTTCCTGACGTTCTTGAAATGCTGCTCCCGACTGCTCAGCAGGAAGGCAAAGGAGTTGTCCATCTCCGACGTCAGGGTGTCGATGGAGGCCAGGAGATTGATACGGGTGATGGCCGATGCCACCTGATCGGCGAAGAGCATGATCGTATCCACGTCGGAATCGTTCAAGGAACGGCGGCTGGATTTGTTGTCGATGCCGAAGACGCCGACCGCCTCGCCCTTGACCACGATGGGGCAGAGGATGAAGCTCCGGGAGCGAAGCGGCTCCAGGCTGTTGTAGGGGGCTTGCAGGTGGTACTCTTCGGGATAGCGGGAGATGTCGTCCACCAGGAAGACCTTTCTCTCGGCCAGACACTTGTGGACCACGCCGATCCTCCCGTCGAGGGGCAGCGTCACGCCGGCGGCGTCGAAATCATCCGTGCCGGCGGTCGTGACGAAACGGAGCTCCGTACCATTCTGGACCATGAGGATGTTGACCCGCTCATAGCCCAGTACCTCGTGAAGCCCCGCGGCGCACAGCCGCAGAATTTCATCCAGGTCGAGGGACATCTGCAGCTTGCTGCTGATCTGGTGGAAGTTTTTGATGTTGTTGTCCAGAACCTTGTAACGGTTCTCGAATATCTCCTTCTGGGAGGCGACCTCCCTGTGGAGGGCATCCAACTCCGTGGCCCGCTCGCGCAGTTCGTCGTCGTTCTGGCCGATCAGGTAGCCCAGGCCGGCCAGGACGATGGCGGTCCCGAGTCCCATGTAGTTGTACATGGCAAGGTGTTCGGCCGAGGCGAAGATATCGGCGGAAATCTGCCCCAACAGCGGCTTCCCGCTATCGTAAAAGAAGAGCGTGCGGATGATGATCCAGCCGATAGGGGCGCTGCTGCCGAGCAGGAAACCGGACAGCGCCAATGCCTTGGAGCGCTTTTTCGCGATGAGTTCTTTACGCACGATGGTTGTCTCTCACTTTTCCGTGGCAAACTTTTCGTCGATGGAGTGGTAAATCTCCTCCATTGCCTTTTCGGCATCGTCGCTGTTATAGGCAATGATATTCTTGAGGTGGGTATAGGAATCCAGATCTATCTTCTCGAAGGAGAACGCGATGCCGTTCTCGGCCTCCCGGCTTACCTTGCCGCTGAAGCCGACAAACAGTTCGGGGGACGTTCCCGTCAGGACGATGGTGATCTCCACCGGTTCGCCTTCCGGCAAACGCTCCTCGGTGATGAGCAGCATGCCGCTCATGCTGAGGTTCTCCACATTGCCGTAAAACTGACGATCCGCCGTCTTGACGGTTGCATTAACCCGGAAGGGGACGCGGGAAAACTTTCTCGTACTACTCATGGGAGTGTCTCCTGAATTCGTGCCGGCGCAGCCGGTGCATCCACAGCCACCGACCGCACCCGGCATGTCGTTGCGCCGAACAATTCTTTCGATCAGTCCTCGAAGTTGCCTTCGGGGCCCTTGTCGCCGGCAATGGATTTAGCCCGTTCCACGATCTGTTCCCTGGTCCAGTGGGCCGGGTCCTCGATCTGGCTCCCCTTGGGGCCCAGGTCATACGAACCGGCCTTGAGGATCGCCTCCACGGCCAGTGGCGCCGTATCCCGGCTATTGAACACCTCGGTCATCATCTTGTAGGCGAATTCCTCGACCCGTTTGGCCATGCGCTCCCTGATCGCCTTGGGCTGTGCCAGGAACTTGTTCTCAAAGGTAAGGTTCAGGTTCTTGTAGTCACCCTTCTTCCACCCTTTGGAGTCGGCATAGGCAACCATCTCGGCCCACAGCTCCTCGGTCATCCCCTCGCCCGGCACCTTGATGAAATTGCCGTTCCCGTCCAGTTGGGCGTTGCCGTAGTCGTTCACCTCCAGCCCCCAGGAGATCATCTGCAGGGCGGTGGCCACATTGGCCTTGGTGGTGGCGGTCTTCTGGGCGATCTCCCGCAAGCGCTCGGAGCTGTTGCCCGAGGTGCCGTGCTGGGCGCCGCTGAGCTTGTAGGGGACCAAGGCGTGGTGGATATCGGCGGTCAGGCCGACCTGGATGCCGGCGTCGCTCGCCTCGAGGCCGTGGGTGGTCCCGTTGTTCAGGGCGATCCAGTCGGGGAAGATCTCATGGGCGTTCAGCCCCTGGATCAGGAACTTGGCCTCGGGGACGGTGGAGAGCCCTTCTTTCCCCTTGATCTCGCCCACCTCGGTCTCAAGCCCGGCCCACTTTGGGATGAAGGGGTTGATCTCCAGGTTGGCCAGCAGATTTTGATCGTCGGGGAGGTGGGAGGCGTCGATGGCGATGGAGGTGATCCCCGCCTCGAACATGGTCGGCACCTCCACCTTGGCTGCCGCCAGGTCCTTGTCGTTTTTGATCCCGTAGTGGTCGGCGTGGATGGCGACCGGCACCGTGATCCCCAGTTCGTTGCAGAGGGCATCGACGATACGGGCTATGTTCCAGTAATTGACGGCGCAGTAGGCTTTCTGCCCCCCCTCGGACTTGGCGATCTCGATGATAAGCGGTGCATTGGCGCGCTGGGCGGCAGCAAGTGCTCCGCGGATGACGAAGTAGTTGCGGCCGTTGGCGGCCAGCGCCACCGCCTTGCCCTTGGCGAGCATGGCCCGGTCAATGACCTTGCCGCTGACGATCAGCGCCTTGGAGTTGGGAAAGAGACCACAGATAGTGGGGGGACGCCCCACCTGAAGTGCTTTTTCGAAATCTGCCGCGTAAGCCATACCACCCTCCTTCTATCGATAGTGTCAGTACCTCTGCATTGCATGCCAGTGCTGTATTAATTTGAAATCACGGTGTTTTTCAGCCAGTATACGGCGCTTTATAAATATCATGTAACCGCCCCGGAATCAAGGAGTAAACAGTGCACTTCCCTGTTGCCAGACCGGGATACATCACCTATAATTGGCCATTCGGAGTAAAACCATGCCCCACGTCATATCGTTCACCCCTTCGTTGTTGGACACGCACTGCATCATCGACGTCCGCACCCCCTTGGAATTCGCCGAGGACCATCTGCCCGGCGCCGTCAACGTCCCGATCCTGACCAATGAGGAGCGTGTTGAGATCGGTACGCTCCACAAGCAGGCAGGCCCCCGAAAGGCACGCATGCGCGGCCTGGAGCTGACCTGCGGCCGCTTTGCCGCCATGGTGCATGAGGTGGTTGACTACGCGGCAGGCAGACAGGTCCTGGTCTACTGCTGGCGCGGCGGCCTGCGCAGCCTTTCCATGGCCATACTGCTGGAGATGAGCGGCTACCCGGTGGTACAGCTCAAGGGAGGGTACCGGGCCTTCCGTAATCAGGTCGTCTCCTACTTTGAGGATTTCACCCCTCCGGGACCGCTGGTCGTCATCCACGGCATGACCGGCACCGGCAAAACCACGTTCATCAACGGCCTGGACCGGGAAGCGTGGACCCTGATCGACCTGGAAGGGTTGGCCTGCCATCGCGGCTCCGCCTTCGGCGAGGTCGGCCTCGTCCAGGCGATCAGCCAGAAGCGCTTCGATACCCTCCTGTGGGACGCTTTCCGCACAGCCTCCGATGGCCGCCCGATCATTGTGGAGGGGGAAAGCCAGCGCATCGGCAAGATATCACTCCCCGGAAGGGTCTATGAGGCCATGGGCGGCGGGTGCAAGGTCTGGTGCCACGCCTCCCTGGAAACCCGGGTGCACCGGTTGTCCGCGGAGTATGCGTGTGAGGAGTACCGGGAGGCCATGGCCGTGGCCTTGGAGCGGATCAAAAAGAAACTGGGGGGCGTGCGCTACGCCGAGATCAAGGCGCTCCTGGAGTGTTGGGACGTGGAAGGGGTCGCCCGTGGGCTGATAGAACACTACTACGACCGGCTCTACTACAAAAACCGCCCCTGGACCCCGGACGTGGAGATCGACCTGGAGGATTTCAGCCTGGCCGGACAACGCCTGGCCGGGTTCTGGGGCGAACGGCAGGGCCGCCTGTAGCAGGTTGTTGAAAAACAGCCATCAGGCCTTCGTCCTCGAAAGCCCTCTTGTGCGGCGTAGCGCTGCTACGCCTCCGCGGGGCTTTCTGCGGGTGCGACGATCTGACTATTTTTGAACAACCTGAGTTTTTCAATAACCTCCGCGTCTCTGCGGCTCCGTAGCTATTTCCGGGTTCAACTTCCCGGTGAAACAACCAACTCCCCTCCGGCGACCGGCAGGCGGGTAATGTCGAAACAACCGGCGGCCCACCGGAGGATCTCGTCGCATGGCGCTCCGACCAGGTCACGGGGCGGCTCCTGCCCCAGGAAGCGCAGCACCCCCAGCAGCAGAGTCCCTTCTTTGCCGCGCCAACTCCCCAGATGATGGGAAACCAGATTATCGCGTTTGCTGAGCTTTGCCCCGCCCGGTCCGGTCACCAGAGGGATGTGGCAGTAGGCGGGACTCTCAAGCCCGAGCAGCCCCTGGATGTAGACCTGCCGCGGTGTCGAGGGAAGCAGATCCTCGCCCCGCACCACCTGGGTCACCCCCGTAAGATGGTCGTCCACCACCACCGCCAACTGGTAGGCGATCTCCCCATCCCCGCGCCGCACGGCAAAATCTCCGCACCGCTCCCCCAGATGCTGACAGATCATTCCCTTGTGCAGATCGTGGAAACAGACCTGCTCCGGCGGCACCCGCAGGCGCCAGGAGCGCACCGTCGCCCCCTCCCGCATCCCGTCCCGGCAAGTGCCGGGGTACGGGAGACAATCGTCGTCGGGATGGGGCGCCGAGGCGGCTTGGGCAATCTCCCGGCGCGAGCAGCCGCAGGGGTAGACCAGACCGGTAGCGAGCAGTTCGCTGAAATAATGCTGGTATGCTTCGCGGTTGGAACTTTGCCAGGAAATTTCCCCATCCCAGTAAAGCCCGAAAAGCTCCAGGGTCTCCATGATGTCGTCGGCCATGCCCGGCACCTGGCGCGGCACGTCCAGATCGTCGATGCGCAGCAGCCAGCGCCCTCCCGCACTCCGGGCCATGAGCCAACTGGCCACGGCCGTGGCCAGGGAACCGGTATGCAGAGCGCCGGTGGGTGACGGGGCGAACCGGCCCACGGGCGGTTTAGTGGTTTCATCAGGCATGGGGGTATTCCGTTTTTGAGGTTGTGCCGGGCAGAGCAGGGAAGCGCCCGTTGCCACCCACCCTGCCGGTCAGGCACTATCTTTGTATCATATTTCCCCGCACATGGCGAGATTCGCTGGCTCACCACGACCTTTGTTTTCTCGATCGGCACCGATCCCGCCCCGATGAAGAACGTACTGCCGGAAAGCGGCCTTATGGCGTTTCGGCCACTGCGGGCACAATAAACGCTTCCCCATTTGGCCGAAATTCCGTGTTTATTGTCATTGTGCCAGACAGGTTCCTGGACTAAGGTGGGGTCATGAAACATCAGCCCCGCACATCCACCAACATGGACACGCCGCTGCTCGTGACGATGGCCGCTTACGACGGTGCCGAGATCCTGGACATAACCGGCCCCCTGGATGTTTTTGCCCTTGCCAACGCCGTGCACCGGGAAAATGGCGGCAAGGGACCACTCTATCGGGTCGAAATTGCCGCCGGGGCAAAAGACGCCGTGGTGGCGACGTCGTCCGGAATCAGGCTGTTGGCCGACACGGCCTGGTCTGACTGTTCGGGAACGGATACGCTGCTGGTGGCCGGCGGTCCGGCAGCAGAACAGGCGCCGGAAGAGCTGGTGAACTGCCTGCGCCGGACGGCGCCCCTGGCGCGGCGGCTCGGGTCGATATGCACCGGCAGCTTCATTCTTGCGCGGGCAGGGCTGCTGGAAGGACGACGGGCGGCCACCCATTGGGCCAGCGTCGAACGGCTTCGTCGCCTCTATCCGCACGTCGATGTTCATGAGGATGCCATCCATATCAAAGACGGCTCCGTCTACACCTCGGCCGGGGTAACGGCGGGAATCGACCTGGCGCTGGCGCTGCTGGAGGAGGATTTCGGCCGCGTGCTGGCGCTGGATGTCGCCCGGTTGATGGTGTTGTATTTCAAACGCCCTGGGGGGCAGTCCCAATTCAGCACCGGCCTTTTGGCCCAATTTCACGAAGAAGGCTCCCTCGCTCCGACCATTCAGTGGATACGCGACAATTATCGGAGCCACCTGAGCAATGAAGCGCTGGCCGACCACGCGTCCATGAGCCTGCGCAATTTCGCCCGCATCTTCAAGCGGGAGACCGGCACGACGCCGGCCCATTTTATCGAACGGGTTCGCCTTGAAGCAGCGGTCAAGCGCCTTGAAGAAACGAATCAGGCACTGGAAACCATCGCCCGGGAGTGCGGTTTTCAGTCTGGCGAACACTTCAGGGTGGCTTTTGTACGCTTCTTCAGGATCACCCCCGGCCAGTACCGGGAACGGTTCCGGTCAGGAACCGAATAATCGACAATGGAGGATACGATGAAACAGATGCGCCTTCGGGGTATCGTTATACGCTTGTTGATCATGTCGGCGTTCATTGCCACGGCTTTGCCCGCCGCGGCCCGGACAGACAAACCGCCGACAGCGCAGGAGACGCTGTATGAACGGCAACCTGCACCCGCCGCCCGGCAGATAACCGTCGGGGTGCTCATTTTCCCCGGCTTTGAGATGCTGGATGCCTATGGCCCCATGGAGATGTGGGGCACCCTGAAGCACGCGCCGGCCAAGGTATGGGGCGGCGAGGAGAAAAGGGTCGGCGTGCGCTTGGTCACCATCGCCGCCAAACGCGGCGAAATCCCCTCGAACCAAGGGCCGAAAACCATGGCCGATTTCAGCTACGACAATGCCCCGCCGCTGGATTTTCTGGTGGTGCCGGGTGGCTTGGGGGTATTCCCCCTGCTGAATGACCCGGCAACCATGAACTGGCTACGGGCGCAGGCGGGGAAAGCCGGAATCGTCATGTCGGTCTGCAACGGCGCCTCTCTGCTGGCTGCTGCCGGCATTCTCGATGACCGGCCGGCAACGACCAACAAGATGGCCTTTCACCCTTCGACCGCGCCGGGACCCAAGGTGAAATGGATCAAAAAAGCACGCTGGGTGGACGACGGCACGGTGGTCACTTCTTCCGGCGTCTCGGCAGGGATGGATATGAGCCTGGCGGTCATCTCGCGTCTGTACGGCAAGGATATTGGCGCTTGGCTTGAACGCGTCACCGAGTACGATGCCCACCGCGACCCGTCGTGGGACCCTTTTGCGGCAAAGGCCGGCCTGGTGGAGTAGCCGCCTGCCACGATATGGCTACGGGGCCTGCCCACCCATACGGCGGAGGCAGACCAGTGGCCCAGAAACAGCGAGGCCGTTCCCGGAAGGAACGGCCTCGCTTGCTGCCGCCGATGAATGATACGCCCTAGTTGCCGCTTGCCGTCTTGAAGGCGGCCATAACCTTCTGCATCGGAGTGGACGGCGCGCCGACGGTGATGAAACCCAGCGGCCGTTCGATCTTCTTGGTGGCGACGATGGTCACCTGGGCCGGATCGACGAACCCCAGGCCAAGGCCGCCAATGCCGCTGGCATCCACAGCCACCTTGTCGTTCACCTCTTTCACGAAACCTACCGCCTTGGCGCTGGCCGCATATTCGCCGTTAGCCATGACGACCTGCTTGATCAGCCCGCGGGTGGCGCTGGCCTTGGCATCGGTATAAACGGTAATCGGCAGGTCCTTGCCCCCCACGTCCTTCCAGTTGACGATCTTGCCGGTGTGGATGTCCTTGATCTGCTCCCAGGTGAGGCTCTTCACCGGATTGGAGGGATGCACGACAAAGACCACCTCGGATTTTGCGATGACATGCATCTTCAGATCCGGCACCGCCTTGGTGAGGCCGGCCGACTTGGCAGCCTTCACGGTGGCGTCCAGGGAGGCCGAGGCCATAGCGGCGTCGCACTTCCCGTCGATGAGATCGATCAGCCCCTTGCCGGCATTGCTCTTGTCCACAACCAACGTGTAGCCGGTGGCCTTTTCCACGGCGGCCTGGTGCGGCGCGACCAGGTCGGTGACAACGCTGGCCGCCCCATTCAGCTTGACGTCCTGGGCCAGAGCCGCCTGGGCCAGACAAAAGGTCATGGCCGCGGCCAGGATGCTACTCTGCAACCGGGAAATGTGTTTCATGGATAGTTCTCCTTTTTGAGTTGGATAGCAGTGCACGGGGCTCGGCATCAGAATTTCCGGTGGCACTTCTCGCAATCGTTGAACACCTTCGTGCCGTCATGGCAGGTAAAACATGCCACGGACTTGAAATGGTCATCCATGGTCATCAGGGCTTTCTTTTTCGTATCGAAGATCATACTATGGCAATCCTTGCACACCAGCCCCTTGGAGGCATGGAGCCTTCCGTCAAAGATAACCCTGCCTTGCCCCGCTCCCCCGTACAGCAGCGCCTTGTCGCTGGTGGCGAACACGACGCTGCCCAGGGTGCAGGCGGTCAGGGCGACTACACCTACTAACACGTTTCGCATGTGGTATCTCCGGACAACGGGCCTGGCGGGGGTAGCCACAGGGTGCCTCCCGATGCTCCCCCGCCACGTCCATCTGTGTAATGAGTGATTATGCCAGAATATTCCTGCTCACCTTTTTCACATCGGCGGTGCCGGTGAGGGTCATGGCCACGACCAACTCGTCCTGCAGCTTCTTGAGCATGAGCGCCACCCCCTCGGCGCCGCCTCCTACCGAACCCCGGACCAGCGGCCGGCCGACCAGCACCGCATTGGCGCCCAGGGCCAGCATCTTCAAGACATCGGCGCCGTAACGCACCCCGCCGTCGGCCAGGATGATCATCCGCCCCTTGACCTTGTCCGCAATGGCGGGCAGCACCTGAGCCGTCCCCGGCGTATGGTCCAGGACCCGGCCGCCGTGGTTCGACACGACGATGCCGGCAGCACCGGCCTCAAGGGCCATGAGCGCCTCCTCGGGGGTCATGACCCCTTTGATCAGAAACGGCAGTTTGGTGGATTTGGCGATCTCCCGGAGCTGTTTCAGGGTCTTGGGCTCCACGGTCTTGCCCGGCAGGGCGCGCCCCGCACGGCCGGCGGAATCGATATCGATGGCAAAGAACGGCGCGCCGGTCTGTTCGACCAGACGGATGCGCTCGATGATCTCGGCCTGGGTACGCGGCTTGATCTGGGCCACGGCCTGCCCGCGGTACTTGGCCACGGTCTTCAGCCTGGTCTCGTAGACGGAGAGAGGGTCGCCGATGCCGTCCGCCGCAAAGCCCAGAGTGCCGGCCAGGACACAACCGCCGATGATCCCTTCGGCGTACTCCTCTTCGCCGACCTTGCCCCCCAGCCCCATGTTGTAGGTCACGCCGCCGGTTACGCCGGAGAGGATCGGCATGGACAGCTTGGCGCCGAACAGGGTCAGGGTGGTGTCCGGCTTTTTCACATCATGAAAGGTGCGCATCTTCAAATCATATTTGGCAAGGGCCTGGAGATTGTTCCTGAAGGCCTTGCCCGAATCAATGCCGCCCATGCCCGGCACCTCACCGGAACAGGGAACCCCATCGCACTCGGGACAGACCCGGCAGCGGGGGTACATCTTCTCGCGGGCGACCTTGAGCACGTCGGAAAGTTTCTTGGCGCCACCGCCGGCAGCGGCTGCCGAGGCCGCCTTGGCTTCTTTCTTCGCATCTTCGGCCGCGTGGGCCTCGGTGCGTCCGACGGCCTGCACCGCTAGCACGCTGGCTCCCACCACCGCCGCTGTTTTGATGAAATTGCGGCGGCTCACCCCTGCACTTTCCTGTTCTGCGGACTCGATCAACTCTTCAGACATACCAGCCTCCTTCAATGTGTGGTGACGGAGTCCCGGCCGGTGGCCGTTCCTCCAACAAACCCCTCGTTGCTTGAGACAATAGCCGACTGTAGCGTTGCGGATAAGGTAATTGTAGCGAATGGTACAAATTGATGGCTGAATGGCAGAAATCAAGGTTGAATGGTTCTCCCCCAGGATGGGGGAGCAGGCATCACGTGAGCGCCCGAAGACGACGAGGTGCTATTTGCTTAAAATGAGCCGCTGTTTCAGGTCCTTAGCGTTGTATCGACTGACCAGCACCTCGCTGCCGTTGTTGTCGCTCATTACCAGCTTACAACTGCCGTTGAACCAGGGGATGATCTCGATGATGCAGTTCAGATTGACCAGGGAGTTACGGTGGACCCTGACGAAGGAGTACGGTTCCAGTACCTTTTCCAGAGTGTTGAGGGTGCTCTTCGAGGTAAAGACGCCGTCCGTCGTATGGACCTGGGCCTCGCCTTCCGTGGCCCGTATGAAGGCGATGCTCTCGGGCGGCACGGGAATCATCTTGCCCCCCTTATGCACGATGATCCGCTTGATATCGGGTTTGTCGGGACTGTGGGCCCCCTCCTGGGGAACGAGGGATTTCTGTGCCGTTACCCGGGTGTCGAGGACCTTGCCGGCCTTGTGGATGGACTTGGCCACCCGCTCCAGGGTGAACGGTTTGAGGATGTAGTCGAAGGCCTCCACGTTAAAGGCCTGAACGGCAAACTGCTCGAAGGCGGTGGCGAATACGACCAGCGGCTTGTCGGGCAATTCCCTGATGACCTGGGCCAATTCGATCCCACTCAGGCCGGGCAGTTGAATGTCCAGGAATACCAGTTGGGGCTTGGTCTCCCGAATCCCCTGCAGCCCCAGGGAAGGGTTGGACGCCTCACCGAGAACATCCACATCGCCCACCTGCTCGAGCAGGTAGCGCAACTCCCTGCGGGCCGGAGCCTCATCGTCGATGATGAATACGGTGATCGTCATGCGTTCACCGGTACCCAGAAGTAAACCGTGGTGCCTTCACCCGGCTCGCTCTCGATCTTCAAACCATTTTCCTCGCCGTACAGGGTTGCCAGGCGGCTGTTGACGTTTCGAAGCGCCAGCCCCAGCCCGCCACCCTCATGGGGCGCCGCCGTCTCCGACAGCAGGCTGCGGATACGCTCCCGGGACATGCCCACGCCGTTGTCCCTGATAGAGATGAGCAGACCGTCCGCCCCCTTTCTGGCTCCGATATGGATCACGCCGCCCCCCTCCTTCGGCAGGATGCCGTGGCGCACGCCGTTTTCCACCAAGGGCTGCAGGATCAGCGAGGGGACGTTGCACGACAGGGCCTCGTCGTCGATCTCGTAGACGATGGAGAGCCGTTCCTCGAACCGGGCCTTTTCGATGGCGATATAGGCCTCGCAATGTTCCAGTTCGACCGACAGCGGCACCTTGTTGGCCGTGGGGCTGATATTCTTGCGGAAGAACTCGGCCAGCTTCACCAACAGGCAGGAGGCGGTCTGGGGATCGGTCCGGGTATAACTGATGATGGTGGAGATGGCGTTGAACAGGAAGTGGGGATTGATCTGGGCTTGCAGGGCCTTGATCTCGGCCTCGGCCACCAGCTTGCGCTGGAGTTCGATCTCGCCCAGTTCGAGCTGGTTGGAGAACAGATGGGCAAGGCCGTTGGCCAACTCCACATCCAGCCGGCTGATGGCGTGCTCCTTCTGGCGGTACAACTCCATGACCCCCACGGTCTTGTCCCATTTTTTGAGCGGCACCACGATGGCCGAACCGAGCCGGCCCGCCTGGCCGGCGCAGCCGATGGCGTCTTTCGTGGGTGCGATCACCACCGTGCCCGTTTCAAAGGCGCGGCGCGCGGCAGGCGGCAGGGAATGCCCGCCCGGCGTGTGCTGGTCGCCATCCATCCCTTCATGGGCCAGGATTTCATTCTCGCTGGAGATGGATACCGCATCCAGACCGGTCATCTCCCGGATAATGTGCGACGCCTCCATGGCCGAGTCGCGGTTCAGCCCGTGGCGCAGATGGGGCAGGGTTCTGAAGGCGATATTGAGCGTGGTCTGCGCCTGTTGCGCCATGGCCCGCTCCTGCTCGCGGGCGACGGATGCGAGCACCTCCACGAGCACCGCGATGCCGAAGGCGTTGGAGAGTATACTGGGGAGGCCTATGGCATGCACCACGTTTAGGGCTGCCTCTTGGGGATGGGCCAGGAGCAGGATCAGCCCCATCTTGATCGACTCGGCCACGATACCGATGAAAAAAGCCATCAACGGGTCGAAGGCCCTCCGGTGCAGCCTGCGGTAGAAAAGTCCGGCCACAACCCCCGCCAAGGGCGTCGCAATGGCGCAGGATACGGAGGTTACCCCGCCGATGTCGTAGAAGTAGCGATGCGCTCCTGCTATGATGCCGGCGGACAGACCGACCAGGGGCCCCCCCAGGATGCCGCCGATCACGACCGGAACCGTGCGCAGATTGGCGATCGCCCCGTGCACCGGAAAGCCGTAGTAGGTTGCAAAAATACCGGCTGCCCCAAAATAAACGGCATGGAACAGTTTCTCGCGGCTGCTCGCCGTGGCGACCTTGCCGGTCAGGAGCCGTCGGAACAGTTCGAACCTCATCATGAGGAAGAAGAGAACCGCTAGAATCCCCAATCGTTCGAAGAGATCAAGGGACAGGCCGACCATTTCATCCATAGAACCACCGAAGAGCCCAATGCGGTATTCAGTACAAAATAGATTGACTTATAGCACAAATCCTGGTGCCGCAGCGAGTAAAAAACCTGCCGGGGCAGACCGGCTGTCCCCCCCCCCGACACCCCGCGCATCCTGCGTTTCGCGCCTCCGGGGCACCACCATGGGGGCTCCAGGTTCGCGTACCAGCCTTGTCCGACAATTGACCAGGGAACCGTCAACATGGCCGACGGTTCAGGGCCTTCGCATGCTCACCATTGCAGCATACTCGTCCGGCGTATTCACGTTACAAAACGAGAGTTCTGCGCCGGGGATGGAGGCAAGTTCCTCTGGTGTAACATATCGCGTTCTTACACGATCCAGCAGAATCAGGAGCTGCCGGTCGCCCTGGCGGATGACCTGCTCAACCTCCGCCAGGCAGCGCCGCCCGTACAGGGCGTGCAATGGCTCCTTGCCCCCCTCGCTGATCGGCACCACCGCATCATACCCCGCGGAAACGGCGGACAACATGCGTATCACATCCGGGTTGATGAAGGGCGCGTCGCAAGCCGTAACGAAAATCCATTCCTCGGAACTGGCCGCAAGGCCGGCATGCAGGCCGGCAATGGAGCCAAAGCCGGGATAAATATCCGCCACCGTGCGGCACGGCAGAAAGGCATACACCTCCGGCGTATTGGTAACCAGCACCACATCCCGGAAGAGCCGGATCATGGTGCGATGAATCTTCTCGATCAGCGGCATGCCGTCCACCATCAGCAGGGCCTTGTTTCTGCCCATGCGGCTGGATGCTCCGCCAGCAAGGATCACACCGGTTATGCCATCGAGCGGCCCTCGGGTTTCCTGCATGCGGGGGGATCTATCCATTATGTCTCCTGATCGCCCGGGCACCACAACCGAGGGTTTGGCGCGACACGGGGAATCTGCCTATTTGTTCACCCAAGCCGGTGCATAATAGCCTATTTGGTTCTTCGTTTCTCTCTAAAAATAGGGTGCGCGCTCAACGTCGTTTCGGAAAACAAGGATGTGCCTTTTAAAACGAAAGAACCCGGCAAACTGTACCGGGTTCTTTCGTGCAATGTATATCTGCCAACCGTCAAGGCAGTTTGTATATATGCAGTGCCGCCCTACGGGCTGAAAAGGGGTTGTAATCGGGAAATGCCACAACGGTCACAAGCGACTTGCTTCCCCCGTTGTTCGCATCCGCCAGGCGGAAGTCGGCCAGGTAACTCTTTTCCTGGATCGAGTGCCAGGCATCACGCAGGGCAGAACCATCCCATTTCATGGCCTTTACCTCCGATTTTGCGTACATCCTTACGCGGGAAAGCAGGCTGAAGCCGCTATTGACCGGGACCACGATCTCCCCGTTTTCATTCACCACGATACGGGCCGGGATGTACGCAGGGAGGCTCTCCCCACCACTCTGGACCTCCTCGGTCACCTCCAGGTAGGATTCGCTCCCCCCCATCTTATCCACGCTGCTTCCAACAACCTGACCGCTCGGCGTGACAACATTCAAGTAACCGTCATCTCCCAGACAGACAAACAGTTTCTGGTCTTTGAAGCGGAACGGGGTAAAATCATACAGGTTTGCCTTGGGGGGCACTTCGACCGCCGCTCCTTGGGCAAGCTCGGTGCCCGCCAGCCTGACCCGGAATACCGGCCCAGAAAATTCGCGGCCCTGGCCCCCCATCCTCTGGGCAAGCAGGACGGCCCCCTCGCCAGGCAGCGTGAGGCTGCGCATATGCCAGGGGATATCTTTCCGGGTGATGCGGTACTGCCCGTCCTGTGACTCTATCATGACTCCCGCAGTATTTCCGAAATCAGTGACAGCCGAGACAAAGAGTTGCAGGCGGCCGTTTCCTTTCAGATCGAAGCCATCGAGATGATAGGCCCTCATCGCGCTGCCGAGGGGCAGCGTGGCCAGTTGTTGATAGTTCCCGCCGGCCAGACGATAAATCTCCACCCTGTCGCCAAAAGCCACCGCAATCTCCTGCTTGCCATCCCCGTCGAAATCCCCTGTCTCCACGCCCACCGGAGTCCCTTTCATGGGGGGGCTGGTCCAGTAGGTTTCCGACCCCGAATCTGATGCGCGGGTGATCATGGCGCTGTCGTTCTTCTCAGCTGCCGGGGAGATGGCCGGAGCCGGGCTGATTCGCGCCTGCCGCATGCCGGAGCCCGGATAGGTATGGATTATTTCGAAGTCAGGAGAACGCACATCCAATCCCAGGCTGGTGAGGACGAAGTAGAGGGCGGGAGATTTCCCCGCAGGAAGAGCCGGGGTTGCAGGCCTGTTCTTTTGGGATGCCACATATCCCTGCCATGGGAGATGCGGCAGGGTTGCCTGCAATTCTTTGAAAAGCTGCTCCCCTTGGCCGGTATAGTCCCAGAAATCCACATCGATATTCTGGAACCGGCGAACGACATCCCCGTTACGGATACCAGATACGGCCCCGAGGGCACGGCAATAGGAATAACCCGCCTTGATGCGGGTGACCTGCAAGAGGCCTTTCACGGTGTCCAGGGTTCCGAGTACCTCCTTTGTCACCGGGTGAACGATTTTTTCACCGGGGGTCACCACGCTGAAGATATCGCCGACGGCAATCTGCTGCCGCGCGTCGAGATCGATGATGAATTCGTTCCCGGCCGGTTGGATGACATATCCCGAAACCGGGGCGAAATCACGGATCAGCGCGTCAACGAAGGCCGCGGATGCATTCAGAGCGGGGATGAACAACAGTGCGAGTAGAAAAGAAGTAGCCCGTAGCGTACGTAACATACCTATGCTCCCCTTGGACAACGTAGAAAATAGAGCTTCGTGGTTTCCTATCACATGACGGACCGAGCGTAAAGGGCGAATCAACTCCTGTTCACGCCCCCCTGAACCGGCCCACCAGTGTGCCAAATTCATCCGACAAAGAAGTGAAGGAATTTCTCCCCCCACTACATGAAGGAGGTTCCGGTTGCGAGCCTCGTGAAGCCGATTTTTTCTAGAAGGTCATTTCCCATTTGGCGCCGGCGAACAGCGTTCTCGGCTCTTTGTTGCCAACGGTATTGTACATGTCGTTCAGAAAGCCGATTTCCGGCACGATCTTGAAGTTCCTGCTCACCTGGTACTGCGCGTTGGCGAAGACCGCCAGGCGATCGTCGGAGCGGGTAACCCTGTTGTCGTCCGAGACAAAGGACGCTCCGGCATAGATCTTCAGCTTGGGGCTCACCGTGTAGCCGATCTGCCCCCAACCGCCATAGGTGTAGGCATTGGCGTCGTTGGCTACGTCATAGTAGGCACCGGTGCCGGTGCCGCCAGTAACGTTGCTGATGAAGGTGCCGGGAAGACCGGAATACGCATTATAACCGGTGCTGCCACCGCTGGTGACATAGGCGCTGGCAGCAGAGCTCATCAGATCGCCCAGGTTACGACCGGTAAAAATGTTGTAGGAAAACTCCACGGGGGATAGGTCGACCTTGCCGTGGAAGAATACCAGGTAGGAATGGATGTCTGCTTTTGTGAGCGGAACTGTTGTAGCAGCACCGATGGCTGTGGTTCTTTCAACTTGGTACATGTTGTAGGAAACACCGCCGCCGTAGGTCCAGCTGCCCAATTTGCCTTCGTAGCCGGTTACGATCTTCGGCATGACGGTGTTATAGTTCACGTATGTAGTGGAATAAGCGGTTCCGGTCTGGCCAAACTCGGCAAGCGTATCATTGGGCGCTGTCACGTTGCTGGTGAAGTTTGCCGCCCCACCGGTACGCGGCTGCATGAGGGTGAAGTAGAAGCCGTTGTTCATGGTCAGTTTGATCTGGGCATAACGACCGTCCCACAGGGAGCCATAGGCGTTCATGCCGCCGTCGCTGTCCCATGCCATCTGGGTGCGGTAGACATACGGGCTGGGCGCTTTACCGACGCGAAGCTTGCCGTTGCCGAAATCCCATTCGCCGAACAGCAGGCGCACTTCTGGACCTTTGCTCTCGGCCTTGGGGTTGTAAGCACCTATTTCCGCAACCGCGGAGAAGTCGCCTTCCTTGGCGCGTATGCCCACAAGGCTGTCGCCCATCAGGTCAAGGCTGAAGTCGCTGTCGCTCCTCCTGGCACCAGGCGCTGTCGCAGCTGTCCGAGCGTTGTAATACTGGTTCTGGGTCCAGTACGTGCCGACCCGGACAGCGCCGTAGCCGCTGAAGTCGATGGCCAGCGCCGGTACCGCCAGCGTCACCGCTGCCGCACATGCTACTACCCCAATAATCCCTCTCTTCATTCTCGCCTCCTTATGGTGAATTTACCTATTGGCTCACCCAATCGGTCAAACACAGACAATGTGATGCACAGTCATTTCATCACGGCACGATAAAATCGAATTTATGACACTTCAAAAAGAAGTTCTCGGCCTTTTCATGTCGGTGGTGGCAATTATTGCAGTCGAACATTGTCCCATAGTGGGGCGACTTGTGAGGGTTATGGGGTTCCACGTTGACCGTCTTTTCCGCCAGCTTGCCGGTGTCGCCCGGCACCACCCCGCCGTGCTTTATGAGCCCCAAGGCTTTTCATTAGCCGCGTTTTTGCCGGCAATCCGCCCGAAAACAACACAGGAAAGCATGGAACACGTACCGAGGGCACGGCTCCGTGTACCCCGTCGACAGACTCGCCGGCGGTGGGAGGCGGCTTCCGTTCGCCACCCTACCCCGGCCAGAGTTGCGGAACCGGTATCAGTGCGAAAATTTTCCTCCGCAATCGCTCTCGTCACCGCGGATCTTTTCCACGGCGTGGCCGATAACCGGCCAGACCGCCTCCAGATTTTCCCGAGCTCCCTTGGGGCTGCCCGGCAGATTGATGATCAGCGTCTGGCCGCGGATTCCCGCCAGCGCCCGCGACAGCGATGCCATGGGGGTCTTCTCCAGGCTCCTCAGGCGCATCAATTCGCCGATGCCTGGAATCTGGCGTTCAACAACCTTCATGGTGGCTTCCGGGGTTACATCCCGGGGCGAGACCCCGGTACCTCCCGTGGTCAGGATCAGATCGGCCGTGTCGGCGTCGGCCCATGCAGTCAGCACGGCCACGATCCGGTCACAATCGTCGGGGATGACCTCGGTCTGCACCGTGGCTACGCCCCGCTCCGCCAGCCACGCAGCCAGCGCCGGGCCGCTCTCGTCAATACGCTCCCCCCGTGACCCCTTGTCGCTCAAGGTCAGAATGGCCGCTCTCATTGTCCAACCTCCCGGCGGTACACGCCACTTTTACCACCTTCCTTGTACAGGAGCCGGATATCGCCGATGCTGATGGACTTGTCGCTCCCCTTGCACATGTCGTAGATGGTCAGGGCGGCCACAGCCGCGCCGGTCATGGCCTCCATCTCGACGCCGGTGCGCTCGAAGGCGCGAACGGTGCACTGCACCTCGATCTTGCCTGCAGCGCTGTCCTGCTCAAATTCCACCGCCACGGAATGGAGGGAGAGCGGGTGGGAAAGCGGGATCAGGTCCGGTGTCCGCTTTGCCGCCATAATTCCTGCCAACCGTGCAACGCCCAGCACATCGCCCTTGGCTATCGCACTGTTTTGGATGGCGGCCAGCACCTTGTCGGACATATGCACCTCCGCCGCGGCCGTGGCCGTTCGCAACGTTTCCTGCTTGCCGCTCACATCCACCATGATGGCATTGCCATGATCGTCGAAATGGTTGAAATTCATGGTCCTCACCTGTGCTTGAATTTTAGACATCAAAAACGTCGAGCCGTGGCCAGCTTGATTGCAAGGCCCGCAAAGATGGTACCTGCTATGCGGTTCAGAAGCAGTTGCGCTCGGGTGGACTGTCTGAGTTTGTCTCCCAGCGCCCCGGCCAGGAGGCTGACCGCCCCGAACACCAGAATGGTGGCAACAATGAACAAGCAGCCCAGTAGCAGGAATTGCATAGTCAGAGGTCCCCTGCGCGGATCGACAAACTGGGGGAGAAACGCCAGAAAGAAGATGGATACCTTGGGGTTGGTAACATTCATGATGATGCCGCGCCGGAAGAGCTTGCCCGGGCTCAACCGATCCACCCTGTTTGCCGGCCCGGCCTGGGCGTTGGCCCGGAACGACTGCCAGGCCAGGAAGAGCAGGTATCCGGCGCCGGCAAATTTCAGAATAGTGAAGGCGGTGGCAGATGCCGCAAAAACCGCCGCCAGACCGAAGGTGACCGCGGTGGTATGAACCACCAGCCCGCCGCAGAGCCCGAGCGTAACCAGAAACCCGGCCTTTGCCCCTTGCTGTGCCGCCTGCGCCAGGACAAACAGGTTATCCGGTCCGGGCGACAGTGACAAGAGAAGTGATGTTGTGAAAAAGAGTAACAGCATATTTGCTTCAATCATGGGGCACTCTCTCTTGCCGGCCTTTGTAATAGAGGCCTAGGAGTCTGTCGGACTTTCCAGGTTTTTGAAAAGTGGCTTCCAAGTTTATATTCAGTCCGACAACTCCTCGTTGAGGTTACGGGCGAAATGCGTACCCAAAACCGGTAAAAACGCACGAACAAAAACTTGCTGTTCTACATGATCAAGAGGCATGCTGCTGGTCAAGGTTGTGCTCCTTGTCGCGGGGCAGGAGGAGGTTCAGCAGGATCGCGGCGATACCGCACAGGCTGACCCCGTGCAGGCTAAGACCGCCAAGCTGGAGCGTCAGGCCGCCGATGCCGAATACCAGCACCAGCGAAACGATGATGAGGTTGCGCGGGCGGTGCATATCGACCCGGGCATGGATCAGCGTATTGAGGCCCACGGAGGCGATGCTCCCGAACAGCAGCATCATGATGCCGCCCATGACCGGGGCGGGAATGGATTGCAGGATGGCGTTGAACTTGCCGAAAAAAGCCATCAGGATGGCGAAGCAGGCGGCCCAGGTCATGATGGCCGGGTTATAGTTGCGGGTGATCATTACCGCCCCGGTCACCTCGGCATAGGTGGTCACCGGCGGCCCCCCCATCATTGCGGCGCAGCAGACCGCCAGGCCGTCGCCCAGCATGGTGCGGTGCAGGCCGGGACGCTCCGTGTAGTCGTGCCCCGTAACGGCCCCGATGGCGACGATGTCCCCCACGTGTTCAATGGCGGGGGCCAGGGCGACCGGAATCATGAACAGCACCGCGGACCAGTTCCATTGGGGGGCCACCAGATGGGGAAGGGCGATCCAGGGGGCGGCGGCGATCTTGCTGAAATCCACCAGCCCCAGGGAGACGGAAATGCCATACCCCACCGCCACGCCGGAGAGGATCGGCAGGAGACGGAAGATGCCCTTGGCCTTGGTCGCCACCAGTGCAGTGGTGGCCAGGGAGGCACCCGCGATCAGGAGGGCGGTGGTGTAATCCACCAGCACCGCCTTGCCGTCGCCGGTCTTGCCCATGGCCATGTTCACCGCCACGCTGGCCAACCCCAGGCCGATGATCATGATGATCGGCCCCACCACCACCGGGGGCATGATCTTATGGATGAAACCGACCCCCTTGAGGTAGATGACGGCACTCAAGGCCAGATAGAGCCAGCCGGCGGCAAAGAGCCCGCAGAGCGTCGCGGGGAAGCCCCAGGTCTGGATGCTGTAGATGATCGGGGCGATGAAAGCGAAGGACGAGCCGAGATAAATGGGGACCGTACGCTTGGTACAGGCCTGGAAGATCAGCGTGCCGATGCCGGAGCCCAGCAGGGCCATACTGGGGCTCATCCCGGTAAGGATCGGCACCAGCACCAGGGCGCCGAAGGCGACGAAGAGGATTTGGGCGCCGGCCAGCGCCTGGCGCCAGACCGGCTCGGGGGAATGGGACATACGGCATACTCCTTGTGGCGGGATAGAGAGAATGAACGAGGGTCTGTTACTTCGTGCCGAAGATCTTGTCGCCGGCGTCCCCCAGCCCGGGCAGGATATAACCGCTCTGGTTGAGCCGTTCGTCGATGGCCGCCACATAGACATCCACTTCGGGGTGAGCCGCCGAGATACGGGCGAGCCCTTCCGGCGCCGCCACCAGCGAGAGCACGCGGATTTGCCGGCAGCCATTGTTCTTCAGCATGACGATGGTGGCGTCCAGTGAGCCGCCGGTGGCCAGCATGGGATCGATGATCAGGGCCAAACGCTCATCCAGCCGGCCGACGAACTTTTCATAATAGGTATGGGCCTCCAGGGTTTCCTCATTGCGGGCAAGCCCCACCACGCTGACCTTGGCGTTGGGGATCATGTCCAGCACCCCGTTGAGCATGCCGATTCCGGCCCGCAGGATAGGCACCACGGTGACCTTTTTCCCCTTGATCTGCTGGATCTGCACCGGGTTGCCATCCCACCCTTCGATGGTCCTGCCCTCCAGGGGGAAGTCGCGACAGGCCTCGTAGGAGAGAAGAGAGGCAATTTCCGCCGTCAGCTCGCGAAATTTTTTGGTGCTGATGCCGGCCTCGCGCATCAGGCCGATCTTGTGTTTCACCATGGGGTGATTGACTTCGTGGACGCTCATAGTAGGTGTTCCTCTGAGATGGAGTTCCCCTAAGGGGTGCCGCGATGACCGGCTACGGCAAATAAGAACAGCAATAATCCACAACCGTTTCCATCCTCATCAGGAACGTGGAGTGGGCGGGCACGTTGAATGTCTGGCCAGCCGAAGCCTTTTTCCACTCCTTTTCACCCTTCACCCGCCATTCCAGGTCGCCGGCCAGGATGTCCATCTCTTCGGCCGCTCCGGTGGAGAATTCGTACTCCCCCGGCTGCATGATCCCCAGGGTCT
The DNA here is from genome assembly GCF_008369015.1 of Oryzomonas rubra. Taxonomy (NCBI): domain Bacteria; kingdom Pseudomonadati; phylum Thermodesulfobacteriota; class Desulfuromonadia; order Geobacterales; family Geobacteraceae; genus Oryzomonas; species Oryzomonas rubra. Next base: position 239,441 of record NZ_SRSD01000004.1, read on the forward strand.
TTTTGCTGCCGTCGGGGAACAGCACCGTTCTGCTGACCACCTTGCCGTTGAAATAGATATTGGCCTTTTTGACTACCGAGACGTTCGAGAACTGCGACATGTACACCCCCTTGATTTTTTGCGTGGTATTTACTCACAACCTGCCGAGGGACGCAAAGAAAAAAAACGCCCGTTGCAATTTTGCAACAGGCGTTGGTTTTCGATTGCCATGTATCATAGTATCAACGGGCCATTACCAGAAGGTTCCCCGCAACAACTCGGCCCGCCAGGTGATGGTTGTCTGGCGCGAGGCCGGCGACTCACTAAGATCGGGAAGGACGGTCGGCAGGGCGAACTTTATACTGCCATTGTCGATCTGTGCCAGGGAACGGGTCGATTTCACCAAACCATAGGCGGAACCGACCAGAACGCCGGAAGCGGCACCATAGGCCATGTAGTCCAGATGATCGGCCGGTTTCTTGGTAAAGGCCATCAGGGCGGCGCCCACCAATGCCCCCGCCGCGCCGCCGTAAAAGGCATCCTCGAACACCTCCCGGAAAGCGTTATCTCCGGCAAGGGCCGAGGTCGCCGTGGCCAGAAGGGCACAGCAGGTGATCAGAGAGATGAGACGCGCCATTGATTTCATGCATTCCCCTCGCTGGGATGGATTTGTCGTCTTGACAGACTGCAAGGATAACGCCAAAGAGTGCACCGCCTCCCCAGACATCTGAAATAGATGCATTTACGGCATGTTATACGTGCAAGAGCGGCATGCCGCAGCAGAGGACCTGGGCGTACCAACAGATCAGTGATGCGTTTTTGCAACACCGGCTCCGCCATCTGACGCGATAAGCAGCAGCGCCAGGGCCCGCTCCTGTTCGTCATTGACGACCTCGCCATCGAGCCGCGCCACCAACAGCCGATCCATGATCGTGCGAAACCGGGGGCTCGGCGCCAATCCCAGGGCCGCCAGCCCGTCCCCATCCAGGGAGCAGCGGACCTGACGCAGACGAGAAACGTACTGGGAGACAAAACGTCTGACCTCCTCGCGGTTGGCGCGCGCGGCCAGATAGAGGAGCATCTCCAGCGGCAGCCCATGAAACCAGTCGTAAATCTCGCTGTTACGAACCTCGGGATTGCGACGCAGACGGCGTTGAATGGCATCCAGGGTTCCCAGCGCCTGCCGACGGTGGCTGAATACCTTTGTCGAGATCCGCCCCGGCACCGCCAACCGGCGGCAGGCGTCATGGAACTCGTCGTTGGTGAGCCGGTCGCCCAAGGCCAGAAAGTAGACCTGCCACTGTTCGCAGGCATCCGGCAGATACAACAGGCGGAACCAGGCCAGGACCCGCCCGGTTTCCTCCACCACCCGCCTGATCTCGGGGAGCAACTTGAGGGAGGGATGGACAAACGGCAGCAGGCCGAAGCCGGCCATGCGGACAATGGCCCCCACCGGCTCCTTTTCCCGCAGGATCTGGATCAATTCGTTCAAAAGACGCAGACCACCGACCCTATTGAGGACGTTCATCCGCACCGCGCTGCGGATCAGGTTCTCGGTGTGGGGCGCGATATGAAAACCGAGGCGCTGTTCGAAACGGATCGCCCGGAAAACCCGGGTCGGGTCCTCCACGAAGGAGAGGTTGTGCAGCACCCTGACCAGCCGCTCCTGAAGGTCCTGCTGGCCGCCGAAGTAATCGGTCAGGCGTCCGAACGACGGGCCGTTGAGGCACACCGCCAGGGTGTTGATGGTGAAATCCCGCCGGTACAGGTCGTGGCGCAGCGAGGAGCGTTCCACGGTTGGCAGCACACCGGGGGACTCGTAGTATTCCAGGCGGGTGCTGGCCACGTCGATCTTGGCCCCGTCCGGGAAGATCACCACCGCCGTGCTGAAGGTCCGATGGCTGCGAACCCGGCAACCGTGGCGGGCCGCAAACTGTTCCGCGAAAAAGATACCGTCCCCTTCCACCGTGACGTCGATGTCCAGGTTTGCCACCCCCAGCAGCAGGTCGCGCACGAATCCGCCAATGGCATACACCGCCAGCCCCAATTCGTCACCGACGGTCCCCAGGTCGTGCAGGAGCTTGCCGGCGTCAGTGGGAAGCCGTTTGCCCAGCAGGCCCGCAATGGAGCGATTTTTGGGGGAAAAGCCGAGGGCCCCCACATCGTAGAGCGCCCCCGGTTCGCCCCGGCGGCCGCCGTACATGTGGCGTAACAGATCGGTGCGCGTCACCGCACCCGCAAGCTCTTCCCCTTTGAATACCGGCACGAAACGGCGGTTACCCTCCACCATGTATTCCTGGATGTCGGCGATGGGGGTGGTGGGAGCGGCCCGCATGAATTCGGTGTGCATGAAGTCGGTGGCCGGGGCGTCCCCCAGATCGTGGTAGAGCGCCTTCTCCACGATCTTGCGGGAGATGATCCCGATCATCCGGCCGGCGGCAATGACCGGCATGGCGTTGCAGTTGTAGCGGGTCAGCAGGTCCCGGGCAGCGGCGATGGTGACATCGCCCGGCATGGTCTTGACCGGCGCGGACATGATATCCCCGGCGCAGAACCGGGGACTGACCTCGACCCGCAGCTGTTCCTCCAGGCGTTGCAGCACCTGGTGCAACGTCTGGTCACGCACCACGGCCGATGCGGCGGTGGCGTGTCCGCCCCCGTGGAAACGGCGCAGGATCTCCCCCACGTTCACCTCCAGGATACGGCTGCGCGCCACCAGGTAAATGCGCCCCTCCATAGCGACCACCACGAAGAGGGTGTCCAGATTTTCCATGTCCCGCATCAGGTGGGCCAGGGCGGCGATGTCGCCCACGTACTGATCGCTCGTGGCGTGGGCGATGGAGATGTTGATGCCGTTGATGGTTGTGGTCTTGAGCGTGGTCAGCAGCCGTTTCAGGAGCCCCATCTGCTGACTGCTCAACTCCTGGGAGAGAGCCTCGGCCACCACGTTCACCCGCGCGCCCCGCTCCATGAGCCAAGCCGCCACGCGATAGTCGTCCCGCGTGGTCGAGACGAACAGCAGCCGGCCGGTATCCTCGTGGATGCCGAGCATGATCAGGGTGGCCTCTTCCGGCGTGAGTTCGACCGCCTGCTCCATCAGAAGCCCGCCCAGGATGGTGGATGACGAGCCGCAGGGGCGGATCAGGCCGCCGGTCGGCCGGATGCTCTGTTCCGTGATCGGGTGGTGGTCATAGATATGAATCTCAAGGCCGGGACGTCCCAGGAGGCCGGCAAAACGGCCGATGCGCTCACTCTGCTGGCAATCGACGACAATCAGGCGGGTGATGGCGTCCAGGTCGATGTCCTTGGCGCGAACCACGCCGGGCAGATACTCGGGCCGGACGGCCAGGAAGTCACGCACCGCCTTTTCCTGGGAACCGGGAAAGGCGATCAGGGCGCCGGGATAGAGCCGGGCCGCGGCGACCATGGCGCCCAGACAGTCGAAATCGGCATTGGTGTGGGTGGTTATGACATCCATTAACGCTCCATCTCCCGAAGACGTCGTGCCGCTTCGGGGGTCGTCGTATCTCGCTAAGTATACACGCTGTTTATCCAGTTAGACATACTGTTTTGCATGTGCGGCCAATCCGCGGCAAATTCGGTGTGGACATGCGCAACACCTGGGAACCGTACAAGTTGAACGCCACCGTGGGACCCGGCGAAGACGCTGCAAAAGGTTGCTTGAAACGCGGCGTAATGGTATTGTATCGCTCGTTTCGGACCGATCGCAAGGGAGATAGAGTTATGGCGCTTCACGAGAATCTGAAATCACTGGGGGCCGGGGCAACGGCCTACCGCTACGACCGGCCCGACGCCGGGCTTCTGGAATCATTCCCCAGCCCCTTTGCCCAACCGGACATGAACCCGGCCAAGGCCGTGGGCACGTTGCACATCGAATGCCCGGAATTCACCTGCCTCTGCCCCATGACCGGGCAGCCGGACTTCGCCAAGATCGTCATCGACTACCAACCGGACCGCCTCTGCGTCGAAAGCAAGAGCCTCAAGCTCTACCTGGGCTCCTTCCGCATGCACGGAGAATTCCACGAGGCCAGCGTCAACCGCATCTGCAACGACCTGGTGGCGCTGCTCGAACCGGTCTGGCTGACGGTACGGGGCGAGTTCACCCCCCGGGGCGGCATCCCCTTCTGGCCCACGGCCGAGTACCGTAGGTAATAGTGTTAAAACCTGCCACAAAGACGCGGAGACACAGAGGTTCACAGAGGAAAACGTAACATCATTGAGCAAGCCAAGATCAGAATCGTTGTCGTTTGTTTGCCTTATTCCTGATTTTCTCCGTGTCTCTGTGGCAGATGTTGATTTTGAAAGACTATTTATTAACAAGGAGAATACCATGTTCACCACATCCGATTTCAAAAAAGGGCTCGTCATCCAGTTGGACGGGGCACCCTGCCTGCTCCTCGACGTCACCTTCCAGTCCCCATCGGCCCGGGGCGCCAACACCATGGTCAAGACCCGCTACCGCAACCTGATCACCTCCCAGGTGCTGGACAAGACCTTCCGTTCCGGCGATAAGGTGGACGAGGCCGACTACGGTCGCAACAAAGGACAGTTCCTGTATGCCGACGGCGCAAAAGGGGTCTTCATGGATCTGGGAACCTATGAACAGTTCGAGGTTGACGAGGAGGCGTTCGAGGCGCTAGCCCCCTTCCTGCTGGAGGGGACCGAGGTGGTGCTGGGGCTCTTCGAGGGGCGGTTGGTCAATGTGGAACTGCCCATGACCGTGGAACTGGTTGTCACGGAAACCGCGCCGGTGCTCAAGAATGCCACCGCCACGGCCCAGACCAAAGAGGCTATCCTGGAGACCGGCCTCAAGCTCCAGGTCCCGCCGTATCTGGCAACCGGGGAGAAGATCAAGGTGGATACCCGGGACGGCAGATTCATATCGCGGGCTTAGCATCGGAAAGATAGCGCCCTGTCAAGCGGCCCCGGAAAATCCCTCAGAAGGATTTCCGTGGCCGTTTTTGCGTTCAAAAGGGGTGTGCCGTTCCGGAAAACCCAAGAGACATCCGCAGGCGAGCAGGTAGCAGTAGGAGAGCCCCAGCATGTCGGCCACCCCCCCCATGGTAAGATTCATCCTGATATACTCCATGTTGAGACTCTGGAGAAACGGCTCGCAATCCTCCCCCATGGCGATGAGCCGCTCGATCTGCCGGCCATCCCTCCTGATGCGGGAGAGCCCCATGCTGCCGCACCGATGGAGCGTGGTGGTGTCGTCGACGGTCTGCATCAGGCGGCCCAGCATGGCAAACGAGGCAATTTTGGGATGCCCGTGGATTTCCAGGGCCGCAAGGTAGGCCGGGACCGCCTCATCGAAGAGCGCCGGCAGGCCGTTCATGGCCTCCCGCACAATCCCTCCCGCACCGTGCAGAGCCCTCTGCTGTTGCCCATGGGTGGCCTGTTCCCCCTGGGCGGCAAAGAATTCCCCGGCCAGGGCGGCGACCTGTTTCCGAAAGCTCTGTTCGTCGGCCGATGGGGCATGCCAGGCCGTAACAAGCAGCAGACCGCTCAGAAAGAGATACCCCTTGTGGGTATTGGTGCCCAGGCTTGCCAGCATGGCCTGTTCGGCCCTCCTGCCGATGGCGGCCTGACGGGCGAACTCCTCGCCGGCAGCCAGGGAGCGGCAGAGTTGGTCGAGATAGTCGGCAATGATATGGATCGAACGTTCCATGGTGGCCAGGGACAGGTCGTGGTGGGAGCCGCAGTCATTCAGGTCCACCAGCCCCGGCTTGGGGGTCAGGTACAGCTCCATGGCAACCCCCTTGACCAGAAACATGGCCAACAGCTCAATATCTGAAGTGCGCGAGGAGTTCATCAGCCCTTTCCATTAATCTCGTGGATGGTATGCAGCCCGAGCGCCGACGGCAACGAGTTCGCATGTTCTCGAACATGCCGGCCGCCCTGATATCCGCGGTGCAGTTCAGTGCCACAACCATACGGTCGCATCATACCTGGGCGATATTCGTGAGCATAGCAGAATTCCCCAGCCTGTCCAGCCGGGTTGCGGTATACATGGGTCTGTTAGGGTATACAAAAAGTGAGAGATCTCCGACCCGGCCTTTGGAAAATAATGCCCCCATGGCGGAAACCGCGATTCAAAAGTTCTTGACACTCCCGGCACACTTCCGTAGTATTAACTCCTCCGGGCCTATAGCTCAGTTGGCTAGAGCCACCGGCTCATAACCGGTTGGTCCCAGGTTCGAGTCCTGGTGGGCCCACCATTTCATTTACAAGGAAAACGCGCCGGATGCCGGCAATACTACGAACGGGACACCCCGTACCATCAATTTCGCAAGAGTGCACACCGAAGGGTTGCACTCTTTTTGTTTGTACCCGATGAAGACGCCAAAACTCTCTGACATACTTGGAATCATTAACAAAATAGCTCCTCCCGGTTTGGCGGAATCATGGGACAACTCGGGATTGCAGGTCGGGAACCCGGATGCAGGGATAGAGCGCATCATGATCGCCCTGGACGCCACCCCGGCCGTCATGGAAGCCGCCCGCAACAGTTCCTGCCACCTGCTCGTCACCCACCACCCCCTGCTGTTCAAACCGCTTAAAACCATTTCAACCGCCACCCCCCAGGGAAAACTCGTACACGACGCCATCAGGTCCGATCTGGCGGTCGTCAGCATCCACACCAGCTACGACGTGGCCGAGGGTGGGCTGAACGACCTGTTGGCCGAACGCCTGGGGGTCTCCGCTTGTCGGCCGCTCCAGGCAACTGCCGGGCAGGAGCTGGCCAAGCTGGCGGTCTTCGTGCCGGGCGACCATCTTGAACGGGTCCGCGGGGCGCTCCTTCCCTGGGCCGAAGCCCTGGGCAACTACCGGGACTGCTCCTTCAGCGCCCCCGGCGAAGGGACCTTCACCCCCCTGGCCGGCGCTACGCCGTTCATCGGTGAGGTTGGAAGCCGGGAACAGGTTCCCGAACAGCGCCTGGAATTGCTCCTGGACCGACGCAATCTGCCGCGAGTCGTCAAGGCGCTCCTGGCGGCGCACCCATACGAAGAGCCGGCCTTCGACATCTACCCCCTGCTCAACGAGGGTAAACAACTCGGACTGGGCCGGGTAGGTTCCCTGGCGGAGCAGACGACCCTGGCGGACTATGCGGCGCGGATCAGGGAAATGCTGCATGCCCCTGGGCTGCGCTATGTGGGCGACCCCGCGACTGTGATCAAAAAAGTGGCTCTGTGCAGCGGCAGCGGGGCATCGCTCTTGCGCGATGCGGTCCGTTGCGGAGCCGACGTCCTGGTGACGGGCGATGTGAAATACCACGATGCCCGGGATGCGCAGGACCTGGGCATCACCCTGATCGATGCCGGGCATTTCCCCAGCGAGATCATCATGGTAGACGATGTGGCCGAACGCCTGGGCCGCATGCTGTCCGAAGCGGGTTACGAAAACTGCCGGATACTACCCTGCCGTATCGAATCCGACCCATTGAGAGTCTAATTACCATACAACACAAATTTTTGTACCGGGAGGAAGCTGATTTTGAAAAAGAGACTTGAGATGTTGGAACAACTTCAGGAGATCGATTACCTGATCGACAACCTGAAAACCACCCAGAGCGGGCTGACGGAAGAGATGAGCGGGATCGAACAGGCCCTGATCGACGCCCGCCAGGAACTTTCCGGGCTGGAAGGCCGCGTGGTGCTGCTTGAGCAGGAAAAGGGAGAGCTGGAAAGCAGCCAGACCGTCGAACAGGAAAATATCCGGCGCTCCGAAACCAACATGAAAGAGATCAAGACCAACAAGGAATACCAGGCCGTTGGCCGGGAGATCGCCGCCGCCCGCAAGCAGGCCGCCGAGATCGACGAGCAGACCTTGCAGAAGGTGAGCCAGATCGAGGAGTTGAACACCGAGATCGCCACACGCAAGGAGACCCTTGCCGAGCTGGAGCAGAACACCTCGCAACGCCGCGACGAAAAGCAGGCCGAGATCAGCAAAATCCAGCAGGATATCGATGCCGACGTCGCCCGGCGCGAAGCCATCACCAAGGAGTTGCCGCCCAACCTGGTCAAGCGCTACAACGCCCTGCGCAAGCAGCGTCGCGGACAGGCGGTCGCCGGCGCCCGGGATGGTTATTGCCTGGGCTGCAATATGAATCTTCCTCCCCAACTCTACAATAGCCTCTATAAAGGCGACGAACTTATCAGTTGCCCGCACTGCCAGCGGGTGTTGATCCTGAAGCTGCAACCGGCGGCCCAGTAACCAAGGTGGCGATGTAGCATCAATAAGGGCTTCGTCCACCGCTCACGCGGACTATGGGCGAGGCTGCAGTTTGGTTGAAGCAGGACAGATGGCCGCTCTTTTTCGAAAGGGAGGAAAGTCCGGGCTCCATAGGGCATGACGCTGGATAACGTCCAGCGGGGGCGACCCCAGGGCAGAGTGCCACAGAGAGAAGTCCGCCTGCCACGGCAGGTAAGGGTGAAAGGGTGAGGTAAGAGCTCACCGGGTCCGACGGCGACGCCGGATGCCAGGTAAACCCCGTCAGGAGCAAGGCCAAATAGGGAGGCGCTAAGGGCTGCCCGCCCATGCCTCCGGGTTGGCTGCTTGAGGCTGCCGGTAACGGCAGTCCCAGATGAATGACCATCGCCCGGTGAGGGGTAACCCGCTCCGGGAACAGAACCCGGCTTATGGACTGCTTCAACCAAAATTTTCACGAGAACCGCCAATGAACGACCAAGAGGCATGGGACCGGGGGGTGCGGCTCATGGAGGAAATCCATGACCGGCTTCCCCACGACCTGCGGCAGCAACTCGAAGCGGTGCTCGCAGGCTACCGGCGGCGCAAGGAAGAGATGCTGGCGTTGACCGTTGCCGGCGGCAGCGCCGGGATCTGCCGCGCATGCGGCGGACAGTGCTGCTTGAACGGAAAATACCGCTTCAGCGGACTTGACCTGCTGGCCGTGCTTGAGCAGAAGACGCCGCTGCCGGCGCCCGATTTTACCCAGAAACCGCTCTGCCCCTATGGCGATGCCGGCGGGTGCCGCATGCCGGCGCGGTTCCGGCCGCTCGACTGCGTACTGTTCATCTGCGAGGCCATAGCAGACCGCCTGGAAGAGCCGGCAACCCACACTTTGACCCGCCTGGAACAGGAGTTGCGCCAGAGTATGGGACTGGCGGAGACCCTGCTGGGGCAGCGGCTCGGCCAACCGCTCCTGCTGTTGGCCGGACATCCCGACGGCACGGACACGCCGCGGCGGAGAGTTACCAATTAAAAAAACAAAGAATCGCGAGGATGCACCATGGTCACCACCCACGATATCGTCCTGATCAACGTTGACAACAAACCGGGCTTCTATGCCCGCATCGAGGAGCTCACCCCCGACGTAAAGCCGGGATGGTGGCAGGTGCGCCTGATGGTGTTCACCTTTCCGCTCCAGATGTTTACCTGGATACTGGACGAATTCCAACTCGACGGCGCCGACTTCACCATGGGGGGCACCCCCATCCGCATGGAGCAGGTCGTCCCGCCGGTTGAGCAGGAGCAACTCCAGGAGGAACAGGGCGAAAAGGAACAACAGGAGCGTGCTGCGCATAATTCCGGCAACCCCAAGGTCATCTCCCTTTCGGACCGCCGGAAGAGATAACGGTTCCGACATGCCTGAGACTCTCGACCTCCCCCGAAAACGGGGGAGGTTTTTTGTTGAAGAAACCCACCGCAACCTCACGTTTTATCTTGACATACCCCTTGACCGCCGCTATAAATTTCCCATAAGGTGGAAAAAAGTGGAAATTGGTGGCAGATGACTGAAGCAATCGACATATTCGGGGGGGAAACCCCGAGCACCATCGACGGCAAAGGACGGACCTGTATCCCGGTCAAATTCAGGGATGCGCTCGTCGGCCCGCCGGAGGATGCGCGCTTCATCATCACCAAGGCCGCCCCCGTGGACCTGGGTGACGGCACCTTTGGCCGCGGCCTTTCCGTGTATCCCCTGGACGCATGGTCCGGGATAAAGAAAAAGATCCTTGCCAACGAGGGGGGGTTCACGTCGGCGCAGTTGAACAGCATCAAGCGCCAGATCATCAACCCGGCGGAGGAGTGCAGCGCCGACAAGCTCGGACGGGTGCTGATCCCCTCTGCACTGCGGCTGCACGCCGAATTGGAACGGGACATCTGGTTCGTCGGCATGGGACAACGCTTCGATATCTGGAGCAAGGGGACGTATAGCCGCATCAACGCACAGGACGAGAAAAACTTCCCGCTGGATTCGGAAGCGCTCGCCGCACTAGGCATTTAAGATGACCTCCTTCCATCACCTGTCGGTCATGCCGGACGAGGTCATCGCCCTGCTGCAACCCCGGCCGGGAGGGATCTACCTGGACGGCACCCTTGGGGGCGGCGGGCACACGGCGCTGATCGCCGAGCTGTGTGGCCCCGGTAACGGGATGGTGATCGGGATCGATCAGGACCAAGAGGCGCTGGAGGCGGCCGGCCGCAGGCTGGCTGAATTCGGCCCCGCGGTCCGCCTGGTTCACGGCAACTTCGCCGAGCTCGACCGGCATCTGGACGCAATGGGCATTGCCGCCCTGGACGGCTTCATCCTCGATCTGGGGGTTTCCTCCCACCAGTTGGACAGCGGGGCGCGCGGCTTCAGTTTCCAGCAGGACGCTCCGTTGGACATGCGCATGGATGCCGGCGGCGCGGAAACCGCCGCCGACTTGGTGAACGAGTTGCCGGAGCAGGAGTTGGAACGGATCATCCGGGACTATGGCGAGGAGCGCTGGGCCAAGAGGATCGCCGCTTTCATCGTCAAGGCCCGTGGCGAGCAGACGATCCTGACCACGCTGCAGTTGACGGATATCATCAAGGGGGCCATCCCCAAGGCCAAGTGGGAGGAACGCATCCACCCCGCCACCCGCACCTTTCAGGCCCTGCGGATCGCCGTCAACCGGGAGCTGGAAAGTCTGGAACAGGGGCTGCGCGCCGCCCTCGACCGTTTGAAGCCGGGTGGACGGGCGGCGGTCATCTCGTTCCACTCCCTGGAAGACCGGATCGTCAAACATATCTTCCGGGAGTACGCCACCGGCTGCACCTGCCCGCGCCAGTTCCCGGTCTGCGTCTGCGGACAAAAGCCACGGGTAAGGGTACTGACCAGCCGTCCGGTCACGGCATCGGAGGCCGAAATCGACCGGAACCCGCGGGCGCGCAGCGCCAAGTTGCGGGGCGCAGAGAAACTGAATTTAAGCGCGTAGTCAGCCCCTTCTTCTTACTAGACGGGGCCGGCGCTTCGAACAGACGCGGATTCAAAGTTCACGATTCACGTCTCACGATTCACGATGTAGGGAGGTACCGCATGGCACAGGCAAGAACCGAATACGGCAAGGTCGTCGCTCCGCGCCCCTTGAGCGGAACCGAACTGGTCACCCAGCGGGTGGACATGTTCAAGTTCCTCATGATCTGCATGGTCCTTTTCACGATCGTTTCGGTTTTCCATGTCTGGTCGCGTTTCAAGCTGATCGACCTGAATCTGCGCATATCCGAGACCAACCGTCAACTGAAGGATGCGGAACAGGAGCAGAAACGGCTCAAACTTGAGGCGGCATCCCTCAAGACACCTGAACGTATCGAGACCATCGCCAAGGGCGACCTGGCCATGGGCCTGCCCACCGAGCAACAGGTGATCGTCGTCAAATGAATACTGACCGGGAAAAATGGGCCAGGGTCCGGATCGTCATGATCGGGACCATATTCGGCCTGTTGTTCCTGAGCGTCACCGGCAGGGCGTTCTATCTCCAGATCCTCCAGCACGAGGAGTTGGTGAAGAAGGCCGAACGGCAGCACCAGCATATCGTCCAGCTCAACCCGGGGCGCGGTGTCATCATGGACCGTAACGGCACGCCGCTGGCCGTGTCCGTGGACATGGATTCATGCTATGCCGAACCGCGCCGCATCAAGGACATGGACGGCACGGCCGGGGTGCTGGCGCCGTTTCTCGGGACATCAAAGCAGGAACTGCTCAAAAAGCTTTCCTGCGACAAGGGATTTGTCTGGATCGAGCGGCGCCTGACCCCCGAGGTAGCAGCCCGTATCAAGAACCTCAAACTGACCGGCATCGGCTTTGTCTCCGAGTCGAAACGTTTCTATCCCAACAGTGAAGTCGCTTCCCACGTGGTCGGGTTTACCGGCGTGGACCCGGTCGGGCTGGAAGGGGTGGAACGCAAATACGATTCCGTCATCCTGGGCAACACCGGCTATATGGTGACCGAGCGCGATGCCTTGGGGCGCGATATAGCCCTCAAGGATACGGTCATCAAAAATTCTTCGCCGGGCAAGAACATCGTTCTCACCCTGGACAAGAACATCGAATACATCGCGGAAAAGGAACTGGCCAAGGCGGTTACGGAGAGCGGCGCCAAGAACGGCATGGCCCTGGTCATGGAATCGGATAGCGGCAGGGTTCTCGCCATGGCCAACTATCCCACCTTCAACCCCAACGCCTATGCCCATTACCCCCAGGCCATGCTGCGCAACCGGGTCGTCGCCGACAGTTTCGAGCCCGGTTCCACCTTCAAGATCTTTCTGGTCTCCGCGGCACTGGAGGAGAGGATCCTCAGGCCCACCGACCTCATCAACTGCGAGAACGGCCGCTATACCGTCGCCGACCGGACCATCCACGATACCCACAGCTACGCCCGGCTGTCCGTGAGCGACATCCTCAAGTATTCGAGCAATATCGGCGCGGCCAAGATCGGCTTCAAGCTCGGCGATGAACGCCTGTTCCGCTATCTGAGAAATTTCGGGTTCGGCGAGCGCACCGGCGTGGACCTCCCGGGGGAGTCCCCGGGCAACCTGCGGGACAAGCACCGCTTGTACGGGGTTGATCTGGCCACCATCTCCTTCGGCCAGGGGGTCTCGGTCTCGGCCATCCAACTGGTGAGCGCGGTTTCCGCCGTTGCCAACGGCGGCACGCTCATGAAGCCTTACATTGTGGAGCGCATCCTGGACGACAGCGGCCGCGAGGTGCAGAAATTCGAGCCCCAGGCGGTGCGCCGCGTGATCTCCACGGATACGGCCAAAAAGGTCACCAGGATGATGGAGAGCGTCACCAGCGAGGGCGGTACCGGCCTCAACGCCGCCATAGACGGGTTTTTGGTGGCCGGCAAGACCGGCACGGCTCAAAAGGCGGACCCGGTGACCCACGGCTACTCCGCCACCCGGAGGACCGGCTCGTTTATCGGTTTCGTCCCGGCCGACAAGCCCAAACTGACGATCCTGGTGGTGATCGACGAACCGAAGACCAGCCCCTACGGCGGCGTGGTGGCGGCCCCGGCCTTCCGCTCCATTGCCGTGAATGCGCTGGCCTATCTGAAAATCATGCCCAAGGGCGAGACCCAAAAGACGCCCAAGGTCGTTGCCGCCCAGACCCCGCCACCCCCGAAAACGGATGCCGCGTCGGAGGGAGACGCCTTGGACGCGACTACCGGGGTTGCCGTCATGCCGGATTTCCGAGGCATGAGCATGCGCCGGGTCATGCAGGTGATGGAAAAGCGCGGTATCAATATCAAGCTGATGGGTAGCGGACGGGCCGTGGAACAGAATCCTCCCCCCGGTCAGACGATCCGAGGGGTAGACGAGGTTTGGATAAAATTCACACCTTCCGCATGAACCGTCACAACCTGCACCCGTCGGCAGGTTGTGTCATTTTTCGGAGAATAGCATGAAACTTGCCCACATCCTTGCCCCGATACCGTACGCCGAACTCCACGGCAGCGAAGCCATCGAGATCACGGCCCTGAGTTGTGACTCGCGCCAGATCAAACCGGGCACGCTCTTCTTCGCCCTGCGCGGCACGGCGGCCGACGGCCACCGCTTCATCCGCCAGGCAGTGCAGGACGGTGCAGCCGCCGTGGTGCTGGAAGATGCCGCCTGTGCCCCCGCCGACTGCACCTGGATCAGAGTGACCGACGGCCGTGCGGCCATGGCCCGCATGGCGGCGGCGTTCTACGGCAATCCGACCGCGGACCGGCCGCTGATCGGCATTACCGGCACCAACGGCAAGACCACCACCACCTACCTGATCGAGGCGATCCTGGCGGCGGCGGGCCTGCCCGCGGCGGTGCTCGGCACCATCAGCTACCGTTTCGGCGCAACAACCATCGAGGCGTCCCGTACCACGCCCGAATCCACCGAATTGCAGGCCGCTTTCCGCCAGTTGGCCGATGCCGGCGCCCAGGCCTTCGTGATGGAGGTGTCGTCCCATGCCCTGGAACAGAAACGGGCCGATGGTTGTCACTTCGATGTGGGCATCTTCAGCAACCTGACCAGGGATCACCTCGACTATCACGGCACCATGGAGGAATACCTGCACGCCAAGCAGCGCCTCTTTGCCGAACTGCTACAGCCCACCGCCGCTAAACCGAGCCGCCGGGCCGCCATCAATATGGACGACAGCTACGGCGCCCGGGTGGCGGACACGGCCGCCTGTCCGGTGATCGGTTACGGCATCGATTACCCCGGCGACGTCCGCCCGGTGGAGGTGGCCATCACCGTCAACGGCATCAGCGGGACCATCAGGACGCCCGCCGGAGAGTTCCGCTTTGCCTCCAAACTATTGGGACGCTTCAACCTCTCCAACATCCTGGCGGCCGTTGCGGCCGGCGTCGCCCTGGACCTGCCGCTCACGGCCATCAAGGCCGGCATCGAAGGGCACGCCACGGTTCCGGGCCGCCTGGAGCGGGTTGGCAACACCTTTGGCATCACCTGCCTGGTGGACTACGCCCACACCGGCGACGCCCTGTACAACGTACTCGCGACCCTGAAGGAGATAGCAACGGGCCGGCTCATCACCGTCTTCGGCTGCGGCGGCGACCGCGATCCGGGCAAACGTCCGATCATGGGGAAGATCGCCGCGGAGATGAGCGACCTGGCCATCGCCACCTCGGATAACCCCCGGACCGAGGACCCGCTCGCCATACTGGCCCAGGTCAAGGAAGGCATCACGCCCCTCGGCATACGGGAATACACGCCCGAGGAGTTGACGGCACGGCCCGCATTGGACGAGAAAGGCTTCGTCATGTTGGAAAACCGCCGTGCAGCCATCCGTTTGGCAACACGCCTGGCCCGTCCGGGCGACATCCTGCTCCTGGCCGGCAAGGGACATGAGGATTACCAGATCATCGGCACGACCAAACACCACTTTGACGACCGCGAGGAGGCCGCCGCGGCATTCGGGGAGAAAACAGCCTAGATGTTTACCGCACCAGAGATAGCCGCCGCCACCGGCGGCCGCATCATAGGCAGCGCCGGGACCGGCGTATCGGCCGTATCCACCGACTCGCGCACTGTTGCGCCCGGAGAGTTGTTCGTGCCGCTCAGGGGCGACCGCTTCGACGGGCACGATTTCATCGCCGAGGTGACCGCCAAGGGCATCACCATGGTACTGGCCGAAGAGAAATGGCTCGTCCATCACGTACTCCCGGCCGGGTGTTCGGGCGTTGCGGTCAAGGACACGTTGCGGGCGCTGGGCGACCTGGCCGCGGCCTACCGGCAACGCTTCGACATCCCGGTTATCGCCGTGACCGGAAGCAACGGCAAGACCACCACCAAGGAGATGCTGGCCACCATCCTGGAACAGCTCGGACCGGGTCTGAAAACCGAGGGGAACCTGAACAACCTCATCGGCATGCCCCAGATGATGTTCCGCCTGCGGCCGGAACATCACTGGGCCGTTCTGGAAATGGGCATGAGCGAGCCGGGCGAGATCGACCGTTTGGCGGAGATTGCCCGGCCCCGGGTCGGCATCGTGCTGAACGCCCTGCCGGCGCACCTCCAGAGCATGGGTACGGTCGAGGCCGTCGCCAGCGCCAAGGGTGAGTTGCTCCACCGGATCAGCGATGGCGGTCTGGCGGTCGTAAACGGCGACGATTCCCGGGTCAGCAGCCTGGGGCAGAACGCTTCGGCGCGGCGTATCAGCTTCGGCATCAGCCGCGGCGAGGTCAGAGCCAAGAACATCGAGCACTTGGGGCTGGAGGGGGAATCATTTCTGGTCGTCACCCCCCGTGGGGAGTTCCAACTCCACCTCAGCGCCTTCGGCCTGCACAACGTATCCAACGCCTTGGCCGCTACTGCTGCCTTGCTTGACAAGGTGCCGCTTGACACCATTGCCGAGGGTCTTGCCGCCTTCAGGCCGTATAAGGGGCGTTTCCAGCTGGAACGGCTCGGGGAAATCACCCTGGTGGACGACAGTTACAACGCCAACCCAGCCTCCATGAAGGCGGCGCTGGAGACCTTGGCCCAGATCGCCCCCGAGGGGCACCGGGTCGCCCTGCTGGGGGACATGCTGGAATTGGGCGGGCACGAGGCCGAGGCCCACGAAGGGGTCGGCACGGTCGCAGGGAGAAACGTGGACCGGCTCTTCCTGCTGGGCAATCTGATGAATCGCCATGCCGCCCAGGCGGCCATCCAGGCCGGTTTGCCTGCCGAGTCGGTTCACTGCTGCCAGAGTCACGACGAACTTGCCGAAGGGGTGAAGCGGTCGCTTCTACCGGGAGACGTGATCCTGGTCAAGGGCTCCCGGGGCATGACCATGGAGCGGTCGGCGGCGATCCTGAGGCAGTCTATGTCACACAACGAAAAGGGATAAACCATGCTTTACCACATTTTCTACCCGCTGGCGGCGAATGTAAAACTATTCAACATATTCAAATACCTGACCTTCAGAACCATCTATGCCATGATCACGGCGCTCCTCGTCTGCTTCGTGCTCGGCCCCTGGATCATCCGCAAACTGGAGAGCCTCCAGGCTCGCCAGGTGATCCGCACCGACGGCCCGGAATCGCACCTGCAAAAACAGGGCACCCCCACCATGGGCGGGGTGATGATCCTGGCCGCCATCGTCATTCCTACACTCCTGTGGGCCGATCTTTCCAACC
Source organism: Oryzomonas rubra (assembly GCF_008369015.1). Lineage (NCBI taxonomy): Bacteria > Pseudomonadati > Thermodesulfobacteriota > Desulfuromonadia > Geobacterales > Geobacteraceae > Oryzomonas > Oryzomonas rubra. The sequence goes on from NZ_SRSD01000004.1 coordinate 256,324, forward strand.
AGTATGTCTGGACGGCGCTCTTCATCACTATCGGCTATGGCGTGATCGGGTTCGTGGACGATTACAAGAAGGTAACGGAAAAGAACACCAAGGGGCTTTCCGCACGTCAGAAGATGTTCTGGCAGGTTCTTCTGGCCGTGGCCGTGGCGGTGTTCCTGTTCCTCAAGCCCGGCTTCAGCGAGGAGCTTTACTTCCCCTTCTTCAAACGTTTCCACCCCGATCTGTGGATATATTTCATCCCGTTCGTGGCCCTTGTGATCGTGGGCGCCAGCAATGCCGTCAACCTGACCGACGGGCTGGACGGGTTGGCCATCGGCCCGGTGGCCATCAATGCCGCCACCTATATGCTCTTTGCCTATATTGCCGGCCACGCCACCCTGTCGGCCTACCTGCAGGTTCCCCGGGTGCAGGGGGCGGGAGAGTTGGCCGTCATGTGCGGCTCTATGGTGGGGGCCGGGCTGGGGTTTCTCTGGTATAACTCCTACCCGGCCGAGGTTTTCATGGGTGACGTCGGCTCACTTTCCCTGGGCGGCACCTTGGGCGTCATCGCGGTCCTGACCAAGCAGGAGATCCTGCTGGTGATCGTGGGGGGGGTATTCGTGGTCGAGGCGTTGTCGGTCATCTTCCAGGTGGGCTCCTACAAGTACCGGGGCAAGCGCATCTTCCGCATGGCGCCGATCCACCACCACTTCGAGTTGAAGGGGGTGGCGGAACCCAAGATCATCGTACGCTTCTGGATCATCACCATCATCCTGGCGCTGGTGGCGATCTCGACGTTGAAGATGAGGTAGATAAAAACAGCTCCTCCCCCGCTGGGGGAGGGAACCTGTGGCAGATGTAAAGGTTTTGAGGTGTAAAGGCTTTCCTATGGAACTGAACAATAAAAACATCCTCGTCGTGGGCCTGGCCAAAACCGGCGTGGCCTGCGCCCGTTTCCTGGCCGCGCGGGGCGCCCGCGTCACCGTGACCGACATGCGCGATGAATCGGCCCTGGCCTCCCAACTTGCGGAACTGGCGGCTTGTGACATCCGAAAGGTATTGGGCAGCCACGATGAGCGGGACTTCACCGGTGCCGACCTGATCGTGGTCTCCCCCGGCGTGCCCCAGGACCACCCCCTGCTGAAGAAGGCCGCGGCAGCGGGCCGGGAGATCGTCAGCGAGATCGAGCTGGCCTCACGCTTCATTGAAGTGCCGTTGGCGGCCATCACCGGCACCAACGGCAAAACCACCACCACGACCCTGGCCGGCGAAATATTCAAGGGAAACGGTTACCGCACCTTCGTGGGGGGGAACATCGGCAATCCGTTGATCGAACTGGTGGAGTCGGGCGAACCGGTGGACCGGGTGGTTGCGGAGATCAGCTCGTTCCAGTTGGAATGGATCAGCACCTTTCGTCCCCAGGTGGCGGCCCTGTTGAACCTGAGCGAGGACCACCTGGACCGCTATGCCAGCTACCAAGAGTATATCGACGCCAAGCTGCGCATCTTCGAGAACCAGGAAGCCACGGATTTTGCCGTGGTCAACCGGGATGACGCGCTGGTGTGGCGCTACGCCCAGGGGTTGCGGGCGCACCTCTTCCCCTTCAGCCGCAAGCAGGAGTTGGCCGAGGGGATCTTCCACCGGGACGGCGTGATCGTCTATCGCCACAACGGCCGGGAGGAGCGCTTTCCCACCAAGGGCATTCGCCTCCAGGGGGTGCACAACCTGGAGAACATCATGGCCGCCCTGGCCTGCGCACTGCTCCTGGGCTGCCGACCGGACGCCAGCTTCGAGGCCGCCCAAGGGTTTGGAGCGCTGCACCACCGCATGGAGTTCGTGGCCGAGAAGAACGGCGTCCGCTATTACGAGGACAGCAAGGCCACCAATGTGGGGAGCGTGGAAAAGGCGCTGGAAAGCTTCGACGCCATCACCCTGATCGCCGGAGGCAAAGACAAGGGCGGCTCCTACGCCCCCCTGGCGCCCTTGGTGCGGGAACGGGTACGGCACTTGGTCCTGATCGGCGAGGCGGCCGGCCGCATGCAGGCCGAACTGGGCAACCTGACCGACACCCGCCTGGCAGCGACCCTGGAGGAGGCGGTCGCCCTGGCGGCACAAATCACGGAGCCGGGGGGGACCGTCCTCATGTCACCGGCCTGCTCCAGCTTCGACATGTTCAGCGGCTACGAAGAGCGGGCCCAACGATATATTGCAGCGGTAAAGGCTCTCTAACCCATGTTCAAAAAACTCGACGAATACGATCTGGTGATCATGCTGATGGCCATTGCCCTGACCTGCTTCGGGGTGGTGATGGTCTATTCGGCGTCGTCGGTCATGGCCGCCAAACGCTTTCACGACGGTTTTTTCTTCCTCAAGCGCCAGGGGCTGTTCGCCCTTTTGGGCTTTGGCATCATGCTGCTGGTGATGCGGGTCGATTACCATACCTGGAAACGGGTTGCCGTACCGGGGCTGCTGCTCTGCCTGGTGCTGCTCTGCCTGGTTCTGATACCGGGCATCGGCGGCAAGGCCGGCGGCTCGTCCCGCTGGATCAAACTGCCCGGTTTCAACCTGCAGCCGTCGGAGATGGCCAAGCTGGCCCTGATCATGTACATGGCCTATTCCCTGGACAAGAAGCAGGACAAGGTCAAATCCCTGACCGCCGGCTTCATCCCCTACATGATCGTGCTCATGTTCCTGATCAGCCTGCTGGTGCTCCAACCGGACCTGGGGGGGGCGCTGACCCTGGCGTTCGTGGCCATGGTGATGCTCTTCGCGGCCGGCACACGGCTGGTGTACATCTTCTCCATGCTGCTGTTGGCCATGCCGTTTCTGATGTACAAATTGAGCAGGGGCTACCATAAAGGACGCATGGAAGCGTTCCTCAACCCCTGGAGCGACCCTGAGGGAAAAGGTTTCCAAATCATCCAGTCCTGGCTGGCCCTGGGGACCGGGGGTGTTTTCGGCCAAGGCCTGGGTGAGGGAAAACAGAAACTCTTTTACCTGCCCGAGGCCCACACCGACTTCATCCTCTCCGTGGTGGGGGAAGAGCTGGGGTTTCTGGGGGTGGTGATCATCATCGGCATGTTCTTCCTGCTGGTGCAGCGCGCCATGCGCATCGCCGTGGCCGCGCCCGACACCTTCGGACGTTTTTTGGCCCTGGGGATCGCCGTGCTGTTCGGCATCGAGGCCACGGTCAACATGGGGGTCGTGACCGGGCTGCTCCCCACCAAGGGGCTGGCGCTCCCCTTTATCAGCTATGGCGGCAGTTCGCTCTTGATCAGCCTGTTCGCCGTGGGCATCCTGCTCAACATCTCTTCGGGGCTGAAGATTGCACCTATCAGCCTGAAGGAGGAAAAATGAGACTGCTGATTGCCGGCGGCGGCACCGGCGGCCATCTCTTTCCCGGCATCGCCGTGGCCGAGGAGTTCCTTTCCCGCGACCCGGCCAACGAGGTGCTGTTCGTCGGCACCGAACGGGGCATCGAAGCCCGCGCCGTCCCGGCGGCAGGCTACCGGCTCGAACTGATCTCGGCGGCCGGCATCCGCGGCAAGGGGGGGCTGAGCCAGATCAGGGGGGCGGCCATGATGCTCTACGGGTACGCCCAATCCCGCAAGATTCTGAAAGAATGGCGCCCCGACATGGTGATGGGCGTGGGAGGCTACGCCTCGCTCCCCATGGTACTGGCGGCCCGCGGCATGCGGCTCCCCTGTTTCATCCACGAGCAGAACGCCATCCCGGGCCTCACCAACCGCCTGCTGGCGAAATTCGTCGACCGGGTGTTCATCACCCTGGACGAGTCAGCCCACTTTTTCCCCAAGGGGAAGACACTCTTGACCGGCAACCCGCTGCGGCGACAAATCCTGGAGATGGTGGCGGGACAGACTCCCCCCTCCATTGCGGAGATTCACCAACAGCAGTACGGAAACGGGGGGGGCGGCCCCTTTCGCCTCTTCATCTTCGGCGGCAGCCAGGGAGCCCACGCCATCAATATGGCCATGTTGGCGGCGCTGCCCCATCTGGAACGCTACGCAGCCAGGCTGGAGATCACCCACCAGACCGGTGAGAAAGACGCGGCCGAGGTGACCGAAGCCTACCGCAACCACGGCTTCAACGCCAGCGTCATGCCGTTCATCCAGGACATGGCCGCGGTCTACCAGCGGGCCGATCTGGTGATCTGCCGCGCCGGGGCCACCACCATCGCCGAGGTGACGGCCTGCGGCAAGGCCTGCCTGTTCATCCCCTTCCCCTTTGCGGTGGATGACCACCAGCGTAGGAATGCCGAGGCGTTCCTCAAGAAGGGGGCTGGTTTCATGCTTCTGGAACGGGAGTTGTCAGGGGAGCGGTTGGCCGGGATCATCCACGAACTGGCCGAAAGCCCGGAGACGGTGCAACGCACCGGGGCACTGGCCTTCGGACTGGCCCGGCTGGACGCGGCCCGGATCATCGTGGGCGAGATGATGAAGAAGCTATAAAAAAAACATTAAATCTGCCACAGAGACACCGGGGAAAGCATTACGGCAAAAAGCGTTGTTTGGATGGCTGCTATTCTCTCAGTCTCAATGGCAAAGAGGTGTTAACCATGTACGGTAAAATAGAACGAATCCATTTCGTCGGTATCGGCGGCATCGGCATGAGCGGCATCGCCGAGGTGCTCATCAACCTCGGCTACAAGGTGTCCGGCTCCGACCTGCGCAACTCTGACACCACGGACCGCCTCGCCTCCCTGGGGGCCGAGATCGGCATCGGCCACAAGGCTGAAAACCTGAAGAGCTGCGACGTGGTGGTGATCTCCTCTGCCGTGCACGACGACAACCCCGAAGTGATGGAGGCCAAGCGGCTGCACGTGCCGGTCATCCCCCGGGCCGAGATGCTGGCGGAACTGATGCGCATGAAATACGGCATCGCCATCGCCGGCACCCACGGCAAGACCACGACCACCTCCATGGCCGCCTCCATCCTGGGCCATGCCGGCATCGACCCGACCATCGTCATCGGCGGCAAGCTGAACGCCATCGGCACCAACGCCCGGCTCGGGCAGGGGCAGTTCCTGGTGGCCGAGGCGGACGAATCGGACGGTTCCTTCCTGGTGCTCTCCCCCACCATCGCCGTGGTGACCAATATCGACGCCGACCACCTGGACCACTATTCCGGCGGCATCGAGGAGATCAAGGACACCTTTGTGGAGTTCATCAACAAGGTGCCGTTTTACGGCCTGGCCGTGCTCTGCCTGGACGACAAGAACATCCGCGAGATCCTGCCCCGGGTGAAAAAGCGCTATATGACCTATGGCCTCTCCTCCCAGGCCGACATCCGTGCCACCCATGTCAGGCACGACGGTTTCAGCACGTCCTTCGTGGCCCATTACAAGGGGTACCGACTGGGAGAGATTACCTTTCCCATGCCCGGCTCCCACAACGTGCTCAACGCCATGGCCTGCATCGCGGTGGCCCTGGAGCTGGACATCCCCTTTGCAGCCATCCAGGAGGGCTTTGCCGCCTTCGGGGGGGTGGGAAGGCGCTTCACGGTCAAGGGGGAACCCCGCGGGATCATGGTGGTTGACGACTACGGCCACCATCCTGCCGAGATCAAGGCAACCCTGGCAGCGGCGCGCCAGGGATGGCCGGAGCGGCGCATCATCGCGGCCTTCCAGCCCCATCGCTACAGCCGCACGCATGAACTGTTCAACGAGTTCGTCACCGCCTTCTACGACGCCGACGTGCTGATCGTGACCGATGTGTATGCCGCCGGCGAACAGCCGATCGAAGGGGTGAGCGCCGAACGGCTCTCCCAGGAGATTCGGCGCCACGGCCAGAAGGACGTGACCTACCTCGCCGACCGGGAGCTGATCCCCGAACACCTGGCCGGGATCGTCAGGGAAGGCGATATCGTCATCACCCTCGGGGCCGGGAGCATCTGGCAGCAGGGCGAGGCGCTGCTCAAACGGCTGGAGGCATGATCTGAATCTGGAGAACATCAGCATACGGGGCCAACTGCTGTACGACGAGCCCATGAGCAGGCATACCTCCCTCAAGGTGGGTGGGGCGGCCGACCTGTACGCCGAGCCGGAGGACGCGGACGACCTGCTGACTCTGGTGCGCAGCCTGAAGGAGTGTCAGTCCCCCTGGCTGGCCATCGGCCGTGGCTACAACCTGTTGGTGCGGGACGGCGGCATCCGGGGAGCGGTGATCTCCCTGGCGCGCTTCAACCGCATCAGCGAGGCGGGCGAGCGGTTGATCCGGGCCGAGGCCGGGGTAGAAAATCTGGCGCTGGTACGCTTCGCCCAGGAGCGGGGCCTGGGTGGCATCGGCTACATCTCAGGCATCCCCGGCACGGTGGGTGGAGCGGTCAAGATGAATGCCGGAGCCTATGGCTCGGGGGTCCTGGAACGGCTGGAATCCCTGACACTCCTCTCGGGAGACATGGTGGCCGAGTACCGCAGGGAGGAGTTGGATTACGGCTATCGCCGCCTGGCGCTGCCGGTGGGGGCAATCGTGCTGGCCGCCCTGTTCAGGCTCGTGGAATGCGACCCGCATCAGACCGAGGAAGAGATCCGCAAGGATACGGAACTGCGGCGCTCGAAGCACAACGTGGGCTTTCCCAGCGCCGGGTCGTTCTTCAAGAACCCTTCGGGTCAGGCCGCCTGGCGGCTGATCGACCAGGCCAACCTGCGCGGTGTCACGGTGGGCGGAGCCCAGGTGTCGGAGGTACACAGCAATTTTCTGATCAACCGCGGCGGGGCAACGGCGGCCGACTTCCTGGGACTGGCCGAGAAGGTCAAGGAGGCGGTATTCGCGGCAACCGGCGTGCAGCTTGAGGAAGAGGTCAGGATCGTGGGAGAGGAACCATGAAAGACAAAAGAATCGGCGTGCTGATGGGGGGGCTCTCGGCGGAACGGGAGGTGTCGCTGAACAGCGGCGCCGCCGTGCACAAGGCCCTGGTTGCCCAAGGGTACGATGCCGTGGCCATCGACGTGGGCCGCGACCTGGCGGCAGTGCTGGAACGGGAGGGAGTCCAGGCGGCCTTCATCGCCCTGCACGGCCGCTACGGGGAGGACGGCTGCATACAAGGGCTTTTGGAGTTGCTGCAGATCCCCTATACCGGCTCCGGGGTTCTGGCCAGCGCCCTGGCCATGCACAAGCTCTTCAGCAAACAGACCTTCACGGCAAGCGGTATCCTGACGGCCCCCTTCCGCCATTTCCGCCGGGGCGAGGCGGTACGGCTCCCCGAGCTCCCCTTCGGCCTGCCCCTGGTGGTCAAACCGGTACAGGAGGGCTCTTCGGTGGGGATCTCCATCGTCAGGGAGGAGCAACAACTGGCGCCGGCCCTTGAGTTGGCCTTCCGCCACGACAACGAGATCCTGGTGGAACAGTACATCAAGGGACAGGAGGTGCAGGTCGGCATCCTGGAGGACCGCCCCGTCGGCGCCATCGAGATCGTGCCCAAGGGCGAATTCTACGATTACGAAGCCAAGTATACCGACGGCATGGCCGAGCATATCTTTCCGGCTCGCCTGTCAGGGCCTCTGTACGAAAAGGCGTTGCAAACCGGTCTGGCGGCCCACCGTTCCCTGGGGTGCAGCGGTTACAGCCGGGTTGACCTGCTCGTCACCGCAGACGGGGAATGTTACGTCCTGGAGGTCAACACCCTGCCCGGCATGACCGCCCTGTCGCTGTTGCCGGAGATCGCCGCCAAGGGCGCCGGGCTTTCCTTTGAGGCGCTGGTGTCACGCATCATCGACGCGGCAACACTCTCGATCAAGGCAGACTGAAGATGCGCGATTTCGCAGCCTCGCCATACCACCGTAAAAAGGTGGCCGCCAACAAGGTCAAGATCCAGCGCCAACCGCTGGACCTGAAGAAATACCTGCGCCCATTGGGCAAGGTTACCCTTGGCCTGAGCGGCGCGATGTTGCTCTGTGCGTTGTTCTTCGGCGTCTACCGGGCCGTTTCCTCCGCAACCTTCTTCCGCCTCAGGAATGTGGAGGTTTCCAATTCCAAGCGCCTGACCCGGGAGGAGATCCTGGCCATCGCCGGCGCCGAACCGGGCGGGGACCTGCTGCGCATGAATCTTAAGCTCATGGGAGAGCACCTCATGCGGAATCCCTGGGTCGAGTCGGTCCGCATCAGGCGCTACCTCCCGGACGGCCTTTCCATCGCCGTCACCGAGCGCGAGCCGCTCGCCGTGGTCAACATGGGCTTCATCTACTACCTGGATACCAAGGGCACTATCTTCAAGGTGCTCAACCAGGGGGACCGTCTGGATTACCCGGTCATCACCGGTTTCAGCGAAGAGGACCTGAACACCGACCCGGCCGGGACCCGGGAAGCCCTCAAAGCGACCTGCGACCTGCTCACGATTTTGCGCGAAAAAGGCGCATTTATCCTTGCAGATGTATCGGAGATTCATTACGATAAGGGCTACGGATTCACGATGTTTACCTCTTCCGGCGCACTGCCGGTGAAGATCGGCTCCGGCGATTTCGCCGCCAAGGTGGATCGGTTTGCCCGCATCTACCGGGAACTCATGGCCCAGCGAGCCACGCTGCACTACATCGATCTCGATTACAATGACAAGATCGTGGTAAAAAAAGGTTAATAACTCATATTTTCATATCAGGCAGGGGGGCGCATGTCAGCAACCAAAAGAGATAATCTGATTGTCGGTCTCGATATCGGCACCACCAAAATCTGTGCCATTGTGGGCAATGTCACGGAGGACGGCATCGACATCGTCGGCATCGGCACCAGCCCGTCCAGCGGTTTGCGCAAAGGGGTGGTGATCAACATCGAGAGCACGGTTGCCTCCATCCGCAAGGCCATCGACGAGGCCGAACTGATGGCCGGCTGCGAGATCAAGTCGGTGTATGCCGGCATCGCCGGCGGTCACATCAAGGGGATCAACTCCCAGGGGGTGATCGCCATCAAAAATCGCGAGGTGGCCCAGGAAGACGTGCGCCGGGTGATCGACGCCGCCAAGGCCATCGCCATCCCCATGGATCGCGAGGTGATCCACATCCTGCCGCAGGAATTCATCATCGATGAACAGGACGGCATCCGCGAACCGCTCGGCATGAGCGGCGTACGCCTCGAGGCCAAGGTGCACATCGTCACCGGCGCCGTGGCCAGCGCCCAGAACATCGTAAAATCCTGCAACCGGGCCGGCCTGGACGTGGCCGATATCGTGCTGGAGCAGTTGGCCTCCTCCGAGGCCGTTCTGTCGGCCGACGAGAAGGAACTGGGTGTCTGCCTCGTGGATATCGGCGGCGGCACCACCGACATCGCCATCTTTGCCGAAGGGGCCATCAAATACACGTCGGTGCTCTCCCTGGGGGGCAACCACCTGACCAACGACATCGCCGTCGGCCTGCGCACCCCCATGGCCGAGGCGGAAAAGATCAAGCAGAAGTACGGCTGCTGCCTTTCTGCGCTGGTGGGCAAGGACGACAAGATCGAGGTGCCCAGCGTCGGCGGCCGCAAGCCCCGGGAGTTGTCCCGCAACGTGTTGTGCGAGATCCTGGGCCCCCGCGTGGAGGAGATGTTTACCCTGGTGAACCGCGAGATCATCAAGTCCGGCCTGGAGGATTCCATCGCCTCGGGCGTGGTCATCACCGGCGGCTCCAGCATCCTGGAGGGGATGCCCGAACTGGCCGAGCAGATCTTCAATCTGCCGGTGCGCCGCGGCCTGCCCCAACGGATCGGCGGCCTGGTTGACGTGGTCAACTCGCCGGTCTATGCAACCGGTGTTGGTCTCATCGTCTACGGCAGCCGCAACTTCGGCGCCAGGGAATTCCCCACCAGCAAGTCGGAGGACAGCATCTTCAGCAATGCCGTGCGTCGGATGAAAACATGGTTCAGGGAATTTTTCTAAGGCTCTGCCGTTAACGCGGCAAACCAGAATCGCCTTGTTGACCGAGGGGTTACGATGGCCGTTCGTCAACCACTGCAGACCGTAGCTTCCGAGTGCCTTCACTCTCGTCTCCGTCCGATCCCGCGATGCCTTCCGAGATCTGCCCGGCGTGGGCAGCCATCCCTTTCAGAATCCGACAAACCGAATTTGATGATGGCTCATTTTTACGAAGATTTTAATGATTTTTCCTTTGATTCTTGCGACAATTGCGGTTACATTTCAGTGTCAACGGGATAAGAGGTATCTGCCATTTATTAAGGGGGAATCACAATGTTCGAATTTGATGAAACGATTGAACAAAGTGCTATTATCAAAGTGATTGGCGTGGGCGGCGGCGGCGGCAATGCCGTCAACACGATGATTGCCAATAACATACATAAAGTCGATTTTATCGTTGCCAATACCGACGCCCAGGCGTTGCGCCACTCCAAGGCACCGGTCAAGGTGCAGCTGGGCGGGCAGTTGACCAAGGGGCTCGGGGCCGGCGCGAATCCCAACATCGGTCGGGATGCAGCCCTGGAAGACCGGGAAAATATGACCGAGATGCTCAAGGGCGCCGACATGATCTTCATCGCCGCCGGCATGGGTGGCGGCACCGGCACCGGCGCAGCACCGGTCATTGCCGAGGCGGCCAAGGAAGCCGGGGCGCTGACCGTCGGTATCGTCACCAAGCCGTTCTCCCGTGAGGGCAAGCAGCGCATGGCAAAGGCCGAAGAGGGCATTCGCGAGCTGAAAAAGCATGTGGACTCCCTGATCATCATCCCCAATGATCGCCTGCTCAATATCGCCCCCCGCTCCCTCGGCATCCTGGACGCCTTCAAACCGTCCGACGACGTCCTGCGCCAGGCCGTGCAGGGGATTTCCGACCTGATCACCACCTCCGGCTTCATCAACGTTGACTTTGCCGACGTCAAGTCCATCATGAGCGAACGCGGCATGGCCATGATGGGCATCGGTATCGCCAAAGGCGAAAATCGCGCCGTGGAAGCGGCCAAATGCGCCATCTCAAGCCCGCTCTTGGAAGATATCGACGTTTCCGGCGCCAAGGGCGTACTGGTCAACATCACCGGCTCATCCGCCATGACCATGGACGACTTCGACGCGGTCAACAAGACCGTCCACGAGAAAGTCCACGAAGACGCCAATATCATCATCGGCGTCGTCATCGACGAGAGCCTTGAGGATGAGATCAAGGTCACCGCCATCGTCACCGGTTTCGGCGACCGCTTCGACATGGAACGGGGCCGCGAACTGCGCCAAAATGTCACCCCGCTGGGCGAGAAAAGCACGGTCAACAAGAAGTGGCTGGACATCCCCACCCATATCCGCGACCGTCAGCAAACGGAGAACACCACCCGCATCAGACCGGCCGTCTCCTTTATCGAGGACGACGAGGACCAGTACGACATCCCGACCTTCCTGCGGAAATCGGTGGACTAGACAACGCACCAACAACGAGGGGAGGCAGCGATGCCTCCCCTCCTTTTCTACCCGGCTTCTTCGTGTTCCTCCTGAAGATCCGGGTTTTTTTATACATCGCAAAGCCGCACACGGCACGAAGGTTGAGACACATGAACTGGAGCGGAACCGTACAAGACCGGAAGATGATCTACGTTGCCATCGGCAGTGTTGCCGTGGCGCTGCTGGCGGGCACGGCCGGTGCCGCTCCCGAAATCATCCCCATGAAAAACGGGGTCACGTTCCGGCACAAGGCCCACATGCTCGCCACCCACACCTGTAGGCCCTGTCACGAAGCAGGGCCGGGCAAAATCGAGGGTTTCGGCAAGGAGTGGGCGCACAAGAACTGCAAGGGGTGCCACGGGGAACAGAACACGGGGCCCTATCACTGCGCCGGTTGTCATGCGAAGGTATATGATCAGGAAGGGCCTAAAGGGAGATAAACGGTTTTAACTATTATACTCCGGGCAGTACATCATCACCAACCTGGCCCGGTTTTCCAGGCAGAGCGGGCACAGTTCCCCGGCATCCTGCCACACCTCCCCCGCCAGCCATTCTCCCGCCTCGGCATAGTCCGAACGCTCGGCGGTCTCGTCAAACTCCTTCGTGCAGATGCTGCATTGCTTCATGACTTCCTCTCCACTCCCCCCATGGCTCGTTCGTACTCTTTCCTCAACTGCTCCCGGTCCGCCGTGCCGATGACGCTCCAGGGCAGAATCGCGTCCTCGGGAATCTCGCGGCACACATACCCCTCCGTATCGATCCCGCACTGTTTGGCCGCCTTCTTGAGCGAACTCCCCGCCGCCATGGCGGCCACCAGACCCGAGAGCCGCCGGTCCCCCCGGGAGAGCAGGGCCTGGAGGTAGGACTCCCGCAGACTCTCCACCTTGAGGCGCACGTTGGGCATGGCACGCACGGCCGTCTCCAAAAGTTTCACCTTGCGCTCCAGCGAGGCGAGCGGTTCCATGCCGCACCACTGGAAGGGGGTGAACGGTTTGGGGATGAAGGGGTTGACCGACAAGATAATCTCGCCGATCCGCTTGTTGGCCCGCGCCCGCTCCAACACCCGCTCGCGGATGGCCGCCACGAGCCGGAGCAGTTCATCCAGATCAGCCTCCGTCTCCGTCGGCAGACCGATGATGAAGTACAGCTTCAGGTTCAGGATGTCCCGGGAGATCAGCATGTCGCAGGCATCCAGGATCTGCCGTTCGTTCAGGTTCTTGCGGATCAGGTCCCGCAGCCGCTGGGAGCCCCCCTCCGGCGCCAGGGAGATGGTCTTGTGGCCGCTCTGCGTCAGGGCATCCAGCATGGCGCTGTCCAACCGGTCGATGCGCAGGGACGAGACCGAGACCTTGGCCCCCTTTTCCACAATGTAGCTGCACAGGCGGCCGATATCCCGGTAGTCCGACACCGCCGCCCCCACCAGCCCGACCTTGGAGCGGTGCCTGAGTCCCTCGTCCACCGCAGCCGTGAGGTGCTCGAAGGGCTGCTGGCGAAAGGGGCCGTAGATGAAGCCTGCACTACAGAAGCGGCAACCGCGCGGGCAGCCCCGGCTCACCTCCACCAGGAACATGTCGCCGAATTCCGTGTTGTCGGTCAGGATGAGGGACGCCGCCGGCTGGTGCTGTTCCAGTACGGGGCAGGCGCGCACCACCGGCAGCGGGGCGCCCGGAGCGCTGTCAAAACCGGTCAGACGGCCATCGGTATCGTACCGCGGCAGATACAGGCTCGGGACGTAGAAACCGGGCCGGGCGGCCAAGGCGGACAACAACCCTCCCCTCCCCCCCTGTTGGGGCGACATGAGGCACGACACCAGGGCCGGGATGAGTTCCTCCCCCTCGCCGATGCAGACCACGTCCAGAAAGTCGGCCACCGGTTCGGGATTGATGAAAAACGCCGCGCCCCCCGCAATGACCAGGGGATCCCCGCCGGTGCGCTCTGCGGCCGGAACCGGGATACGCGCCAGTTCCAGCATGAGGGGGATATGGAGGTAGTCCGGCTCGAAGGAGGTGGAAAAGGCGATGGCGTCGAAATCAGCCAGGGGACGCTGGCTCTCCAGGGAGAGGAGCGGCGTGCCGCTGCGCCGGTATTCTTCCAAATCCTCCCGGTCGGGCAGAAAGGCCCGTTCGCACAGGATGTCGGCAGATTCCGCCAGGAGCCCGAAGACCGTCTGGAAGCCCAGGCTGCTCATGGCGGTCTGGTAGGAGTTGGGGTAGACGAGGCAGACGGTGAGCTGCCCGCCCCGGCTCCGCATATCGGGGCGCAGACAGGTCTCCGCCTCCAGCAGCGCGCGCAGTTTTTGTCGGATCTTCCAGGTCATGGGGTGAGTATACAGGCGCGGCGCGGGATCAGGCAAACAAAAAGCACCGTTTCCTACGGTGCTTTTTGTTTGCCTGTGAAGGTCTTAACAGTCTGTTGGAAAACGCAGGTTGTTCAAAAATAGTCAGATCGTCGCACCCGCAGAATGCTCTGAGGAGGCGTAGCAGCGCTACGCCGCACGAAGGGGCATCCGAGGACGGCGGCGAGATGGCTGTTTTTCAACAACCTCCTAGATCAGGCCTTTTCCAGCTTGATCCCCACCGTGTTCCCCGCCCCCTGGGTCAGCAGGTTCACCTGGGCCTCCCGGAAATGGGCAGGGACGAACAGCGTGCCCTCCGGGGCCGCATCAAGCACCCTGGCGGTGAGGATGATGCTCCCCCGGGAGGAGGAAACCTTGACCGCGCTTCCGGTGGTGATGCCCGCCTTGCGGGCATCAGCTGGCGCTATCTCCACATACGCCTCGCCGGCAACGGCCATATTGTTGTCCGACCAGGTGGAGAAGGTGCCGTTGTGGTGCAGCACCGGCCCGACGATGAGGCTCAGGGGGTAGGCCCCATCCCGCCGGGCAGGGGGTGCGGGCGTTACCGGCGCAAACGTCGCCGGCTTGTCGCTGAGGGCCGGCCGGTTCTTGGCCCGTCCCATGCGGCACCCCTCGTGGTCGCACTGCTCGCTGTAGAGCCCGGTCAGCCGGGCAATCTCATGGTGCAGCTCTTCCGCCGACGCCGCCGTGATATTCGCTACGGACGACACGAGATCATGAAGCTTTGCCAGGATCTCACCGTCGGTGCGGGCATCGCCGGCCGGGGCCACGGCGCGGGGGAAACACTGCACCCGATTGTCCACGGAGGTGAAGGAGCCGGACTTCTCGGCCCCGCTGGCGGCGGGCAGCACGATGTGGGCCAGACGGGCGGTGTCGGTCAGGAACAGGTCCTGCACCACCAGCAGGTCCAGCTTCTGAAGGGCCTTCAGGACGCGGCTGCGGTCCGGCATGAAATGCAGCGGGTCGCTTCCCATGACGTACAGTGCCCGGATTTCTCCCTTTTCGATCCCTTCGACGATCTGGAAGAGGTCCTTGCCCGGCGTGGTGGAAACAGCGACCTTCCAATCCGCGCCGAAGCGGGCGGCGGCATGGGCGTAGTCGTGATAGCCGGGCAGATACTCGGGGCAGACTCCCATGTCCAGCATCCCCTGGGTGTTGTTCTTCTCGTCCAGCGGATAGATGCCGGCGCCGCCCGTGCCGGCCGCCCCGGTCAGGAGCGCCAGATTGACCACGCCGGTGACGGCATTGGCCGCATCAACGGAGCGCATGATCTCGGCGCCGTAGATGACCGCTACGCGGCCGTTAGCGCCTATAAGGCGGGCCGCCTCGCGCAGCTCCGCCTCGCCGACGCCGCTCGCCTCGGCGATCTGCTCGTAGGTGATCCCGCCGAGGGCCGTGGTGAACGCGGCGAACTCCTTGGTATCGGCGTCGATGAAAGCCTTGTTTTCAAGCCCTTCAGCCAGGATAGCCTTGTTGAGGCCGGCCACCAGCCAGGCCTCGCCGCCGGAACGGTACTGGAGAAACGCGTTGGCGAACGGCGTGATCCAACTGGCGCGGGCACCGGCCACGACCAGTTTGGCGTCGTTCCGGGTGGCGGTCCGGATCACCCGGTAGGCAAAACCGGCTGATTCGGCCTTGAGGTCGCTCCCCAAGACCATGACCGCCGTGGCCTGCTCAATGGCGTCCATGGCAGTGGTTCCGCCGCTGTAGCCCAGCATCCGCCACTGGATGAGCTGGGCCGGAAAATAGCCGAGACGCGCCTCGGAGTCGATGTTGTTGGTGCCCACGGCGCCACGCAGGAACTTCTGGAAGAGATAACTCTCCTCGTTGGTCACCCGGGGTGAACCGATACCGGCCACACTGGTCCCGCCGCTTGCGGAAACGATATCCTTCAAACGGGCCGCAACCGTGCTCAGGGCCTGATCCCAGCCGACCTCCTGCTGTTTGCCGGCGGCGTCCTTGAGGAGCGGTTCGGTCAGTCTGCCGGAAGAGTTGAAGGCGGCATAACCGAAACGGCCGTTGATACACAGGTTGCCGCGGTTGAAGCCGTCATCGGAACTGGTGACCCGCTCCACGCGGCCGTCGCGGGAATGGTAGTCGATCTGGCAGCCGGACGAGCAGAAGGCGCAGACGCTTCTGGTCACGTCGAAGGTCCAGGGGCGGCCACGGAACTTGAACGGTTTGCTGATCAGGGTGCCGGTGGGGCAGGCGTTGATGCAGTTGCCGCAGAAATCGCAATTGAGCGGCTTGCCGTCCACGGTGCCGATCAGGGAGCGGTCGCCGCAGTTCTTGACCTCGATGGCATCGGCCCCCACGATCTCGTGGCAGACCTTGACGCACTTCTCGCACAGGATGCAGCGGGTAGAGCAGTTCTCGATCAGGGGCCAGTCGTAGATGATCGGCAGAGGCTCCCGCTCGGCGGCATACTCGTTCCGGTCCACCTTGAGGGCAAAGCAGGTATCCTGCAGGTCGCATTCGCCCCCGGCGTCGCACACCGGGCAATCCAGCGGGTGGTTAACCAGCATCAACTCCAGCGTCTTTTTGCGGGCCTTTTCCAACTGCGGCGACATGGTGGTGACAACGATGCCGTCCTTGACCGGGGTGTTGCAAGCGGTCATGAACCGGTCAACCCCCTCGATCGCCACCACACAAATACGACAGGCCCCGGTGGTGGAAACCTTTTTCAGCCAGCAAAGCGTGGGGATCTTGATCCCCAGCCCGGCGGCCGCATCCAGGATGGTCGTCCCTGCCGGGACCTGTATCTGTCTGCCGTCAATCGTCAGCGTAACCATGTGCAACTCCAGACTTTAAGTGCTATTTTTTTCTTAGCAGGCTATTCAAAAATTCATAGGTTGTTCAAAAATAGCCAGATCGTCGCCCCCGGAGAGAGCCCTTTCGTGCGGCGTAGCAGCGCTACGCCGCACGAAAGGGCTTTCGAGGAGGCGGCGAGATGGCTGTTTTTCAACAACCTCCCTACACGACCGCCATGGCCATGCGGTAGCAGCGCAGGCACCGGTCGGCCTCGGCCTGGGCCGTGCTGTCGCTGAAGCCCAGTTCGACCTCATTGTAGTTCTTGAGGCTGGCCCGGTCTCTGCCATGGACCTCTTTCTGGTTGGCGCGCCCAGCGGCATCGAGCCAGGCCACCTTCTCACCCTTGTCGTATACCCCCAGGTAGGTTAAGAGGTCATCGAAGATATCGTCTTCGGTGAGATAAGCCTTGCCCTCCTCCAACCAGCGCTGGATTACCCGGGCGGCGCGGTGGGCGTTACCGACGCAGGCCACCACGGTCAGGGGGCCGATTTCGGCGTCGCCGCCGGCAAAGACCCCGTCGCAGTCGGTCATGAGGAAGCGGGAGAGCGGGTTGCCCATGCCGTCCTTGAGATCCTTTCCCGCCGCATCCTTGAGGGGCAGGTGCTTGGTGACCACCGTGTTCCACTTGCTGATGTCGATGCCCATGTCGGAGGGGATGAATCCCAGGTCAGCGTCCTGGCCGATGGCCGGGATGACCGTGTCGCACTCGATGATGAACTCGCTGCCCGCCATCGGTTCGGGACGGCGGCGGCCGGAGGCGTCGGGCTCTCCCAACTCCATGCGGACGCATTCCACGCCGACCACCTCGTGCTGGTCGTTGGCGATGATCCGGGTGGGGAGCACCTGGAACTCGAACGTGACCCCCTCCTCGTCGGCGCCGTCCACCTCCCACACATCGGCCGGCATCTCCTTGCGGGAGCGGCGGTAGACCAGATAGGAGTCCTGGGCACCTTCGCGCAGGGCGACCCGGACGCAGTCGATGGCGGTATTGCCCCCACCGACCACCACGACCTTCTTGCCCATGCCGGTCGGTTTGCCCATGTAGGCCTCACGCAGGAAGTCGATCCCCCCCTTGAGGAAGCCCTTGTACCCCTTATCCTCCCCTTCCACACCCATGGGCTTGGAGCGGTGGGCGCCGGGGGCGATGAACACCGAGTCGTGCTTTTTCTTCAGGTCGGCCAGGGAGATGTCCGTGCCGACGCGGCAGTTATAGATGATCTCGACCCCCAGGGACTGGATGATGTCGATGTCGCGTTGCAGGATCGCGCGCGGCATGCGGTAGGCCGGGATACCGACCGCGATCATGCCGCCGCCGTACCCTTCCGGCAGCGCCTCGTAGATGGTACAGGGGTACCCTTCCAGGGCCAGGTAATAGGCGGCGGCCAGACCGGCAGGACCGGCGCCCACGATGCCGACGGTCTTGCTCTTCCGCGGCTTGGGCTGCATGGGAGGGGCAAGTTTGTGCACTCGCTCGTAATCCGAGGCGGATCGTTTGAGTACCATGATATTGATGGAATCATCCACGTTCTTGCGGCGGCAGGCGCTCTCGCAGGGATGCGGACAGACCCGCCCGCAGACGGCCGGGAGCGGCATGTTCTCGCGGATGGTGGCCAGGGAATCGGAAAAACGGAGGTTTTTGATATCCTCGATGTAGCGGGGGATGTCGATGTGGGACGGGCATCTGTCCATGCAGGGGGCGGTGATCTTGTGGAGGTACCCGTCGGCGCTGTTGACCGCCCGCCGTTCATGCAGGCGGGTGACGAATTCGGCGCGGTAGTGTTGTACCGCATCGAAGACCGGCACCGTGGCGCTCTGGCAGAGGGTGCACTTGCAATTCCTGAGCAGTTCCGCCAGATCCCCGACCATGTCCAGGTCGGTTTCTTTGGCCGTACCGTCCAACACCCCCTTGAGCAGGTCCATCAACACCTTGGTGCCCTTCTTGCCCGGCGTGCACTTGCCGCAGCAGTACAGGGTCTGGACGCGCTTCATGTACTCGGCCGTCATGGCCGGCACATCAACCGTCTTGTCGAAGAGAATGATGCCATCCCACCCCATGAACGCGCGCAACGGACGTTCGCCGTCAAAGGCCGCCGGCAGCTTGAAGGCGACCGCCTGCGGTTCACCGGAAACATTCCTGTTGTCAACGACGTTTCTGCCCCACGTGGAAAAGAGTACTGAAGACACTCGAACCTCCGAAAACCGGCCCCCGGGAATCAAGGGGTTAAACTCTTGCAATTATTGTTAAATTTTGCATAAGCAAAGTGTATACAGTATGCATGAGTAGCACAATAATGTTCCAGAAATCAAGGGAAAAAAAATCTTTGCATACCGTTGCCTTTCAAGCGGTTTCACCTTTGCGCCATTCTGTGCTATAGAGAGGTGACAGGAGCACCCCACGCAATGGAAGGATACGGTCATGACCCCTCTCGACGGAGCATTTCGTTCACTCTTTGAAACCAACATGGGCATCCGTGCCAATGAACGGGTCCTGGTGTTCAGCGACACGATCCGGGCCGACGAAACGGTCTCCGCAAGCGACCGGGACCGGCGCGTACGCCTGAATGCCACCGCCCGCATGGCGGCGGCATTCGCCGCGAGGACGTATGGCAGCGGCGGCTTCGTGGAGTTCCCCGCCACCCCTGCCTCGGGAGCCGAGCCGCCCCGGGAGCTCTGGCTGGCGACCTTCGGCGCAGACGCCATCGGCGAACTGGAACAGACGGGGCTCTTGGCAAAACTCCTGGCGAAGCAGGCCGCACCCGACGAGATCGCCACCGCCCGGGAGATCATCCTGGCCCACCGGCACGCCGTGGCCGACGTCATCATCGCCCTGTCCAACAACTCCACCAGCCATACCCGCTACCGCGCCCTGGCCTGCGCCACCGGCACGCGCTTCGCCAGCCTGCCCCACTTCGACCCGGACATGTTCCACAGCTCCATGACCGTGGACTGGCAGGCCCTGGCAGACCGCACCGCCCGGCTGGTGGCGGCGGTCAACCGGGCGGAGTGGATACGGGTCACCTGCCCCAACGGCACCGACATGATGATCTGCAAACAGGGGCGCCACGCAGGAGGAGACGACGGCCTGCTGACCGCGCCCGGCTGCTTCGGCAACCTCCCGGCCGGCGAGGGGTATCTTGCGCCGCTGGAGGGCAAAAGTCACGGCATCATGGTGATCGAGTGGGCGCCGACCCGCAAGCTGGACGAGCCGCTGCGTCTCTTCGTGGAGAACGGCACCGTGGCGCGGATCGAGGGAGCGGACCAGCATCGCGCCAAACTTGAGGCAAAATTCGCCGAAGACGCCAACTGCCGGAACATCGCCGAACTGGGCATCGGTACCAACGACAAGGCCAGCCGGCCGGACAATGTGCTGGAGGCAGAGAAGATCCTCGGCACCATCCACATCGCCCTGGGCGACAACTCCGGCTTCGGCGGCCGGGTCAGCGCCCCGTTCCATGAGGATTACGTCTTCTACCACCCGACCGTGACGGCCATCATGGCCGACGGGAGTGAGCGGGTCATTATCGATGACGGGAAGATGCTGGTTTAACCGCCAGAGAATGCGATCCGGGCAAACGGGTGGAGTTCCGTGTGCCCCCGCACAAACCAAACGACGTCGCAGAGGGTTCGGATGCCGGGCGCACAGGGCGCGACGCGGCAGACGGACCCGATCCCGAGTTATAGAACGGAGTTGCCATGAGTAATCCACTCACCCTAGGTTTTTCCCCCTGTCCCAACGATACCTTCATGTTCTACCCCCTCGTCCACGATCTGGTGGACACCCGCGGCATATCCTACCGGGAGCGGCTGGAGGATGTGGAGACCCTCAACCAGTTGGCCCTCAAGGGTGAGCTGGACGTCACCAAGGTTTCCTACCATGCCTTGGGGCATATCCGCGACGAATACGCCCTGCTCCGCTCCGGCAGCGCCTTGGGACGGGGCTGCGGGCCGCTCTTGGTGGCAAAGGATCCCATCGATCCCAACGATCTGCGCGACAAGACCATCGCGATCCCAGGACGCTTTACCACGGCGCTGCTCTTGCTGCGCATGTTCGATCCCACCCTGAAAAATTTCCTGGTCATGCCCTTCAACGAGATCATGGATGCCGTCCTGAACGGCAACGTGGATGCCGGCGTGATCATCCACGAATCCCGCTTTACCTACCAGGGCTTCGGCCTGCACAAGATGCTCGACCTGGGGGAGTGGTGGGAGCGGGAGAGCGGCCTGCCGATCCCCCTGGGGGGGATCGTCGCCAAGCGTTCCCTGGGGGCAGACACCATCGCCGCCATCGAGGGCGCCCTGCGGGACGGGGTGGCCTACTCCCGGGCCAACCCCGCCTCTGCGGCCCATTATATCCGTGAGCACGCCCAGGAGATGAACGCAGAGGTCTGCTCGGCCCACATCGGCCTGTATGTCAACGACTTCTCGAACGATCTGGGGGACGAGGGGGTCAGGGCCATTCACTGCCTGCTGGAACGGGCCGAGAAGGCGGGCATCATCCCGGCCTCCGCGGCGCCGCTCTTTATCTGATACTGCCCCCTTTACAAAACGCACGGGGATGCTTATCTTGCCTTCTCAAATTTTCATTGTGCCGGAGGAATCCACATGTCGGAAGAAAAGGAAAAATGGCAGGGCGGGCTGGCCCTCTCCATGGCCATCGTGGCGGTCCTGGCCGCCCTGACCACCCTCTATATGGGGAAGTTCTCGTCCCGCGCCATCATGGCCCAGGGGCAGGAGAGCGATCAGTGGGCCTTTTATCAAGCCAAGAGCATCAAGCAGCATAATTTTGAGATGAACAGGAAGGCGCTGGAGTTGCAGTACCATGCCCAGAAGGGGCTGCCGCCCGAAGTGGCCGCCGACTATGAGAAGACCCTCGCCAAATACGGCGAGGAGATCAAGCGCTACGATGGGGATAAAAAAGAGATCAAGGATAAGGCGGAAGGGATCGCCAAGACAAAGCTCAAGGCCCAGGAGATGGGAGGCGACTTCGCCTACGCCCTCATCTTCCTCCAGATAGCCATCATGCTCTCGTCCCTGGCCAGCCTGACCAAGCGCCACTACCTCTGGTACATCGCCATGGCGTGCAACCTGGGGTGGCTGTTCTTCTTTCTGGATGCCTGGATGCTCTTTTACTGAAAGTCTCCCACAGCTGACGCCAAAAAGGCCGCCCGATCCCAGGGCGGCCTTTTCTCATGCTCATTTCCGGTAGTATGACATGGCCTCCGGTATCAGGCGTTCTATCTCCGTGATCCGGGTGGCATCGGACGGATGGGTGCTGAGGAACTCCGGGGGCGCCTGCCCCCCTTTCTGTGCGGCCATGCGTTGCCAGAAGACAACCGCCTCGTGGGGATCGTAACCGGCCATGGCCATGAAGATCAACCCCAGGTGGTCGGCCTCGCTCTCCTGCAATCTGCTGTAGGGGAGGATGGCCCCGTATTGGGCCCCGACGCCGTACACCGACATCCAGAGCTGCTGCGTGGCGGCCGACTTTGTGGCAAGCGCCGTGGAGAGCGCCACCCCGCCCATTTGCGTGATCAGCCCCTGACTCATGCGCTCGTTGCCGTGCTCTGCGATGGCATGGGCGATCTCATGCCCCATCACCACGGCCAGACCCGCTTCCCCCTGGGCGACCGGCAGGATACCGGTATAGACGACCACCTTCCCGCCCGGCATGCACCAGGCATTGACCTGCTTGTCTTCCACCAGATTGAACTCCCACTTGTAGTTGGCCAGATGCCCGCTCAGGCCGCTGGCGGCAAAGTAGCGTTCAACCGCATCCTGGACCCGCGCCCCCACCCGCTTGACCACCCGGGTCTGCTCCATGTTGGTGCTGACCTTGTGCTCCTTCAGGAACTGGTCGTACTGCTGCAAGCTCATGGAGATCATGGACGAGCCGGGGATCAGGTTGAGCTGCGAGCGCCCGGTGATGGGAACGGTGCTGCACGCGGCCAGGGCAAAGGCCAGGCAGAGTATTGGTGCAATTCGTCCAGACATCAGGACCACCTCCTCACGGCAATCTCAGAAGATGGGCCACCACATCCAGCAGCGGGGAAGGATAGAGCCCAAGGAAAAGGATGGCGGCGGTGGGGATGGCCAGGGCGATGCCCTCGGAGATGGAGAGGGAGCGCACCGCCGCTTCCCTCCCGTCGGCAGGCCGCATGTAGAGCGCAACAACTACCCGCAAGTAGAAGAAGACCGCCACCAGGGCCGAAAGAACGCCGACCACGGCCAGGGCGGTTTCACCGGCCCGTAGCGCGGCGCTGAAGACCGCGAACTTGGCCATGAAACCGGCAGCCGGGGGTATCCCAGCCAGGGAGAACAGCGCCACCGCCAGGGCCGCACCGGCCAGGGGATTACGGTAGCCCAGGCCGCGGTACTGTTCGATGGCATCCCGGTCCGTACCATCCGACAGGACCGCTACCGCCCCGAAGGAGGCCAGCCCGGCCGCAGCATAGGCCACGATGTAGAAGAGCGCGGCCCGTGCCCCACCGGCCGGCAGGGCCACAAAGGCCAGGGCCACATACCCCATCTGGGCCACGGATGACCAGGCCAAAAGCCGCTTGATGCTGCTCTGCACCAGGGCCGCCAGGTTGCCGCAGACCAGGGTGGCGAGCGCCAGGCCCCAGAGGATGTCGTGACCGCCGCACCATACGGCCGCCAGAGGCAGCACGAGAAGTAGGGCAGCCACCGAGGCCCCCTTGGAGGCGGTGGAGAGGAGCGCAGTCACCGGCGCCGGCGCCCCCTGGTACACGTCCGGGGTCCAGAGATGGGCCGGAACCCAGGAAAGTTTGAAGGCCAGTCCCACGAGGACCATGCAGACCCCAGCCAGGAACAACGGCTCGGGCGGGGCCGCTTGCAGGGCCAGTTCGGCCAGTTTGAGCGTACCGCGGCTGCAATAGACCAGCGCGATCCCCATGGCCAGGATGGCCGCAGACAGGGTGCCGTTGAGCAGGTATTTCAGCCCCGCCTCGCCTCCCCGGACCGAATCCCGTTCAACGGCCACCAGGATGTAAAAGGCAAAGGTAAAGGCTTCCAGGCCGAGGAAGAGCATCAGCAAATCGCTGGCGGCACAGGCCGCCCCCATGCCGGTCAGGGCGAAGAGCAGGGTAGCCGGGTACTCCTCCCCCACGATGCCGCGCCGTTTATTGTAGCCGGAGGCCAGCAGCAGGGCAACCAGACCGGTGCCGTCGAGGAAGACGGCGAAGAATCGGGAGAAGGGGGTGACGGCAAGGCCCGGCATGGCTGCTGTTGCCGGGATGGCAATCGTCCACACCAGGGCGGCGACGACAAAAGCGAGCGCCAACTCATACAGCCATCCCCCCGGTCGTACCGCCCCCGCCAGTAAGACCACGACGCTGCCGCCGGACAGGATAATCAGAGGCATGAATGCCATCAGGTCGGCATTTGTCACGGTGCCCCCCCAACCAGAATCTGCACCGGCCCGTGGATCAGATCCAGGAGCGGCGCCGGGTGCACGCCCATCCAGACCACCAGCAGGGCCAGCAGGGCCAGCAGGCAGATCTCCCGGCGATCCAGGTCCGCCAGCGGCAAGGGCTTGCGTTCCGTCTGAAAGACCACTTCCTGCACCAGCCGCACCGTGTACACCAGGGTCAGGACGATGCCGGTGAAGGCCAGCCCCGCCGCCAGGGGGGACTTGGTGAAGGTGCCGGACAATACCAGAAACTCGCCCACGAAGTTGTTCAGCCCCGGCAGGCCGACCGAGGCCATGGAGAAGAGCAGGAAGAAGAACGACCAGAGCGGAATCTTGCCCCACAGCCCGCCGAAGGCGCCGATCTCCCGGGTGTGCGCCCGCTCGTCCAGCATGCCCACCATGGCGAACAGGGCGCCGGTGGTCACGCCGTGGTTGGCCATCTGGATGATGGAGCCGGACAGGGCCACCGGTTGCCAGGCAGCGATGCCGATGGCCACGTACCCCATGTGGCCGATGCTGGAATAGGCGATCAGGCGCTTCATGTCCTCCTGGGCAAAGGCCACCAGCGAGGCGTAGATGATGCCGGTGATGGCCAGGGTGTAGAACAACGGCGTCAGGGTCTGGGCCGCCTGGGGGAAGAGCGGGTAGCCGAAGCGGAGCAGGCCGTAGCTGCCGGTCTTGAGCAGGAGCCCGGCCAGGATCACGCTCCCCGCGGTTGGGGCGTCGGTATGGGCGTCCGGCAGCCAAGTGTGCAGGGGAAAGAGCGGGAACTTGATGGCGAATGCCAGGAAAAAGGCGCCGAACAGCCAGAGTTGGGTACCGGCCGGCAAACGGGTTGCAATCAGTTGGTGCAGCCCGAAGGTGGCCACGCCGCTCTGTTGGGCATGGAGCAGGTGCAGGGCGATGATCGCCAGAAGCATGAGGAGCGAACCGAACATGGTGAAGAGGAAGAACTTGACCGTGGAATAGATGCGCCGGCCATGCCCCCAGATACCGATCAGGAAGAACATGGGGATCAGCATCACCTCCCAGAACAGGTAGAACAGGGCCAGGTCCAGGGCCAGGAAAACCCCCATGATGCCGGTCTCCATGGCCAGGAGCAGCGCCAGGAAGAGGCCGACCTTCTCGCCGACGGCCCGCCACGACACCGCCAGGGCCACACAGAAACTGAAGGCGGTCAGCATGACCATGAGGAGCGAGATGCCGTCCAGCCCCAGGGTATAGCGGATGCCGAAGGCCCCGATCCACGGGGCGTCCTCCGCCAGCAGGTAGCCGGGCAGGGGCGATTTCAAGGCCGCCAGCCCGTGCCACGAGGCGTACAGCCAGAGCGCCAGCAACAACTCTCCGGTCATCACCCCCAGGGCCAGGGGGCGCGCGGCCGCAGGGCGCTTCCAGACCGGCAGCATCAGCAGGCAGCCCGCCAGGGGGAAGAAGACCAGTATGGTCAGTAGATGCGGATCGGCCATCATGACAGCGTCACCCAAACGAGGTAAACCAGTATAATGGCCACTCCCGATGCCAGCCCGAACAAGGAGGTGGCCACCCGGCCGGTGCTCCAGGCGGCGGGCAAGCCGCCCAGGCGGGCGGTGAGGCGGGCCAATCCATCCAGGGTGCCGTCGATGCCCGCCTCGTCCCACCGTTTCCAGAGAAAACGCGCCAGATGGTTAAACGGGTTGATGACCAGCGCCCAGTAGAGGTTGTCCAGATACCAGCCATTCAGGAGGAACCGGGCACCCGGCTGGCCTGCCTCCTCGCGGGCCAGGGCTTCGGCCCGGCGGCTGCCGGTATAACGGGACCACGCCAGGCCCAGCCCAGCCAGGCTGAGGGTGGCGGCGACGATCTGCAGGGCGATCTCGTCGGCGTGGGATGCCTGCTCGACGCCCCCAAAACCGGGGATCGAGCCGAGAAAACCGTCCAGCCCCCCCTCATACCCCAGATAGGCGGGCAGATTGAGCAGGCCGCCGCATAAGCCCAACAGGGCCAGCGGGATGAGGGTAAGGGTCATTGTCTTCGGGAGGGCGGAATGCCCCCCCTCCCTCGACGGGAGGGGGTTGGGGGGTGGGTGAAGTATATTATGGGCTGAGTTGTTGCTTCCCCCCCTCCCTGACCCTCCCCCGCCAAGGGGAAGGGAATTTTCTTCCCCGCCATGAAAGACCACGAAGACCATGCGGAAGGTGTAGAAGGAGGTCAACAGCGCCGTAAAGAGGCCAAGGAGGAGCAGACCGCCGTACAGGGCGCCCCCCTGGGCGGCCACCCCGCCCAGGATGGCGTCCTTGCTGAAAAAACCGCCGGTCAGGGGGAATCCGGCCAGGCAGAGTGCCCCGGCCAGAAACGGCCAGTAGACCGCAGCCAGCTTCGTCCTGAGCCCTCCCATGCGGAAGATGTCCTGCTGGTGGTGCAGGGCGGTGATGACGCACCCCGCCCCCAGGAACAGGAGCGCCTTGAAGAAGGCGTGGGTCAGCAGGTGAAAGGTGGCGCCGGTCAGAGCCCCGGCTCCCACGCCGAGCACCATGTAGCCGATCTGGCTGATGGTGGAGTAGGCCAGGATGCGTTTCAGGTCGCGTTGGGTACAGGCGCAGGTGGCGGCGTAGAAGGCGGTGATGCCGCCGGTCAGGGCGATGGCGGCCCGCACCGTCTCCGAGGAGCCGATCAGGGGGAACATGCGCGCCAGCAGGTAGACCCCGGCCGTGACCATGGTGGCGGCATGGATCTGGGCCGACACCGGCGTGGGACCGGCCATGGCGTCCGGCAGCCAGACCGACAGGGGCAACTGGGCCGATTTCCCGGCGGCGCCGGCCAGGAGCAGCAGACCGAGGGTCGTCACGACGGCGGCGGGGATGAGCGCGCCCATGGAGTTCAGGTGGGTGATGGAGACGGAGCCGGAGAGCTGGTACATCCAGACGATGGCGATGCCGAAGGCGGTATCGCCGATGCGGGTGGTGATGAAGGCCTTGCGTCCGGCCGTGGCGTTCTTCTCCTCCGTGTACCAGAAGCCGATCAGGGCGTAGGAGCAGAAGCCGACCCCCTCCCACCCCAGGTAGAGGAGCGGCAGATTCTCGGCCAGCACCAAGGTCAGCATGGCGAAAACGAAGATGTTCAGCAGGGCGAAATAACGGGCCCAGGCCGGGTCGTCCTGCATGTAGCCCACGGAATAGAGGTGGATCAGGCCGCAGACGAAGGTGATCATCAACGTCAGGCTAAGGGAGAGTTGGTCCAGGTACAGGGCAATGGGGGCCTGGAAAGTGAAGGCGGCCAGCCAGGAACCCAACTCCACCCGCACCGGGCCGGTGAAGCCCGCAAAGGCCAGCACGGCGCAGGCGAACGCCCCCCAGATCACCCCGCAGGCAACAACCACGCCCACGCGGCGCGGTAACAGCCGGCCCAGCAGGGCGTTGCAGAGGCCTCCCAGGAGCGGCAGCAGGAGTATGAGGGCGAGGTAGAGGTTCATCGGTTCTTTCGTTTACCCTTTCATCTCGCTGAACAGGTCCGTATCCACGGTCTTGCGCCGCCGGTGCAGGTAGACCACCATGGCCAGGGCCAAGGAGACCTCGGCCGAGGTGAGGGCCATGATGAAGATGGCGAACAGTTGGCCATCCGCACTCCCCCAGCGGGCCGAGCCCCCCACGAAGACCAGCATGACGGCGTTCAGCATGACCTCGATGCAGACCAGCATCATGATCAGGTTGGCGCGCCAGGCCAGAAGCCCCCCCATGCCCAGGAAGAAGAGCAGGCCGGCCAGGATAAGGATATGTTCCAGCGGGACGATCATGACGGATTCCCCTCATCTCCAACCCCTCTCCCCGGGGGAGAGGGTGGCCGAAGGCCGGGTGAGGGGGAATCTTGCCGCCCCAAATACAAGGCCCCCACTAAAGCAAACAGAAGCTGTAACGAAACCAGTTCCACCGCCAAGCCGTGATCCTGAAACAGATGCCGCGCCACCTCGCGGATCGGCAGGGCCGGGGCCGGGGCTGCGGCTGCGGCACCATGACGGGAGACGATGACGGCCGCCAGGGAGGCGATGCTTACCCCGGCCAGGGCCAGGGCCGGCAGCCACTGGCGCCACCGGGGCGCTATCCCCTTTTCCGGGTGCCCCAGGTCGAGCATCATGATCACGAACAGGAACAGGACCATGATGGCCCCGGCGTAGAGAATCACCTCAAAGGCCGCCACCAGGGGCGCCATGAGCAGGTAAAAGATCACCGCGATGGAGAACAGGGAGGTGACCAGGTACAGGATGGCATGCACCGGGTGTTTCTCGGTAATGGCCAGGATCGTGCCGATGACGGCCACTCCGGCGAGTATGTAGAAAATAGTCTGTTCCATAGTTCAATTCATTTTGCCACGGGGCCACAAAGACTCAGAGTAAATTCAACGGCAAAAAACGTAAATACGTTTTGGAATACCACACAAAAAACGCTCCATTTTTCGCTTTGTATTCTGCTTTGCTTTCCCCGTGTCTCTGTGGCTCCGTGGCAGATTCGTTTTCCGCCGTTACGGCATCAACGACCTGGCATCCACCGGCGGCTTTTCCTCCACCCCCTCGCCCCGGGGCTGGGTCACGGCTATGCCTGCGTGGCGGTAGAAGTTGTAGGAATCGTCCTTGCCGCAGCCGTCGATCAGCAGGTCTTCCTTCTCATAGACCAGGTCCATGATATCCCGCTTGCAGATTTCGTAATCGGGCGTCATCTGGATGGCCAGGGTCGGGCAGGCCTCGGCGCACAGGCCGCAGAAGATGCAACGGGAGAAATTGATCCGGAACCATGCGGCATAACGGCGGCCGTCTTCCCGCTCGGCCGCCTGCATGGAGATGCAGTCCACCGGGCAGGCGGCGGAACAGAGGTAGCAGGCCACGCAGCGCTCGCCGCCGTCCGGGTCGCGGGTCAGCACGATCCGCGCCCGGCAACGCGGGTACGGGGTGCGTTTTTCCTCGGGATACTGGATGGTTACCGGCCGGCGCAGCATGTGCGCCAGGGTGATGCGAAAACCGTCCAGGATGGCCTTTATGTCGGAGAATATCGGCATGGTTTTATCCAGGTCCCTTGACAGGTTTTTGAACAACTCAGGTTGTTCAAAAATAGTCAGATCGTCGCACCCGCAGAAAGCCTTGCGGAGGCGTAGCAGCGCTACGCCGCACAAAAGGGCTTTCGAGGACGGCGGCGAGATGGCTGTTTTTCAACAACCTCTTAAACGGGAGACGCCCCGGCGGGGCGTCTCTGCTCGGGAGTTGCGGGTTGGTTATGCGTTACCGTGTTTGGCCCGCTCGGCCTTCTTGAGCAGCGCCGAGGCCAGGGGGTGACTGTTGTTGTCCGCATAGCGGCTGGCGGTATTGCCAGTGGGCGTCTTGAGTCCCGCATCGGCGCCGCCGTCCAGCAGGGCCTGCACCGTCAGGTTGCAGCCGTAGATGGCGGCCAGCATCAGGGGAGTATGCCCCTCATGGTCGCGCACGTCAACGTCGGCGCCCTTGTCGACCAGCATCTTGACGATTTCGGTGTGGCCGTTGGCGGCGGCGTAGTGGAGGGCCGTTTTGCCTTTGTCGCTGCTGGCGGTCAAGTCGGCGCCCCGGTGCAGCAGGTCTTGAACAAAGTCCTTCTGCCCCTCTTTCGCGGCATTGATCAGAGGGGTGTGGCCGTGACGGTCTTTGGCGTTCACACTTTCCATGTTCGACTCCTCCCGTGGTTGATTTATATGCCGGACGGCGATGTCCGTAGTTTCATCGTGATAAAGGTATCATGTCCCCCCGCAACGCCAGCCACCAACCGGTGACCAGGATATTGGCCAGGGCCAGGGGCGTCAGCACCTTCCACCCCAGGTGCATGAGCTGATCGTAGCGCAGACGGGGCAGGGTCCCGCGCATCCAGATGAAGAAGAAGGCAAAGGCCAGGGTCTTGAGGGAAAACCAGATCACCGGCGCCAGAAAGGGACCGTGCCATCCCCCCAGGAAGAAGGTCGTCGCCAGCCCGCCCAGCACGATGATATTGATGTATTCCCCCACAAAGAACAGGCCGAAGCGCATGCCGGAGTATTCGGTGTGGAAGCCGGCCACCAACTCCCCCTCGGCCTCGGGGATATCGAAGGGGATGCGCTTGCACTCCGCCGTGATGCTGATAAGAAAGATGAGAAAGGCCATGGGCTGGTAGACGATGAACGGGATAGGGGCCTGGGCGGCGACGATGTCCGCCAGGCTGAAGGAACGGGCCAGCATGACCACCGGCACCAGGGACAGCCCCATGGACAGTTCGTAGGAGATCAACTGGGCCAGGCCGCGGATGCCCCCCAGCAGGGAGTACTTGGAGTTGGAGGCCCAGCCGCCGATGGCAACGCCGTACACGGCGATGGAGGAGAGCGCCAGGAAAAACAGCAGCCCGACGTTCAGATCGGCCACCAGCATCGGCACCCGGCGGCCGGCAATGGTCACCGGCGCACCGAACGGGATGACGGCAAAGGTCAGAATGGCCGGGATGGCAGCCATGGCCGGGGCAAGGTAGAATAGCCATTTGTCGGCGGCTACCGGGCAAAAATCTTCTTTGGTGAGGAGCTTGATCAGATCTGCGAGGGGTTGGAGAAGTCCAAAGGGGCCGACGCGATTGGGTCCCTTGCGATCCTGGATCCAGGCCAGGACCTTCCGTTCGGCGAATACCAAGTAGGCGGCCAAGGTAAGGATCACGAAGAAGATCATCCCCAGCTTTGCCGCAAACAGCGCTATGTCCACAGTGGATGCCGTCATCGGTACCTGGTCAGGAGCATGTAAGAGGACACCAACGGAATGGTATTCATATATCACAAAAACGTGTCGAACGCCACCGACTAATTCCAGGGTGTGGATGGCATCGCGGGAGGGGCGTTACACGAAGAACTGCGGCCGAACGCCGGCGTTTCAAGGGGTTGCGCCTGAAACCCCGACGAGGATATTCCGTAAAGTGGGGGGCGCTGGTGCGAATAAATTCCAAATTGTCGGCGCCAGAGAAATAAGCGCTTGAACAGCCATGACGCGGCGCACTATAATACGGTGGCCAAGGAGAGTGTTGACATGGATGTACACCAGGCGGAATTCATCAAGAGTGCGGTAAAACCGAAGGACTACCCGGAGACGGCCCTGCCCGAGGTGGCCTTTGTGGGCCGCTCCAACGTGGGCAAGTCGTCGTTGATCAATGTGCTGGTCAACCGCAAAAGCCTGGTTCGGACCAGCTCCACTCCCGGCAGAACCCAGTTGATCAATTTTTTCGACGTTAACGGCCGCTTGGTCCTGGTGGACCTGCCCGGCTATGGCTACGCCAAGGCGCCGCCCGAGTTGCGCAAACAGTGGCAACCGATGATCGAGACGTATCTGGCCAAACGCGAGAACCTGCGGGCGGTGGTCCTGATCCTGGATATCCGCCGCATCCCCGCGGACGGGGATCTGGACATGCTGCGCTGGCTGGAGACCTATGGTATCCCGCCGATCATCGTGTTGACGAAATGCGACAAACTCTCGAAGAACGAGCAGGCCCGCCAGGCGGGAGTGATCGCTGCGGCCATCGGCCGCAGGCGTGAGGATCTGCTCCCCTTCTCGGCCCTATCGAAAGCCGGGCGCGAGGGGATCTGGCGGGTGATCACGGAACTGGCCGGGCTGGAGAGCGTCACGACCTGATGGAGAACCCCGTGAATTCGCCGGTGCAGGTCTCACGGTGCAGGTCGAGCCGTTCCACCCAGGCGGCGGGCGGCCCCTGACGGCACCAGTCGACCAGGGCATTCACCCCACTCTCATCGCCCTCGAACACGCCGGCGACCGAGCCGTCCGGCAGATTCCCGACCCAGCCGTTGACGCCCAACTCCGCGGCGCGGCGGCTGGTGTAGTGACGAAACGCGACCCCCTGGACACGGCCGAAAACCGTGACGGAAACCCTGATATTCATACGGTATCCCCCTTGGATACTGAACAGATCCCAACCGATCCACAGGACAATCCCATGGTGCAACAACCAACGAAAACGGCCGCGGACAAGACGGCCATGCCGGACATGCAGAAACGTCCCGACCACCGCAGGATACCCATCGCCAAGGTCGGCGTCAAGGACATCTCCTACCCCATCGTGGTGATGGACAAGAACCATTCGCTCCAGCATACCGTGGCGCGGATCAACATGTACGTGGACCTGCCCCACCACTTCAAGGGGACCCACATGAGCCGCTTCGTGGAGATCCTCAACCGCCACCGTGAGCATATCGGCCTGGACAAGCTCGAACCGATCCTGGACGAGGTGAAGGCCCGGCTCGGCTCCGCCAGTGCCCACGTGGAGATCCAGTTTCCCTATTTCATCGAAAAAAAGGCGCCGGTCTCGGGCGCCAAAAGCCTGATGGAATACAGCTGCGAGTTCAAGGCGTCCATGACCGATATTCTGGATTTCGTGCTGGTAGTCAAGGTCCCGCTCACCTCGCTCTGCCCGTGCAGCAAGGAGCTTTCCCGCGCCGGCGCCCACAACCAGCGCAGCGTCATGACCGTGCGGGTGCGCTACCGGGAGTTCATCTGGATCGAGGATCTGGTGGAGTTGATCGAGCAATGCGGCAGCAGTCCGCTCTACTCCCTGCTCAAGCGGGAGGACGAGAAGTACGTCACCGAGCAGGCCTACGACAATCCGCGTTTTGTGGAGGACATGGTCCGGGAGGCCTATTCCCGGCTGGCAGCCGTGGAAAACATCACCTGGTTCTCGGTGGAGGCGGAAAACTTCGAGTCGATCCACAACCATTCGGCCTATGCTGCCGTGGAGCTCGACCGCCGGGCATGACCAGAGGACTAATCATCTTTGCCCGGGAACCGCTCGTCGGCACGGTAAAAACCCGGCTGGCCCAGGATCTGGGCAGCCATCGGAGCGCAACGGACCTGTATGCAGCCATGCTGGCCGATGTGCTGGCCACCGCCGCCACCCTGGACGACACTCGTCTACTGATCTTCTGGGCGTTGAAAAACGGATCTGCTCCCTCTGTTCCGGCCCTGCCCCAGGCGGTGATGTTCGAACAGCAGGGGGGAGACCTGGGCGAACGCATGGCCAACGCCTTTGAAAAGGCCCTGGCGAGCGGTTGCGAAACATGCTGCATCATCGGCAGCGATGCGCCCGACCTTCCCCCGGAGTACATCCGCCGGGCGTTTGCCATCCTGGAGCAGGGGGAAGCCGAGGCGGTTTTCGGTCCGGCCGAGGACGGGGGCTATTATCTGCTCGGCCTGCGGTGCTTCCAGAAGCGGCTGTTCGAGGAGATTGCCTGGAGCAGTTCGGAGGTTCTGCAAACCAGCCTGGAACGGGCCCGGCTCTGCGGGATCGGGACCGCCCTCCTGCCGCCGTGGCGGGATATCGACACACGTGAGGACCTGAAGGCGTTTCTGGAGCGGCCGACGCGGGATACTGCGCCCCGGACCCTGGCCTTGGCGCAACGCCTAAAAGGAAGTGCGACCTTATGTCCGACTATCTGATGGCAATACTGGTCGAGTTTACCGGCGGGGACTTTGCACCCGATCATTTCGTTCGCCTCGGCACGGCTGCCCTGTTCTGGGGCCTACTCATCTGGGCGGCCATGCGCCAGCGCCGCCACGACCCACAGCGCAACAGGCTGCTGCTGATTGGCTTCACCCTCGGTCTGGTGCGGGAACTCTTCATGTTCGCCGTCCTGTCCCTCTCCTTCAGCAAGACGATTCCAAACGCGCTCATGCAGCCGTTCACCAAACCGGTGGAACAGCTTTTGACCGGTGTTTCCCTGGTATGGATCGCCTCCGCCTATCTGGACAGCCTGCTCGACGCCCGCCTGGCGGGGCGCTACCTCAAAGGAGGGGTGGCCTGTCTGCTTGCCGCCTATCTGGCAACCTTCCGGGGCTGGGCATCCTTCAGCGGCAGCCTTCCAGAGGCGAACTTCCATGCCAGCGGATATGGCGTAACATTCCACCTCGCCGGGGCCATGGTGCTGGCTGCCGCCCTCGTCTTCCTCTGGCGTGTATCGGGATGGCGCCGAACGGCGCTCCTGGTCGCCTTCGGCGTTTTTTTTCTGGATGACGCCCTGGGCCTGGCATACGGCATCTCATCCGAAAGCGCCATCACCGTTCTCGGGTCGATCCGCCACGGCCTGCACATGTTCGGCATCCCGGTCTTCGGCTATATCTACGGCCGCGAATTGTGGGAACATCACCTGACAGCGGAACGGGAGGCGCTCCGCTCCCGGGAACGCTACCAGAAACTGGTGGATACGATCGAGGGGATCGTCTGGGAGGCGACCGCGGATACCCTCCGTTTCACGTTTGTCAGCGCCCAGGCCGAACGGCTGCTGGGCTACCCGGTGTCGGCCTGGCTGTCCGATCCGGACTTCTGCCATGACCGCATCCACCCGGAGGATCGCGGCTGGGTGCTGAATATCTGCCGCGGAATGGGGTACGACGGCGCATCACGACAGTTCGAATTCCGTATGATCGATGCCGGCGGCGGCACCCTGTGGCTGCGCAATGCCGTCTCGGTGATTGCCGAGGAGGGCCAGCCGCCGATCCTGCGAGGGCAGATGTTCGATATTACCGAACGGCGAAAAATGATTGACTCCCTGCGGGAAAGCGAGGCCAAGTTCCGTTCGTATATCGAGTTTGCGCCCATCGGCGCATTCGTTGTCGACCATTTGGGACGGTACGTCGAAACAAACCGCACCGGGGCCGCGATGCTGGGGTATGCCGAAGCCGAACTGCTCGACATGTCCATCGCGGATGTGCTGCCCCCCGAATACCGGGAAACGGGACGGCAAAATTTCGAGCGGCTGAAGGAAGTGGGTTCTGCCAGCCGGGAGTCGCTCCTGGTGCGGAAAGACGGGGGCTTGCTCTGGGTCTCCCTCCAGGCCGTCAAGCTCGGCCACGACCGCTACATCGGTTTTTTTCAGGACATTACCGAACGGAAAGAGACGGAACAGGCCCTGATCTCGGCCAAGGACGCAGCCGATGCGGCCAATGCCGCCAAGAGCCAGTTTCTGGCCAACATGAGCCACGAACTCCGCACGCCCTTGAACGGTATCATCGGCATGAGCGGGCTTCTGATGGATACGGATCTGACCCCCGAGCAGCTCGAATACGCCGGGATCGCCCTCAAAAGCAGCAAGGATCTGCTGGACCTCATCGATGAACTTCTCGACTTCGCCCGCATCGAGGCAGGAAAACTCCTGTTTGAAAAACGCGACTTCAATCTCCAGACCGTCCTCAAGGACACCATACAGATACTGTCACTGCAGGCCGAGGAAAAGAGGCTGCAGTTGGACTGGGAGGTGGAACCGGATGTGCCGCTGCACCTCAAGGGCGATCCGGGCCGCTTGGCCCAGATCATCAGGAACATCGTGGGCAACGCTATCAAATTCACCCGGCAGGGTGGTGTGGCGGTCCACGTATCCCGCGAGGCGGAGGAGGGGGGGCTGGTGACGCTCCAGCTTGCCGTAACCGATACCGGCATCGGCATCCCCCAGGAGTACCTGGGCCGCATCTTCACCCCCTTCGTCCAGGTCGACGGCTCAAGCACGCGCAAATACAGCGGCACGGGACTGGGACTGGCCATCAGCAACCAACTGGCCGAACTCATGGGCGGCTCCATCAATGTGGTAAGCGCTGTGGGCTCGGGCTCAATCTTCCGCATCGTCCTGCCGTTCGAGAAACAGGAGCAGAAGCCAATGAAGAATCAGGAAGGCGAAAACCGGACCGTCTTCTTCAACCGTGACGCCGACGCCCCCCAACGCGCCCGCATCCTGCTGGCCGAGGACCATACGACCAACCGGCGGGTGATCAGGATGATGCTCAACAAGCTGGGCTACGAGGCCGACGCCGTGGCCAACGGCCGCGACGCGATCAAGGCCCTGGAAAGCACCTCCTACGACTTGGTGTTGATGGACTGCCAGATGCCGGAAATGAACGGCTACGACGCCACCGCCGTCATCCGTGACCCCGCATCCCACGTCCTCGATCATGCAACGCCGGTGATCGCCCTGACGGCCAACGCCATGGCCGGCGAACGGGATAAGTGCATCGAAGCGGGCATGAACGATTACCTCTCAAAACCGGTGCTGGTCCAGGACCTGGAAACGGTCCTGAGCAAATGGCTTGAAAAGCGATAGACCAGTAAACAGAGAAAGGCTACTCCCATAGATATGCAACCGATTCTCATCATGACGGCAGTGCCGCAGGAAATGGCCCTGCTGGAACACGCCCTGACCAACGCAGTCCGACAGACAGCAACCGCTTTCGAGTATGCCGAGGGGACCATCGGTACGCTCCCCGTACTACTCTGCGCGGGTGGCGTCGGCAAGATCAACGCCGCTGCCGCCACGGCTACCCTGATCGAACGCTGCCGGCCTCACCTGGTGATCAATACCGGCTGCGCGGGCGCCTATCCCGGGAGCGGGCTTTCCATCGGCCACCTCGCCGTTGCCAGCAACGAAATTCTGGGGGATGAGGGGGTCCTGACGACCGGCGGGTGGAGGGATCTGCGCTTCATGGAGTTACCATCCTTCATGCAGGGCAAGCGGGCCTATCACAATGAAATCCCCCTGTCCAAGCACGCCGCCGAAAAGGCCATGCAGCTTGCCGATTATTATGGAGTGTTCCTGATGCGGGGGCGGTTCGTGACCGTTTCCACCTGTAGCGGGACGCGTCAGCGCGGCGAGACCTTGGCGCGGCACTTCAACGCCATTGCCGAAAGCATGGAGGGGGCGGCCGTGGCCCAGATATGCCTGCGATCGGGCGTGGACTGCCTGGAGATCCGCGGCATCAGCAATCTGGTGGTCGACCGGGATATGAGCGCCTGGGATATCCCGCGGGCTGCGGAATCGGCACAACGCTTCGTGCTCAAATACCTGGAAGACCTGGACCGGCCGGAGTTGAGCGCTTTTATGCAGGTGGCGCCCGAACGGTAAGACAAAAGCCGGCTCATGTACACAACAAAGGCCCTGGAGGGATACTCCCAAGGGCCTTTGTTTATTGTGGTGTATTCATGTGGCCGTCAGGGGACCATTTCCGCAAAACGTTTGCTGCGCCGGGGAAACCCGGAACGGTCCACGGAAGGGACGCCCGCCTCGCGCACATTTTCGAGGCGCTCGTCGGTTCCGGGATGGGTGGCCAGGATGCCCCCCTTCGACCCTCTGCCCGCCTCCTGAAGCCGATCCAGATACCCCACCAGCCCCTGGGGGTCGTAGCCGGCGGCGACAAGATACCCGAGGGCGGCCAGGTCGGCCTTTTTCTCCTGATCCCGGCCGTAGCCGTTCACCACGAGGGTCTTGACCACATCGTCGATGGAGCCCTGGAACAGGGAGACCAGTTGCGCGGTATCCTTGGAACTGAACTCCCGGGCCGCCTGGCTGCCGATGATCAGCAGCGCCTGGCTCCAGCGGGAGGACTGGATGGCCGCAATGCCGTCGCGATGGATGACATGACCCAATTCGTGGGCCAGTACGGCGGCCAGTTCATCCTCGTTCTTCACCGAGGCGACCATCCCACGGGTGATCAGGACGGTGCCGCCGGGACAGGCGAAGGCGTTGATCTCCGGGGTGTCCAGAACGGCAAAATGGTAGCCGCCGAAGGTTGTCGGTTGTTCGGTGTGGAGCGCCAGCGTCTGCCCCACAAGGTTCAGGTACTCAGTGAGGCGCTTGTTGCGGTAGAGGGGATAGGTGGCGGTGAGTTGGGCCGCCACGGCCCGGCCGATGTAGTATTCCTCTTCGTCGGAGACGGGGCGCGACGCCTTGCCGATGGTCTGCACCGACGAGGCGATCATGCCGATCTGCTGGGGGGTGAGATCCTCCAGCCGGCAGCCGGCCAGGGAAAGGCAGGCCAGCAGGAGGCAGATCATACGGCGGGCGGCCGATGGCGACGGGAACATCATGGCTGGAGCAATCCTCCCTGCTGGATGAACGTCTCCAGGCTCTTCTCGCCCACGGCGAGGCGCTCGATCTCGTCCACCGTCCCGTAGTTCAGCTTTTTGTTGGCGTTGCGATACCCCGCCTCGACCTGGGGATTGAACCCCTTGCCGGCCAGGGAGACCTCGTCGGCGGACACCCCGCCCGCGGAGCGCCCCCGGCCGGATACCGAGTAGGAGCGGGACTCCACGGCGCTCTTGTGGACCCAGCCGTTCACCCCCTTGGCACTCACCTGGTACCAATCCCCTTTGCGGCCCGTAACGGTCAAGCGGTCGCCGTAACGCACCTTGGCCCTGACCGGGGCGAAGAAACGACTCTCGGAACGGATGGCGTTGTCCCGGGTGACCACGCTCACCGTCTCGGCGGCGGCATCCACGGTCCAAAGCAGGCAGATCAGCAGTATGTAACGGGCTAATGGTCTCATTTCTCTTTCATATGTATCACATTCCAGTCATCAGTCAATGGGGGAGTTTCAAGGCAGCGCCGGCACCAGTCCAGGTAAAAGAGGGCCGGGCCGTCCTGGGGCCGTTGAGAGAGGGCCTCCTCGAACAGCGCTGCGGCGGCCTGCCACTCCCGGTGGTGAAAGGCGTCAACCGCCCGGCCGTACAATGCCACCCACGCCGCCAGTTCTACCGGAGCGCCGTCCCGTTCCGCCAGCAGTTCATGGATGCGCACCGGCAACTCCTTCCCCTTGACGGCGATCAGCCCCAGTTCCCGCGCCAGGAAGCCATCCCCGGCCTCCCGCAGGGTGGCTTCGCTGAGCATGATGCGCGTGGCAAAGAATTTGTTGGCCGACTCCAGCCGGGAAGCCAGGTTGACCGTATCCCCCACCACGGTGTAGTCGAAGAGCCGGTCGCTCCCCAGGTTGCCCACGATGGCGTCGCCCGTATGGAGCCCGATGCGCAGGGAGATCGTCCCCAACCCGCGGTTTTTGAATGAGGCGTTGACCCGTTCCAGGGCGGTCTGGGCGGCCAGGGCCGCGCGGCAGGCGTTACGTCCCACATCCGGCCGGGCCAGGGGCGCCCCCCAGAAGGCCATCACGCAGTCGCCGATATACTTGTCGATCACCCCCTCGTGGCCGATGACCTCTTCGCTCACCGCGTTCAGCACATCGTGCAGCATGAGGGCCGTCTCCTCCGGCGGAAACTGTTCAGCAATAGTGGTAAAACCGGCGATATCGGCAAAGAAGACCGTCACCCGCCGGCGTTGCCCACCCGGCTTGATCAGGTCGGGATGCTTCAGCAGGTGGGCCACGACGGTCTCGTCCATGTACTGGGAGAAGGCGCGCCGCACGAAGCGGCGCTCCCGCCCCTCGGTGGCATAGCTGTAGGTGGAGGCGGCGGCAAAGGCAACCGCCAGGGCGGCCAGGGGAGGGATGAGCGGCAGGTAGAACCCCTGGCTGAACAGGAGCGCCGGCACCCCCAGGGAGGCCAGCAGCAGGCCGGCCAGCAATGCCAGGTTCGCGGCGATGGAGGTGTGGGTCAGGATGAAGGCGCAGGCCGCCGCCGCGATGGCGGCCATGAAGACGATGGAGAGGGCGTCCGGCACCCGCTGGAGAAACGCGCCGTGCAGCAGGGCGTCCAGGGTGGCGGCGTGGACCTGCACGCCGGAGGTTACCGCCGATACGGCCGTGGGCTTCAAGTCATAGAGGCCGGCAGCGGTCAGCCCGAGAAAGACCTTTTTCCCCTTGAACCATGAGGCCGGATAGGCGCTCCGGCCATCGTCCCGGATCAGCTCCTGGATCGATACGGCCCGGTACGGTTGCGGGCCGCGGGGGAAACGGGGCAGCAGGGCACCCCCATCCAGGGGGAGCGGTGCAGTGCCGCGCACCAGCCGGCCCTCGCGCACGGAGACCACCCGACGTTCC
This sequence comes from Oryzomonas rubra, assembly GCF_008369015.1. NCBI lineage: Bacteria > Pseudomonadati > Thermodesulfobacteriota > Desulfuromonadia > Geobacterales > Geobacteraceae > Oryzomonas > Oryzomonas rubra. The sequence goes on from NZ_SRSD01000004.1 coordinate 296,017, forward strand.
AGAAGATGCCCCAGCACGAAATGCGGCAGGGTGCGGCCGGCGGCCTGGAACAGGAGCGGCAGGCGGCGGTAGACGCCGTCCCGGTCCGGCTTGATCATGACGTTGCCGCCGCCGTGGGCGCCACGGGCCAGGGGTGCGATGGGGGTGATGGCCGACGGCAGGGCCGGGGCCGGGGCCGGCACCCCGTTGACGGTCATGCGGTCGAGGAACGCCTGTCCCGCAGCGTCGTTTTCCCGCCGGTTGGCGGTGGCGAAGACCGGGAGGATGACGTTGCCGGCCCTGGCCACGGCGGCAGCCAGGAGTTGGTCGTCCTCCTCGCCGTAGGAGGAGGGCTCGGTGAACAGGATATCCACGAAGACCGCATCGGCCTGGGCGAGCCGTTCGAAGACCGGGGCGTAGACCTGGCGCGGCCAGGGCCAGGTGACCCCCTCGGCGGCCAGGGCGTCCAGGCTCGGCTGGTCCACCTGGACGATGACGATATCGGAGCCTCCCCGGTCAGGGTTGAGCAGGCGCGACAACAGGTCGTAGGATTTCAGTTCAAAGGAGGAAAAAAGCGGGGTAAGGGTAAGGCTGGCGAGGAGGAGCGCCGCCAACGACAGAAGGACGATCCGCAGGGATTTCGCCGAGACGGTTCGGGGCGCCGGGGCGGGCATCAGCGTTTACCGAAGATGGCGGTGCCGACCCGCACCAGGGTCGCCCCTTCCTGGATGGCGGCCTCGAAGTCGCCGGACATGCCCATGGAAAGCTCCGCCATCTCCACCCCCGGAATGGCTGCGGCGGCGATCAGTTCCGACAACCGCTTCAGCTCCGCGAAATAGGGGCGAGCTCCCTCGGGGTCGTCGAAGAGGGGGGGCATGGTCATCAAGCCCCGCACCCTAACGTTGGGGAGTTGGGCGATGGCACGCACCAGGTGGAGCGCCCCGGCCTCGGTCGTTCCCGACTTCGTGGCCTCGCCGGCGATGTTCACCTGCACCAGCACGTCGCACGAGCGCCCCAACCGGCCCCACTGGCGGCTGATCTCCTCGGCCAGGGAGAGGCGGTCGACCGAGTGGATGAGCGTCACCAGCCCGGCTAGGTATTTGGCCTTGTTGCTCTGGAGATGGCCGATGAAGTGCCATTCCAAGGGTTCCGTTATCGCGGCCGTCTTGGCGGTCAGTTCCTGGACGTAGTTCTCGCCGAAGACGACCTGCCCGGCCCGGTAAGCGGCCAAAAGGTCCTCCGGGGGGCGGGTCTTGGAGACCGCCACCAGGCGCACCGTCTGCGGGTCACGGCCGGCCTTGACGGCCGCATCCGTGATCCGCGACCGTATCTGATTGAGGCGTTCTGCAATGGACATTGTGGTTTTTCCCGTTCTTGATGGTGTTCTGCCGGGGCGGGCGTCAGGGGAGCGCCTCGACCGTCTGCAGCACCTCGTACAGCTCCGCCATGGGCAGACCGACCACATTGGTGTACGACCCGCTGATGGAGCGGACGAAATGCACGGCCCCCCCCTGGATGGCGTAGGCCCCGGCCTTGTCCCTGGGGCAGCCGCTGGCGATGTAGTCCCGGATCTCTTTCTCGCTGATGGTGCGGAAGGTCACGTCGGTATGCACGCTCCGGCTGAGATGGATGCCGCTCACCGCGTCAAAGACCGTAAAGCCGGTAATCACCTCGTGGTTCCTGCCGGACAGGGCGGTCAGCATGCGGAAGGCATCGGCATCGTCGGCGGGTTTCCCCATGATGGTGTCGTCCAGGACCACCACGGTGTCGGCACCGATGAAAAACCGTCCGGCAGTCTTGTGCGCCACGGCGTCGGCCTTCTCCCGCGACAGGCGGATGACATGCTCGGACGGTTTCTCGCCGGGCAGCGCATCCTCGCAGATATCCGCCGCAACCACCGTGAATTCGATGCCTGCCAGGGCCATCAGCTCGGTGCGGCGCGGCGAGGCAGAGGCCAGAACGATTGCTCCATGTTTCATATCAATCACTTCTCCCGAGGCGGGTCTGAAGGGGGATTTTTCTGACCGCCGTGGGCCTTCTGCTCCGCCTCCAGATCCTGCCAATGTTTTTGCCAATCCTTCTTGCGGACCTTCATCAGGATGAAAACGCCGGGGATGATGACGACCCCCCAGAGGATGCTGGTCTCCACGCCGTTGACGATGCCGTAGACGAGCGATGCCACCCCCATGAGGAGCAGCATGGTCTCCAGCGACAGGATCCGCCCGACGAGCGAGACCTCCTGGCGTCCCTTACCGCTATCCTGCTGCATGCGTCCCCTCCCCCCCGGGAAACATCTTGCCCGGATTCAGGATGTTGTTCGGATCGAGGGCGTGCTTGACGGCCTTCATGGCCCCGATCTGGTCCGGTGACAGCTCCAGCTCGATATAGGGTGCCTTGGAAAGCCCCACGCCGTGCTCACCCGACATGGTCCCCCCCAGATTCAGGGCGGCCTGGAAGATCTCCTTCACCGCCCCCTCGGCCCGCTCCGGCATGCCGGGAATCTGCTTGTCGATCATGACGTTGACGTGGATGTTGCCGTCCCCGGCATGGCCGAAATTGACGATGGGCACGTCGTACTTCTGCTGGATGGCCTCGATCCGCCTGATCACATCCGGGACCTTGCTGCGGGGCACGACGATGTCCTCGTTGGTCTTGTCGGGATTGATGTCCCGCAGGGACGGCGACACCAGACGGCGTACCTTCCAGAGCTGCTCCGACTCGGCGGCGTTCTCGGCGGCGCGGAACTGGACCAACCCCAGCGGCTTGATGATCGCGTGGATCTGCCCGGCCTGTTTCTCGATCAGATCGCGATCCCCGTCCACTTCGATCAGCAGCACGGCACGCCCTTCGGGGGGGATGCCCAGGTTGAAACGGCGCTCGACGCATTGCAGGGTGGCGTAATCCATGAACTCCAGGGTGGTGGGGATGATCTTGCCGCCGATGATGGCCGAAACCGCCTTGGCCGCCCCATCGATGGAGTCGAAGATGGTCAGCATCGTCTTCTTGGCGTCGGGATAAGGGAGCAGCTTGAAGATGATGCGGGTGATGATCCCCAGGGTCCCTTCACTGCCGCACAGGAGCTTGGTCAGATCATACCCGACCACCCCCTTGTAGGTCTCGCCGCCGGTGCGGATGATGGCGCCGCTCGGCAGGACCACCTCCAGCCCCATGACGAAATCCTTGGTGCAGCCGTACTTCACGGCCCGGGGTCCGCCGGCGTTCTCGGCCACGTTCCCCCCCAGGGTGGAGAACTTGAGGGAGGCCGGGTCGGGCGGGTAGAACAGGCCCAGCTTTTCCACCTCCTGCTGAAACAGTTCCGTGACGACTCCCGGCTCCACCTCGGCTATCAGGTTTTCGGTATCGATGCGCAGGATGCGGTTCATGCGGGTGGTGACCAGCACGATACCGCCCGCCTTGGGAAGCGCACCGCCCGAGAACCCGCTGCCGGCGCCGCGGGGGAACACCGGGAAGCCTTCGCGGTTGGCCAGCTTGAGCACGGCGGACACCTCCTGGGCATTCGCCGGGTGGACAACGGCAGAAGGAAGGAACTCCATCTGGGTGGCATCGTAGGAGTAGCAGAGCATATCTTGTTTTTCGGTCAGGACGTTGTCAGCCCCGACTATGGCGGCGAGTTCGCCGAGAATCCGTGAATCGAGCATCGGCATACCTTTCGAGTTAGTTTCCATCCGGGGTCTACGATACATGATTACCCCGGTCCGGCGCAAGGCACATTTGCGGCGCTACGGCCAACAATCATGTTGATTACGCATAGTTCATGCCGTAGAATGGATTCTATTTACCGTTATTGGAGGAAACCTACGTGACCGACCTGCTGCTGATAACCGATGTACCGCGCCTCAGGAAGATCTTCAACCGGCTCGCGGACGACAAGGGCATCACGCTGCGTACGGCATCCAGCCTTGAAAAAGGGGTCGAGGAGCTGATCGCCAGGAAACCGGCCATGGTCTTTGTCCAGACCCATCTCTCCGGGCTTTCCGCCGACATCCTGCTGATGCACCTCAAAAAACAGCTCGGCAGGAAGCGCAGCCGCTTCGTGCTGCTCTGCACCCCCACCCAGGTCAGCCCCGAAACCATCAAGCTCTACCAGGGGCATATCGATACCTCGCTGGACGAAAAGGCGCTGTTGGACGCTATCCGAAGCACGATCGCCACCCCCGCCCGGAAAGGCCAAAACAGCCTGGAAGCGGCCCTGACGGTGGAGGACATCGTTTCAACCACGGCCGCAGCACAACCGCCCCCACCCCCGGAACCGGCAGCCGCCGAACCGGAACAGGAACCGGCCGTTGCGCCGGTCACTCGGGACATCCTGGCCATCGCCGCACCACTGACCGCCCCCCCCGAACCGTCACTGGAGGATCAGGGCATCACCTATGCCCCCCGCTCACGGGTCACGGTCTACTCGGAGTTTACCAGTTCCTTCGACAGCGCCGTGGAGAGCATGCAGGAGCAGGAGCCGCCCGTGGAACCGGTGCGGCAACAGTTCTCCGGATGGGATGTGGAACAGCTGGAGACCATCGAACCGGAAAAGAAGCTCTCCAAGCGCTCCTCCTTCCTGCTCTGGCTGGCGCCGGTCCTGATCGCCGCCGTGGTCGTTACGGTGATCCAGAACCGCAAGCCGGAGGAGCAGAAACAGGTCGCGATCATCACCGAACCGCCGGTGCAGCAGGCGAAGCCGGCCCCCCAAACGGCCGCCCCTGCACGGCCCCCGGTTGCCGCCGTACCGAAGCCGGCCGCTGCGCCCGCCCCCCCGGTTGCCGCCGCGCCTCCCACGGCGGGTGGCGGGGCCACGCCCCAATTGAGCGACAAGGCCATCCTGTCCGACATCGCCGGGAACCGCGGCCCCAAGGAGCAGTCCGCCCCGGCCCGGGCAGGCGCGCGCCCCAGCAAGTTGCCGGACTTCATCCCCCGCTACGGCGCGGACAAGACCTTTGGTGCCGCCAATCCGGGCTGGGAACGCTACAAAGGGCAGGTTACCGAGTTCAAGGTGTTCCGGGAAAAGGAGACTATCAAGGCCATTCAGGTGATCGACCGGGGCGGGCAGGGGGTCCCCGAATCTTTCATGAAGGGGGTGCTCCACCAGGTGGTTAAGAAACCTGCCTTTGTCCTCGAAGCGACCGAGAAAAAGGATGGCTACGAGATCCAGCGCGGCCGCATAGCCGACAATCTCAAGGTGGTCTATTACCGGGACGAACGTGGGGGCCGCTTGCGCGCCTTCGTCATGACGTGGCAGTAATATACGTTTGAATTAGTACATTGGGCTGGGATCAAAAAAACCGCCGCCGGCAAGGGAGCCGACGGCGGTTTTGTATTGTTCCATGAGTGACGCTGCTACTGGCTGGAGAGCTTCAGATAACACTCCGCCTTGTAGAGGCTGGCATCGGCCGCCAGGGGTGAGTCGGGGTTCTTTGCCAGGAAGCGGTCGAACAGTTCCAGGGCCCCGCGAAAGTCGTCCTGGCGGTAGGCCTTGACCGCTTGGGCAAACAGCTTCTGACCGGCGTCCTCGCCCGTTGCCGCCGGGACAGATGCCGCCGGGGCGTTTGTGATAACCCGCTCCTCGCCAACCGGCTGTTTGGCCTTCTGCCGCCCTTCCACACCACGCTTACGCGCCTCGGGCGCGGCCTTTTTCCGTACCTCAGCCTTCTTCTCCCGGCCGCTGTCCAACCGTTTCAGGTCGCTGGGGGAAAGCTCCATGGAGTGGTCGCCAGGGGCCTTGCCGGTTGCCGACTGTTGCTTGCGCTTGGCAGGCACTGCGGCGGACGGGGGCTGAACAGCGCGCGGCGCCTTTTTCCCGGCATGCCGGACGCTCTTTTTCCGGGCCGCGGGGACCGGCTGTGCCCCGGAAGGCTCTGCAGCTGCCGCCTGCCCCGCGCTCACCGGGACCCTGAGGGTCGAACCGGCGTAGATGAGGTTCGGGTTTTTCACATCGTTGAAGAGCAGTATCTGGGGATAGTAGGAACCATGGCCGCTGAACCTGCGGGAAATGCCGGAGAGCGTATCCCCCTTCTCCACCGGCACCTCGCGGACCAGGATGCCGTCCTTTCCCTGCCCCTGTTCCTCCGGGCCAACCGGCTTGGGCGTATAGAGGTACTGCTGTTCACCCCACGCCGGTACGACGGCAAGTGAAAAAATCAGCGCTGCTGCGGCAGTTCTCCAGGGGCGTCGCGCCATATCAGTACCTGTTCCCAAGTTGATCTTCATAGGTCATGATGTTCTTGACCTGAATATTCGTGCCGACCCCGATGCCGTGCTTGACCCTGAACGAGACCTTGATGGCCTTCTTCTCTCCGGCGCCCAGTTCCTTGAACTTCCAGAGGATATTCCCGTTAGCGGCGGAACTGTTGGCGGGATCGGCGCCGACCAGTTCAAGCTGCTCGGGCCAGCTGCTCTGGAGTTCCACGATCCGGGCCAGATTGGAGCCGCCATTGGTGATGACCAGGTCGAAGGACGCCACCTCTCCCGGCTTGAGCCGGCCGTCCCGGGCTGCGATAGCCAGCTTCAGCACCGGACGCGAGTAGAACAGGCGGGCGGAGGCCACGGCCGGGCGGGCCGCATCCCCTTCGGGGGTGAAGGTGAGTTGCACGCTGTCTTCCGTCCCGTCGCCGATGCTCCGCGGGGTCTTGACCTCCACAATGATGGCGGCCTCTTCCTTGGGCGCCAGCGGGCCGATCTCGGTGATGGCCGGTTCGTTCGCCTGGCGGATGCCGTCGCGGTTGATGTCGTGGTAGATGACCATGTCCGGGGCCGACTTCAGATTCGAGGTAATCCGGTATTTCTCGCTCACGTTGCCGGTATTGGCCACCACGAACGGAATCGTCGTGGTCTGGCCCGGGATGACCACCAGCCGCTCGGAAGCGGTGTGGACCTTGATGCCGTGCTGCGGATCGACGGAGGCCAGATTGGAGACGAACACCGCCGTGGTCTGGAGCGGGTTGTTCACCAACTCGGCACGGGTGATCAATTCCTGACCGGCCAGGGAATCGTCCTTCAAACGGAAGGCGACGCTGAACTCCCTGCTTTCCCCGGACTTGATCTGCAGCCCGTCGGTGACCATCACGGACTTCATCCCCTGTTTGAATCCGGTGGCGGAATAATCGAGCGGCTCAAGCTGCGGGGGATAGTTCAGATTGAGAGTGACGTCCTTGGCGGCCATGGTCCCGATGTTGAGGACGACGATACGGTAGACGACCTGTCCGCCCGGCAGGAGGTGCGTCTTGTCGGCCTTCAGCACGGCCCGCAGAAGCGGGGCCGAGGCGGTCATGGCGACCTCGCGCGACTGGCTCGCCTCGGCCATGAGGGTAGAGGCTGCCTTGACGGGATGCGTGATCTTCAAGCCGTCGATACTGGCGGCGGGGATCTCGAAACTCACCACACCCCGGAACACCTCGCCCGGAGCCAGTTTCGGCGTTTCCCTGATACCCTTTTCGGGGGCGCCGGCTGCGGCGAACTCGGCCTTGAATTCAGCCGGGAAGGCCGATTCCAGCACAAAGGAATCGCTGCCGTTGCCCCGGTTGATGACCTCGAACGGTATACTGGCCCGGTGAGCTACCTCGTATGCCTTGGGTTGGGCCAAGAGGTTGAATTCGAAACCGACGTACTGCCCCACTTCAAATTTCAGGACCTGCGCGTTTTCCTGGCGCTCAACCGCAGCAGCCTGGGGCGGCAGAGCGACCGCGACCCCCAAACCTTTCAGCTTGGCCGCTGCCGTGACGGCCGCGCTGCTGCCGGGATAGGTCTCGATGATTGATTTGTACTGGGCTATGGCCTTTTCACGCAGCAGCGCCTTTTCGGCACGTGCCTTTTCCTCTGCCTGGCGAGTCTGGGTTTGGCGCTGCTCTTCCGCTCTGGCCGCCGCCTGCTGCTGCGCCGCACCCGCCTCGGCAGCGGCCCGCTCTTCCCCGGCCTTCTTCACCGCCAACCGTTCACGCTCGGCCTGTACCGCCGCCTGACGCTGCTGGGCAGCCTGCTCGGCGGTTTTGCTCTCTTCCTCGGCCTTGAGAATCGCCTGGCGTTTCTGCTCGGCCTTTTCACGGGCAAGGCGCATTATTTCAGCCTGTTCGGCTACCTGTTTTTCCTGGACAGCCTGTGCCTGAACATTCTTTTCCTGCGCCAGTTTTTCCTCTTCGGCCTTTTCGATCGCCATGCGTTCCTGGTCGGCCTTCTGCTTCGCAAGACGTTCCATCCCGGCCTGCTGTTTGGCAAGCTCGGCCTTGGCAGCCTGTTCCTTGGCCAAACGTTCCTGCTCGGCCTTCTCGGCTACCAGGCGTTCCTGTTCGACCTTCAGCTTGGCGAGACGTTCCTGTTCAGCCTGCTGCTTGGCAATCTCGGCCTTGGCAGCCTGCTCTTTTGCCAGCCGCTCCTGCTCCGCCTTCTCGGCGGTCAGGCGCTCCTGCTCGGCCTTCAGCTTGGCGAGACGTTGCTGTTCTGCCTGCTGCTTGGCAAGCTCGGCCTTGGCAGCCTGTTCTTTTGCCAGCCGCTCCTGCTCCACCTTCTCGGCGGCCTGGCGTTCCTGATCCGCCTGCTGTTTGGCGAGACGTTCCTGTTCTGCCTGCTGCTTGGCAAGCCCGGCCTTGGCGGCCTGCTCTTGTGCCAGCCGCTCCTGCTCCGCCTTCTCGGCGGCCTGGCGTTCCTGATCCGCCTGCTGTTTGGCGATGCGTTCCTTTTCAGTCTGCTGCTTGGCAAGCTCGGCCTTGGCGGCCTGCACTTGCGCCGGTTGTTCCTGCTCGGCCTGCTGTCGGACCGGCGGGGCAACTACCGGCTTCACCTGCGGTGCCTGGGCCTGTTTTGCAGGCGCCTCGCCGGCCGCTATCGTTTCACCCTTGTCATAGCGGGCCGTCAAGGCCAGGAGCTCATCCTCCACGGTCGCCCTGAGGGGGTTATCGGGATATTCCTTAGCGAACCGGGACATGTTGCGGGCGGCGTCCTGAAGATTGCCGTTCTTGTAGTAGGAGCGGGAGAGCCAGAATATGGCCATGTCACGCAGGGGAGAGTCGGGGTACTTTTGCAGCACCTCGTTCATCCTCTTGATGGCGGCGGGGTAGTTTTTCTGCTGGTAGGCGTTGAAGCCCGACATGAAGATCTGGGAGTCTTCAGTTTCCTGACAGAATCCGGGAGGGACAATGAGCGTTGAAATTATTGCCACTACGAGGAAAAACCGAAACAGAATATTGCGGCAAAATTTCATTGAAATCACGGCAAGTAACCTCTTCTTGGCCAGGACGCGGCGCTAAGGCGCACGGAGAGCTGCGAAATGTCAGGTAAAATGCTTTTTAGATAGCATCTCTCCGTGGCCTTGTCAACGAAAGAAAAGGTTATTTCCATGTGTTAGACGGCCCCGTGCGGGAAAGCCGAGCGCGTTCCGGCGATCACCGGACATGGTCCTCCGGGTAGGCGCCGATACTATGGATGGACAGGTCGGCCCCGGCATACTCCTGTTCCTGACTGAGGCGGATACCCACGGTCTTGCCGAGGATGCCGTAGACCACAAAGCCGCTGACCAGGGCAAAGACGATGGCCGAAAGGCTGCCGGCAAGCTGGGAGACAAAGGTCACCCCACCCATGCCGCCCAAGGCCTTTTGCCCGAAGATGCCGGCGGCGATGCCGCCCCACGAGCCGATCACGCCGTGCAGCGGCCAGACCCCCAGGACGTCGTCGATCTTCAGTACCTCCTGCTCGTAGTGAAAACCGTACACAAAGATGACCGAAGCGACACATCCCACCACAAAGGCAGCCAGGGGGTGCATGATGTCGCTGCCGGCACAGACGGCGATCAGGCCGGCCAGGGCGCCGTTGTGCACGAAGCCGGGGTCGTTTTTGCCCGCCACCAGGGCCGCCAGCACGCCGCCCACCATGGCCATCAGGGAATTGACCGCCACCAGGCCGGAGATCTTCTCCAGGTTGCCGGCGCTCATGACGTTGAAGCCGAACCACCCCACCGCCAGTATCCAGGAGCCCAGAGCCAGAAAGGGAATATTGCTGATCGGCAGCGGATGGGACTTGCCCTGAATGTAACGCCCCATGCGCGGCCCGAGAACGAGTACGGCAGGCAGGGCGATCCAGCCCCCGATGGAGTGCACCACCACCGATCCGGCGTAATCATGGAACTCGGCACCGCCGATGCCCTTAAAAATCCCTTGCAGCAGGGAACTGTTTTTGCCCCAGATGAGCGATTCGAACAGCGGGTAGGAAAGCCCGGCGAAGACCGCGCCGGCGAAGACCTGGGGCCAGAACTTGGCCCGTTCGGCAATGCCGCCGGAGATGATGGCCGGGATGCAGGCGGCGAAACAGAGCAAAAAGAAGTAATGCACCAGGTCGTACCCCTGGGTCTTGCCCAGCAACTCTTCGGCCGGTTTCAGAAAGGAGATGCCGTAGGCGATCGGAAAACCGATCACGAAATAGACGATCGTGGAAACCGACCAGTCGGTGAGAATCTTGACAAAGGCGTTGACCTGGTTCTTTTTGCGCACCGAGCCCACCTCAAGGAAGGCAAACCCGGCATGCATGGCAAAGACCATCACCGCCCCCAACATCAGAAAAAGTACATCGCCGCTACTCTTCAAGCCAGTCACCGTTGACATGGTCTCCATGCTCGACTACCCCCATTGGTATTCGTGAAATATGCCCGCCGTTGGGCAAACTGTGTGGCGCATGCAAAATAGCGACCATGCCGTTTCACATCGTAACATGCTGTAATAATTGTACTCGCCTACACACACCCCCTCACCAAATGCCTATTTAATAGGCTGTATGCATAATATTTATGCATACAGTTCGTCAAACGAGGGGCTTTTCATTCCGGGCATAAGCCGGTACTATTGCCGCATGAGCCTTGAGGACAAAATACGGCAGCTGCCCACCTCGCCCGGCGTGTACCTGATGCGCGACGGGAAGGGTGTGATCATCTATATCGGCAAGGCCCGCAACCTGCGCCAACGGGTGCGCACCTATTTCGGCGCAACCGGCGACGGTCGCTACCACGTCAGGTTTCTGGTGGCCAAGGTAGCCGACATCGAGGTGATGCTCACCGACACCGAGAAAGAGGCGCTGCTCCTGGAGAACACCCTCATCAAGCAGCACCACCCCCGCTACAACCTGGACCTGAAGGACGACAAGACCTACTTCTCCCTGCGCCTCGACCCGCGGGAGGAATTCCCCCGCTTCAGTATCGTGCGCAAGGTGCCCCGCGACGGCGCCCGCTATTTCGGCCCCTATGCATCGGCCTCGTCGGCGCGGGAGGTGCTGCGCCAGATCACCCGCATGTTTCCGCTGCGCCATTACCCGCTCAAGACCTGCATGGCCCGCAAGCGCCCCTGCCTCTATCATCAGATCGGCCAGTGCAGCGCCCCCTGCCACGGCTTGATCTCCGTGGCCGACTATGCCGCCCTCGTGGAGGGGGCCGCCCTGTTCCTGGAGGGGAAGGGCAAACAGCTGGTGGCGGAATTCAAGCGGCGCATGGCCGAGGCCGCCGAGGCGCTGCGTTACGAGGAGGCGGCCCGCTGGCGCAACCTGTTGCGCTCCATCGAGGTCACCGTGGAAAAGCAGAAGGTGGTCGTACGGGGGGGCGGGGACAGCGACGTGGTGGGGTATTTCCGCGACGGGACCCGGCTGGAGGTGGCGCTCCTGTTCATCCGGGGCGGGCTGCTGAGCGGCAGTCGCCTGTTCAGCCTGACCTGGGAGTTGGACGATGCCGAGGGTTTATCCTCGTTCCTGCACCAGTTCTATGGCGGCGAAACGTTCATCCCCGAAGAGATCCTGCTGCCGCTGGCGATCGAGGAGGCCGGGACGCTGGCCGAACTGCTGGGTGAGACCAAGGGGAAAAAGGTCGCCATCGCCTATCCCCAGCGGGGCCTCAAACGGGAGTTGGTGGAACTGGCCGGCAAGAATGCCGCGGCCGCCCTGCGCGAACGGGACGAGGCCGCCGCGTCGGCCGAGGCGGTGCTGGAGGAGTTGCGGCAACGCCTGCACCTGGCGCGCCTCCCCCACCGGATCGAGTGTTACGACATCTCCACCATCCAGGGACGCCACTCCGTGGGGAGCGGCGTCGCCTTCACCGACGCCAGGCCGGACAAGGCCCATTACCGCCGCTACCGCATCCGCGACGTGCTGGGGCAGGACGATTTCGCCATGCTGGCCGAGGTCTTTTCCCGCCGCTTCCGCGAAGAGAAGGTGGCAGAGGCGGGGCTCCCGGACCTGGTGGTGGTGGATGGCGGCATCGGCCAGTTGAACGCGGCCCAGGAGATCGTCGCCGGCCTGGGGCTGACCGGGCGCTTCGACCTGGTATCCCTGGCCAAGAGCCGCACCGCCCGGGACGCGGAATCGGCCACCATCAGCAAGAGCGACGAGCGGGTCTTCCTGCCGGGACGCAAAAACCCGGTGGTGCTGCGCCAGAACTCGGCTCCGCTGCTGCTCCTGGCGGCCATCCGCGACGAGGCGCACCGCTTTGCCATCGGCTACCACCGTACCCTGCGCGGCAAGGAGGGGCTCGCCTCGGGCGTCGAACAGATCCCCGGCATCGGCGCCAAGCGGCGCACCGCCCTGCTCAAGCAGTTCGGCAGCATGCAGCGGCTCAAGGAGGCGAGCGTGGCGGAGATCGCCGCGGTGGCGGGGATGAACCCCACCATCGCCGCAACGGTATTCGCCGGGCTGCACGGGGAGGACCCACCCAATGACTGACGCCCCTTTTCCCGGCAACCTTTCGAAAAACCCAGGTTGTTCAAAAATAGCCGGATCGTCGCACCCGCAGAATGCCCCGAGGAGGCGTAGCAGCGCTACGCCGCACGAAAGGGCGTTCGAGGATGAAGGCCTGATGGCTGTTTTTCAACAACCTCCCTTCAACCTCCTCACCATCCTCGGCCCCACCGCCTCGGGCAAGACCCGCCTGGCCGTGGCCCTGGCGGGGGAAATGAATGGCGAGATCATCTCGGCCGATTCGCGCCAGGTATTCCGCGGCATGGATATCGGCTCCGGCAAGGACCTGCACGAGTACGGCGCGATCCCCTGCCACCTGATCGACATCCTGGATGCCGGCGAGGAGTTCAGCGTCTTCGCCTTCCAGCGCCTCTTTATCGAGGCGTTCGAGTCGATCACGGCCCGCGGCCGCCTGCCGCTTTTGTGCGGCGGCACCGGCATGTACCTGGACGCGGCCCTGCGCGGCTACCGGTTGGTGGAGGTGCCCGAGGACCCGGCTCTGCGAACGGAACTGGGCACCAGAAGCGATGCCGAACTGGCGGCCATGCTGCGGGAACTGCGGCCGGAGCAGCACAACAGCACCGACCTGGCGGACCGGCAGCGCACCATCCGCGCCATCGAGATCGCCCGCCACGAGCAGAACCGGCCAACCGAAACGGAGCCGTTTCCCCCTGTCCGCCCCCTGGTGATCGGCATCCGCTGGGAGCGGTCCGAATTGCGGCGAAGGATTACGGAACGCCTGCGACAGAGGCTGGACAACGGCATGATCGAGGAGGTGCAAGGACTCCACAACCAGGGGATCACCTGGGAGCGGCTCAGCTACTACGGGTTGGAATACCGCTTCGTGGGCGCCTTTCTGCGAGGAGAACTGACGCGAAACGACCTGTTCCAGAAACTGAACAGCGCCATCCACGACTTTGCCAAGCGCCAGGAAACCTGGTTCCGCAGGATGGAGAAGAACGGGGTGACCATCCACTGGGTGGACGGGGCGGGCGACCCGCTGGCCGAGGCGCGGCGGATCGTCGGGGAGAGGCGTGAATGGTGAATCGTGAAGGTCTGTGTTTTTATTCACCATTCACGATTCACAAAAAGAAAAGGCCCTCCAAACGAAGGGCCTTTTCCGGTCGATCTCAGAAAAAAGGTATTACACCAGCTCGAATGCGTTGAAAAAGTAGGGGATCTCGAAGGCGGCCGTTTCGGGGGCATCGGAACCGTGGGCCGAGTTTTCCTCGATGTTGATGGCGAAATCCTTGCGGATGGTGCCCGCCTCGGCGTTGGCCGGGTTGGTGGCGCCCATCAGGGTGCGCCAATCGGCGATGGCGTTGTCCTTCTCCAGGCAGAGCACGATCACCGGGCTGCGGGACATGAAGGCGCACAGGTCGTTGAAGAAGGGGCGTTCTTTGTGCACGTAGTAGAAACCTTCGGCCTGCTCCCTGGTCATCTTGATCTTCTTCATGCCGCGAATGGCGAAGCCGTTGGCCTCGATCCTGTCCAGAATCTTTCCGGCCAGCTTGCGCTCGACGGCGTCCGGCTTGATGATGGCGAATGTACGTTCCATTGTTTCCTCCAATAGTCTCAAAATGTGATCGAGTTAAATAGCATCGCCACGACCCACTTGTCAAGTTTATTTAGCCGGTTAGGCCCTCAACGCCCGCCCTCCCCTTGCGCTTTTCGGCGGCAATGTTTATGATGATGGGGACAGATCTGTTCTGCTTATTTTGAACGTTGCGAGGTACTCTGATGAATATGCTGAAGACAACACTGCTCATGGGACTCCTGACCGTCCTCCTGGTGACCATCGGGGCCGCCATTGGTGGCAGGGGGGGCATGACCATGGCCTTTCTGCTGGCCGCCGGCATGAACTTCTTTTCCTACTGGTTCTCGGACAAGGTAGTCCTCTCCATGTACGGCGCCCGCCAGATCGAGGAGGCGGGTGACCCGCGCTTTTACGGGATCGTGCGCCGCCTGGCCCAGCGGGCCAACCTGCCCATGCCCAAGGTGTACCTGATCGATTCCGAAACCCCCAACGCCTTTGCCACCGGCCGTAATCCGGAGCACGCCGCCGTGGCTGCAACCACCGGCATCATGCGCATCCTGGGGGACGATGAACTGGCCGGGGTCATGGCCCATGAACTGGCCCACGTCAAGAACAGGGACATCCTCATCTCCACCATTGCCGCCACCTTTGCCGGGGCGATCACCTACCTGGCCCACATGGCCCAATGGGCCGCCATCTTCGGCGGCGGCCGGCGCGACGACGACGAGGGGGGCGGCGGCGTCTTCGGCATGATCCTCATGGCCATCCTGGCCCCCATCGCCGCCATGCTGGTGCAGATGGCCATCTCCCGGTCGCGGGAATTCGGCGCCGATGCCGGCGGGGCCAGCATCTCCGGCAATCCGCTCTCCCTGGCCAACGCCTTGCAAAAACTGGAGATGGCCAACCAGCGCATCCCCATGGAGGCCAATACGGCCACGGCCCACATGTTCATCGTCAACCCCCTGACCGGCGGCGGCCTGACGACCCTCTTCTCCACCCATCCCCCCATCCCTGAGCGGGTGGCGCGCCTGCAGGACATGTCGCGGACGCACAGCTATTGAGCGCCTTGGCCCCCAGCACCGCCAACCCCCGCCAAGCCGCCTGCCAGGTCCTGCTCCGCATTGCCAAGGAGGGGGGCTTCGCCGACCGGCTCATCGACCACGAACTGGAGAAGGGACACCTGATCGGCCCGGACCGGGGACTGTTCCCGGAACTGGTCTTCGGCGTACTCCGCCGCCGGGGCAGCCTCGACCACATCCTGGCGCAACTCGTGGACAAACCCCTTGATACGCTCCAGCCCCAGGCCCTGACGATCCTGCGCCTGGGGCTGTACCAACTGGCCTACCTGGACCGGATTCCCGAATCAGCCGCCGTCAACGAGTCGGTCAACCTGGCCAGGGAGACGGTGCCCCGCGCCGGCGGCCTGATCAACGCCGTGCTGCGCAATTACCTGCGCCGCAAGGACGGCCTCACCTTTCCCGATCCCGCCGCCAACCCGGCCGCCTCCATCGCCGCCCGTCACTCCCAGCCGGAATGGCTCGTGGCCCAGTGGCTGGGCCAGCTCGACTTCCCGGAAGCGGAGGCCCTGGCCGAGGCGTCGTCCCGGCAACCGCCCCTGACCCTGCGCGCCAACACCCTGCGGACGACACGGGACGAGTTGCTGCGCCTTTTCACCGAGAGCGGCGTGTCCGCCGTCCCCTGTTGCCACTCCCCCCACGGCATCCAGGTGGAGGGGCGGCACCAGATCCCCACCCTGCCCGGCTACCGGGAGGGCCTGTTCTGCGTGCAGGACGAAGCATCCCAGATGGTCGCCCTGTTCCTGGCCCCGCAGCCGGGGGAGCGGGTGCTGGACTGCTGCGCCGCGCCGGGCGGCAAGGCGACCCACCTGGCGCAGTTGCTGGCAAACCGCGGTGAACTGCTGGCCACGGACATCTCCCGTACCAAGCTTCCGGTGATCCGGGAGGCGGCCCAGCGGCTCGGCATCGACTGCCTCGCCGTCGCCACCGTTGACCTGCACCGCCCCGAGACCTTTCCCACCGGGGGCTTCGACCGGGTTCTCCTGGACGCTCCCTGTTCCGGCCTGGGGGTCATCCGCCGCAATCCCGAGGCAAAGTGGCGGCTCACGCCGGACGATATTCAGCGCCTGGCCGCCGCCCAGAAAGCCATGTGCGCCAATGCCGCGACCATGGTGAAAAACGGCGGTATTCTCGTCTATTCCACCTGTTCCACCTCCCGGGAGGAGAACGAACAGGTGGTGCAGGATTTCCTTTCGCGCCACCCCGATTATGTGCTAGAAGACCTGAACGGACTTTTCCCGGACCATCGGGAGCTGTTCACGGCCGAGGGGATGTTCCGCGCCTGGCCCCACCGCCACAACATGGACGGTTTCTTCGCGGCACGGCTGCGCAAGTTATAACCATTGAAATGCAATCTGCCACGGCAAAATATTTCTGAGGTCTCAAACACATGAAAAAAATCGCCCCTTCGATCCTCTCGGCCGACTTTTCCCGTCTCGGCGATGAAATCCGCGCCCTGGAGGCCGCCGGCGCCGATTACATCCATATCGACGTCATGGACGGCCACTTTGTCCCCAACATCACCATCGGCCCGTTGATCGTGGAGGCGGCCCGCCGGGTGACCAGCCTGCCGCTGGACGTGCACCTGATGATCGAAAACCCCGACCGCTACATCCCGGACTTTGCCGCCGCCGGTGCCGACATCATCGTGGTGCACGCCGAGGCGGTCCACCACCTGCACCGCACCGTGCAGTTGATCCGGTCCCTGGGCAAGAGGGCCGGTGTATCCCTCAACCCGGCTACACCCCTCAACGCCCTGGAGTACGTGCTTGGCGACCTGGACCTGGTGTTGTTGATGACCGTCAACCCCGGCTTCGGCGGCCAGAGCTTCATCGAGGCGTGCCTGCCCAAGATTCAGGCCCTGCGCGCCATGCTCGACCGGCGCGGCGGCGAGGCGGAGTTGGAGGTGGACGGCGGCGTCAAGACCTCCAATATCGCCCGCATCGCCCATGCCGGCGCGGATGTCTTCGTGGCCGGCAGCGCCGTGTTCGGCAGCCCGGACTACGCCGCCACCATCGCTGAGATGAAGCGCCTGGCCAGGGAGACGCTGCTCTGAACCTGCCGGAGCGCGTCCGCGCAACCCTGGCGGCTCGCAGCCGCAGGACCATGGAGGCGGGACCGGTACCCGCCGCGGTGCTGCTGCCGCTCTTCCTGCGCAACAACGACTACCACCTGCTCTTCACCAAACGGACCGGCCATCTGTTGCACCACGGCGGGGAGATCTCCTTTCCCGGCGGCGCCCTCAACCCGGAGGAGGAGCCGGAGCAGGGCGCCCTGCGCGAAACCTGGGAGGAGGTCGGCATCCATCCCTCCCACGTGGAGATCCTGGGGGCCTTGGACGATTTCTACTCCATCCACCACTATTTGGTTACCCCTCTCGTGGGGGTCATCCCGGGAGACTACCCCTACGCCATCAATCCGGACGAGATCGACCGCCTCATCGAAGCGCCGGTTGCCCATTTCCTCGACCCTACGGTCCTGCGCATGGAGCCGCGCCAGTGGCAGGGGGAGTCCCTCATGCTGCGCCACTACGACTTTCGCGGGGACGACATCTGGGGCTTGACCGCGGCCATTCTGGCCCAGTTTTTAGAAATTGTGTTTGATGGTAAATTGGAGTAAATATACCCGCATGTCCAACAGCGTTTTGATCATAGACGATTCGGATACCGTTCGCGAACGGATCATCCACACGCTGGAGTCGTATGAGCTGTTCTCCCGCTACCACGAGGCGGACGATGGCTTGGAGGGCTTCAAAAAGCTGCTCTCGTCCCCGGTGGATGTCATTCTCTGCGACCTGGAGATGCCCCGCATCGATGGTTTCAAATTCTTGAATATGATCAAGGCGCGCCCCGACCTGCAGGATGTGCCGGTCATCATCCTGACCGGGATGAACGATCGTGAATTGAAGCTCAAGGGGCTCGAACAGGGTGCCAGCGACTACATCACCAAGCCTTTCGACCCCGAGGAACTGGTGGCGCGGGTCAAGGTCCATCTCAAGATCAAGCACCTGCAGGACGACCTCAAACGGACCAACGAGCTCCTCCTGGAACTGTCCAACACCGACCACCTGACCGGTCTCTTCAACCGCCGCTACCTGATGGAAGCCCTTGAGAAGGAGTTCCAGCGCAGCCTCCGCAAGGGTGGCAATCTCTCCCTGATCATCCTCGACATCGACCACTTCAAAAAGGTCAACGACACCTACGGCCACCTGCAGGGCGATATCGTACTGAACAAGGTGGCGCTCCAACTCCAGAAAGAGCTCCGCAGCTACGACATCGCCGCACGCTACGGCGGCGAGGAGTTCGTCGCCCTCCTGCCGGACGCCATGCTCAAGGAGGCCCTGTTCGTTGCCGAGCGGGTTCGCCAGGCGGTCCAGGGGACAAAGTTCAACGGGGCGCTCTCTTCCCTGGCGATCACCGTCAGCATGGGGATCGCCACGCTGCCGACCCCCGAAGGCGCAACGGTCGACAACTTCATCAAGATGGCCGACGACGCCCTCTACCGGGCCAAGGCCAACGGCAGAAACCGGGTGGAATACCTCACCAACACCCTCTGAACAGGCTTTATTCGTGTCCAGTGCGCTCAGGTCACCGGCAGGGCACACCAACCACTGCGGCACCCGGGCAGCAGACCCTACACGATCAAGAAGGAGAGCGGGACATGGATCTGACCATCGACGAACAACGGCTGATTGCCGAATACCGCAGATTGACCGCCACGGGCAGGGACGACCTGCTGGCCTACGCATCGTCGTTGGTGCGCCAAGCCGGGACCGAAAAGAGCAGCGATAACGACACCGCGACGAATCAGTGCCGGCTGAAGCGTGCCGAGCCACATCCGGAAGCGGAGAAAACACCCTTTTTTACCGAATAGCATCCGGGCGGCCAGACATACGCCGGCCGCGGGGCACAACGCCGGAATGCGGAAAAGTATCCACTTTTTTGAACGACCCGCCGATCTGCTGTAACCGAATGCCAATTTCTTCCGTCTTTCCTGCATTCCCTGCGGCGAACATGCAGCCATCACCCGTGGCGCAGCATCGGCAGCCCCAACAGCACCATCTGCCCCACCCCTTCTCGAAAAAAGGAGCATTCATGAAAATAGCCCTCCGTGTACTCATTGCCCTGGCCTTCACCCTGACCGCCGTATTCCCTGCCGCGGCCGCCCCGTTCAAAAAACTGGACAAACCGCCGCTTTCGGAACGCTGGTTCGGGATCTATGTGGACAACGAGCGGGTCGGTTTCTATCGCCAGGTGATCTCCGAGGCCCCCGATGGCTACCGGATCGAGGGTGACGGCAGTGTGCGCATGAAGGTCATGGGCTTTTCCAAGGAATCGTCGATGCGCGAGACCTATCTGGTAGGCAAAGGCCTCGCCCTGCGCTCCTTCGAGGTGGAGCAGGCCATCAACGGCAGCGCCTCGCGCATCTCCGGCAAGGTTGCGAGCAACATCATGCGCATCACCAGCGTGGCCAATGGCAAGAAAACGGAAAAACAGCTCAAATACAAGGGCGAGGTCTATCCCGGACCAGTGCTCAACCTCTATCCCCTGATGCGCGACCCCTCTCCCGGCAAATCCTTCACCACCCTGACCTTTGATCCCGAGGAGGTCAAGGTCAAGGAGGTCAAAATCAGCGTCCTGGGGCAGGAGAAGACGCCCGACTCCCAGCCGGCCCTCAAGTTGCGCAACAACCTGTACCCCTTCGTCAACAACGATATCTGGGTGGACGACCAGGGGAACACCCTTCTGGAATCGGTGCGGGAGGGGCTGGTGATCACCAGGGCCGAGGAGCCCACGCAGCTCGGCTCGTTTGTGGGAGGGCTGGCCCTGGCCAAGAAGGATCTGATCTACGATTTCAGCCTGGTGCGTGCCGAACCGCCCATCAAGGATTCCAAGAAGCTGACCGGCCTCAGTGTGGAAATCAGCGGCTGGAACGACAATCTGCCGCTTCGGCAGGATGGCGGCCAGACGGTCGAGAAGAGCGGCGAGGGCAGGATCGCCATCAAAACCGGGGGGGCCGTTCCGGAAACGGCGGCCCAGGGCAAACCGGCGACTCCACAGGATAGCTACCTGAAACCGGCCGAGAAGATCGAATCCGATGCGCCGGAGATCGCGGCCAAGGCCAAGGAGCTTGCAACCGGCAAGAAGGAACCGCTGGAGATCGCCAGGACCCTGGCCTCATGGACCTCCGACTGGCTGCATGACACGGTGGAAGACGGGGGGGGCGCACTTGCCAGCTTCAAATCCCGCAACGGCAATTGCCAGACCCATGCCCGCCTCTACACGGCCCTGGCCCGGGCGGCCGGCATCCCGACCCGTTTCGTGTCGGGGCTGATCTACCTGGACGGCAAGGGCTTCCTCTACCACAGTTGGGCCGAAAGCCTGCTGAACGGGCGCTGGGTGGCCATCGATCCGACCTATGACCAAGTGCCGGCCGATCCGACCCACCTGAAGTTCTTGGAAGGTCACCTACCGGAGGATATGGCGCCGATCATCACCATCATCGGCAGGATTCACATCAAGGTGCTGGAAGCCAAGTATTAGCACCTGTCGCGGCGTGCCGAGGGGAGATGCAAGGGGCCGGGGCACCGGGATTGCCCAGCTGGGCGAGCCGTTGGCGTCGCCCCTACGGAACCCGTGAAAAAAACGGCAGGCAGCGCCCCGGATATGTCCGTAGGGGCGATCCCGACGGGTCGCCCGTTTTTTGATCTGCCGCATCCTCATCTTTTTAACACGCGCTCCCAACCCGTGATCACAGATCAAAGCCGCTGTAGGAGAGATTGAAGCTCTTGTTGCAGACGGGAAAATCGGATATCTGCCCGCCACGCAGCGCCATGGCCAAGCCGCTCCAGTTGTGGAACGAGGGGTCCGTGACCTTGTAGCGCAGGAATTTTCCCGCCCCATCGGTAATGGCCACGTGACAGACCTCGCCACGCCATCCCTCGACCAGCGCCACGGCCAGGCGCCCCTTCCCCACCTTTCCGCAGACCGCCATGCTGTCACCGCCCGGCAGCGAACCGAGCCGGTCAAGGCTGAACTCCATCGAAACCTGGGACTCCTTCCAGCGCACCAGGGCCCGGGCCAGGACATCTCCCTCCGGTTCTACGCACACGGGCGGATGAAACGACCGGTAGAGGCCGAATGGGTGGTCGTGGCGCACGTCCCGCACGATGCCGCAGGCCCGTGCCGCCGGTCCGACCAGCCCGAGGGCCAGGGCATCGTCGCTACCGACCCGGCCGGTCTTTTCAAACCGCGCCATGACCGAGGGTGAGTCCCACAGCAGCTCCACCGCCCCGCCGTAGTCCCGTCTCGCCTCCTCCAGACGTCGCGCCAGCTCGGCCGCCTGGCCCGGCTCGCAACCGAAGTACGTACCGCCCGGCCGCACCAGCCCCCGCCCGAAGCGACTGCCGCACAACAGGGCGGTCATGTTGAGAAAATCCCCCCTGATCCTGCCGCAGAAGGACATGGTCGGCAGAAAGCCCACATCCCCGGCCAGCGCCCCCATGTCGCCGCAATGGTTGGCCAAGCGCTCCAGTTCCAGGGCAACGGCCCGGATGGCCTCGGCCTGGGGAGGCGGCGCCATGCCGGCCAGCCCTTCCCGGATCATGGCATAGGCCGTGGCATGGCCGATGGTGGTGTCACCGGCAATGGTCTCCATCTGGGCCATGGAGGCGGCCTGGGGGCCATTGACCAGCGCCCGTTCGATGCCCCGGTGCTGATATCCCAGGGCGATCTCCAGGTGGAATACCGTCTCGCCGTGGCACTGGAAACGGAAATGCCCCGGCTCGATGATGCCGGCATGCACCGGTCCCACGGCAACCTCGTGGACCTCCTCCCCGCCGACGCGGTAGAAGTCCCCAACGCCGGGCGGGATCGGCTCGTCCTTTCCCCGTCCCCAGGCATCCCGGGCCCGGTCGAGCGACCGTTGGTAACGCACCGGCTTGAACCAGGGGTGGTCGTCCACCGGGATGCCGCACTGTTCGGCGATCTCCCGTTCGAACAGATGCGCTTCGGGGCAGACCGGGGTTATGCTGGGCAGGCGCCCTTCCACCCACGAGCGGAAGACACCCAGGCGCCCCAGGCTCCCCGCCAGGATGCACCACAGGTCAACCCCCTCCCGTTCAGGCACGCCGAAGTAGGAGGCGATGCGCCATCCCATGCCGGTAAGATCCACGATCCCCTGGAGAAAGACCTCCAGCGCCGTCTCCGGCACATCCTTCACCGGGATGCTCTCACCGTTTGCCAGGATATTCAGCATGCTGTCGTTGCTCATCGGGCCACCTCCAGGAGCGCCGCAGCGGCGTTCACCAGCCGGTACAGCGGCTGCGGCAGCCAGACCCCCACCACGCCCAGGATCGTCAGCAGCGCCAGGGGCGGGCCGACCAGCAGGGGTGCATCATGGTATTTCGTCCGCTCCCGGTTCTTGGGAGGTTCGCCGAAGACCACCGGCAGCACGGTCATGGCCATGCCCAGGAAGGCCACCATCAGCAGCACCGCCAGCAGGCCCCCCACCAGCGGGTGCCCTTGCGTGAATGCGGCGACAAAGAAGGAGTATTCGCTGGAGAAGATAAGAAAGGGGGGCGAACCGGTCATGGCGAGAAACCCGGCCAGGAACAGGGCGCCGCTCCATGGGGCGCGCCTGAGGGCTCCGCGGGCGCTGTCCCGGCTCTTGGAGGCAAAGGCCCGGTGGATATTGCCGGCCGCCAGAAAGAGGACCCCCTTGGCCAGGCCGTTGCCGATCAGGTGCAGCATGGCGCCGTAGAGCGCTTTGCCCCCCAGGCCCAGCGCCACGGCGAACAGCCCCATGTGTTCGACGCTGGAATAGGCCAGCATGCGCTTGAAGTCGGTCTGGTGCACCAGAAAGGCGGCAGCCGTGAAGAGCGACAGGAGCCCGATCCCCAGCAGCGCGGCGCGGTAAAAATGCACATCACCCGAGGCCATGCAGATCTGGTAGATGCGGATCAGCCCGATAAAACCGCAGTTGGCCAGGCCTCCGGCCAGCATGGCCCCCACCAGCCCCGGCGCCTCGCCGTAGGCATCCGGTTTCCAGGTGTGCAGCGGCGCCAGCCCCATCTTGGTCCCATACCCCACCAGCAGGAAGACAAAGGCCGCATTGAGCCATCCGGCCGGCAGGCGGGGCGCATACCCCTGGAGCGGTTCCAGCAGGAGCGACGGCGGGAGTCCGGCCACCACCGTGGAATAGGCCAGGAAGAAGATGCCCAGAAGCGCCAGGGCGATGCCGACCGAGCAGATCAGCATGTACTTCCAGGTCGCCTCGATGGAGCGGGCGTTGCGGTTGAAGTAGACCAGAGGGGCCATGGAGAGGGTGGTGGTCTCGATGGCCAGCCACAAAAGCCCCATGTGGTGGACCCCCGCCGCCAGGGACATGGCGGCGAGGCAGACCTGCATCCCCATGCAGAGCACCCGGTTGTTCCGTTCCCGGCGGTAGTGCAGGTAACTGACCGAATAGAAGGCGCAGGCCGCGAACAAGGCCGACACCTCAAGCAGGAACAGCAGGCCTATGGCGTCCAGATCGATCCATTCGTTGCGGGACTGGAGCGGCGGGGCGGCGACGATGGCCACGACGAGGGCCAGGTGCAGGCAGGCCGTCACCGGCATCACCCAAGGGCGCTTCACGTTGGAGGGGATCAGCCAGGCGATCAGGGCTCCCGCCACCGGGATGAGGACCAGGAGGGTAAACAGCGCCATTACTCTTCCTCCCGCAGGGCGGTCATGCGGCTGGTGTCGATGGATGAGAATTCACGGCCGATCTGGTTGATGATGATCCCCATGACGAAGATGCCGGCGATCAGGTCCAGGAGCGCCCCCGCCTCCACCATCAGCGGCATGGCTTCCGTCAGGAGCAGGCCGAAGATGAAGATGCCGTTCTCCAGCATCAGGTAGCCGATGACCTGGTTGATGGCCTTGCGGCGGCTGGCAAGGGCGATGAACCCGGCCAGAATGGTGGCCAACGCCGCCGGCACGGTCAACAGCTCCTGATGGTGGGGGGCCAATGGGAGCCGTGCGGCGAAGACGAACGCCATCACGGTGGCCACGGCGCCGGCGATGACATTGCCGGCATAACCGAGAAACGGTGGCAGGTCCTCGCTGAATTCGATCTTGCTGAGAGCGCCGAAGAGCAGCCAGGGGATGCAGACCCCCTTTGCCAGCACCACAAACAGAGTGATCAACAGGATATGCCCCTGCACCGGGTGGATCAGGAGCGGCATCATCCCTAGGACGACCCCCTGGAGGGCAATGGCGCGGATGGCGACGCGGGCCCGGTGGGTCCCCAGGATAAGGATGTTGATCAGCAGCACCAGCACCAGTAATTGGTCGGCAAAGGAACTCATAACCTCACCTTACTACCAGGACCATGGCAAAAGCCGCCATGACGCAGGCCGCCAGGAGCATCTGGGGCACGCGGGTCAGCCGGAGGCGGGCCATGCAGGATTCCACCACGCCGATGGCAACCGCCAGAAGGATCATGGAGATCACGAAGACGAGCCAGTCCAGGTACGGATCGGCATTCCGCAACGGCAGGGCCACGTGAAGAAAAAGGGCGGAAAGGATCGAGAGCTTGAGCGCCGCACCATAGGTGATCATGCCGAAGGCGGGGCCGCTGTGGTCCAGCACCAGCACCTCGTGGATCATGGTCAGTTCCAGGTGGGTGGTGGGGTCGTCGAAGGGGATGCGGCAGTTCTCGGCCAGGAGGACCATGAACAGACCCGCCACTAAGAGGATCAGTGAGGCGCCGGAGGCCAGCCAGAGCGTGGTGGAGCTATGGGTCAGGATGCCGGCCAGGGAAAGCGAGCCGGACAGGCGCGACAGCACGAGGAGGGTGATCAGCACCACCGGCTCGGCCAAGCAGGAGAAGGTCACCTCGCGGGCGGCGCCCATCCCCTCGAAGCTGGAACCGGTGTCCAGGGCCGCGGCCGTGGTGAAGAAACGCCCCAGGGCCAGCAGGTACACGAACAGGATCATGTCGCCGTTGAACGAGAGGGGGGGAGCGTGGTTGCCGAGGGGAATAAACAGGGCGGCGGCCAGGGTTGCGGCCAGGGTCACTATCGGGCCGGCCCGGAACACCCAGGTGGTGGTGCGGCTGAAGACCGTGCCCTTGCGCAGCAGTCGGTAGAGGTCGTAATAGGGTTGGAGCAGCGGCGCACCGGTGCGACCCGCAAAGGCGGCCTTGGTGCGGTTGATCACCCCCGGCAGCAGGGGGGGGATGAGGATGATCAGTACGAGATGGATCAGGAGATCAATCACCCGAATGTGTTCCTCCCGTTGCGATGCTGGTGCCCTGTGCGGCCGGTCTTCAGGGTACTAACGGCGGCCGCGGCGCTTGCCGCCCCCCTCCTGGGCATGACGGAACTCCCAGGGCGGTTGCGGGTTGGCGTCCCGCCAGAGCCCTTTATGCCGGGCGCGGGCCAACTCCTCCACGCCGATATACTCCGAGGCGTACGGCCCCTGCAGATACTGGCGGTAGGCCCAGGCCATGCCTTCAGCCACCATGTCCCGGTTGATGTCACGGTCGGCATAGCGGATGACCGCCACCGTGCGGTGGTACTGGTCGATATCCATGACCTCCACGGAAACCTGGCGGCCCATGATCTTGTACATCAGGGTCCGCCGGGAGATCTCCCCGAAGGGTTGCCCGGGGCTGTCCGGCTTGGTGGTTTCAGGGGCATCGATGCCGTACAGGCGCACCTTGAGCCGGCTATCCTCCCGCGTGGCCAGCAACACCGTATCGCCATCGTAGACCGCCCGCACCATCCCGTCGATGATGCGGCCCGCATGGGCATCGGCACCGACCGACAGGAGCAGCGCAAGGACGATGAAAAACGTTTTCATCGAAATCACACCAGTTCCGCAGCGTAGTTGAACTCCGTCGTGCCGGGGATCTCGCGCCCCGCCTTGAAGGCCGCCAGAATCTCGTTCCAACTCTCCCGGGACGCCTGGCGCAGGTCGATCACATAGGAGCCGCACCCTGCCCGGCGCAGCTCGCCGTGACGGGCGGTCAGGGAATAGGGTGTGGCGGCGGAGATGGTTTGGAGGCCGTCCCGGCTGGTGACACTATACGCCTCTCCCCGGTCCGAGTGAAGCGGAATGTTGCTGTGCACGTCCTTGATGCGGATCTTGGTGGTCATGACCGGCAGCGGCGCATAGGCGATCACCCGCCGCTCCACGTCGATCCCTGCGGCCAGAAGCTCCGCCAGATTGGCGGCGTCGTCCTCGATATAGAGGGTGCAGGTCTCGGCCCCCAACTCCTGCCAGGCGGCCAGGGCCTGGCTGTTGAGGGAAAAACAGCGGTGCCAGGTGGAGATGCGCAGCTCCGCCAGCCCCTTGAACAGATGGAAGTGGGAGAGGTTCGCCGCCTCGAAGCGCCGGAATCCGGTCTGGTGCAACTGGCGCAGGGTATCGCGGTACAGGGGCATGTCCCGGTCGAAGATCATGAAGGGGAGTTGCCAGATCACGCGCTCCTCACAGCCGCGCATGCGGGGGATAACCCCGGGGAGCTGGTGGATGGCCGCCCGGGAGAGCGGCAGGATCGTGGCATCGGCGCCGTTTTGCAGCGGGAAACGCCACTCCTTGGGCTGGTCCATGACCACCGCCAGGGTTTCCTTGGGAGCGGCATGGGGAGAACCGGCGCGAAACGCCGCCACATCACGCAGGGCCGCCGCCCGGGCCGCGGCGATCCGCTCCCGGAACCCGGTGGAAAGTGCCTCGTCCAGCTGCCGGTAGAACTGCCGCCGTAGCTCCTTGAAGGTGGCCGACGGTATCAGCACCGCCGGAAAGTCGGGGGCCTCCAGCGCTTCCAGAAGGAAGGGGGTCTCGCCGGTTCTGGCGAACTGCCCCTGGAGCACCGCCTGCATGTCGCCGCTGCGGGCCGGCTCCAACGGGCCGAGGGGGAATTGGAACGGGTACTGCACGCCGCCGACCTCGGCGTCGATGTGCATGACGCCGTCATGCAGGGCGACCCGCAACCGGCACGGCACCTTGTCCCGCTGCACCGACTCCAGCCGCCGCAAACAGGCATTTTCGCTCAGGGTGAAGGCCTCGCGGGAGGAGACCTTGTAGACCGCATCCCCGGCTGTGAAACGGAAAGGTGTTTCCACCTCCACCACGCTCCCCGCCTTGGCCTCCATCACCTTTTTGCGCCCCACGAACAACTCGCGCACGGTCCACGCCTGGCCGGCCATATCGCTCTTGGGCTGGGCCCGCAGCCGGTCCCCCACATACAGGGCGTCCCGGCTCTCGAAGGTCAGGCGGTTGCCCTTGACAGACTTGATCTGGCCGACGAAACGCCCGGTCCCCCCCTTCTGCCAGGGGTTGGCGATATCGTCCGGCTGCTGGGAGGCCAGAAAGCCCTTGGTCGGGGTGCGGCCGAAGGAGTATTTCAGGATCTCCTTGGCGGCGCCCAGCGCCTCCTTGCGGGACCGTTCCGGCGCATCCAGCACCAGGCGGTAGGCCTCCACCACGCTGGCCACGTACTCGGCCGATTTCATGCGTCCCTCGATCTTGAGGGATTTCACCCCGGCCCGGGCCAGTTCCGGCAGCATGTCGATGGCCGACAGGTCGCTGGTGGAAAAGTAATGCCCCTCTTTGCCGCGATGGTTGTACAGGCGGCGGCAGGGCTGGGCGCAGCGCCCCCGGTTGCCGCTGTGCCCCCCCAGGTAGGAGGAGAAGAAGCACTGCCCCGAGACGGAGAAGCAGAGGGCGCCATGGATAAAGGTCTCGATCTCCACCGGCGTGGCCGCGGCAATGGCCGCCACCTCGTCCAGGGCCAGTTCGCGGGCCAGTACCGCCCGCTGGAACCCCAGCTCCTCCAGCATCTTGACGCCGGCCGTGTTGTGGATGGTCAGCTGGGTCGAGGCGTGGAGCGGTATGGTGGGAAAGTGGCGACGGATCAGCCGGGCCACGGCCAGGTCCTGGAGGATCACCCCGTCCACCCGCATCCCTGCCAGGGCGGCCAGGGTATCCACCAACTGGGGCAGTTCCTTCTCATTCACCAGGGTGTTGAGGGTGATATAGATCCGCCGGCCGTGGCCATGGGCATAGGCCAGCATCCGTTCCATCTGCCCCAGGGTGAAGTTCTTGGCCCGGGCCCGGGCGGAAAAATCGCGCATGCCGGCATAGACCGCGTCGGCACCTTTTTCCATGGCGGCAAAGAAGGATTCCAGGGACCCGGCCGGGGCCAGGAGTTCAGGTTTTTGTGGTGAAATAGACATTTGGTTCCTTAGACCTGAGAGAATAGTTTACCACAAAGACACAAAGTACACAAAGTTACACAAATAATGATTCCAGCCAGTTATACAACAATTTCAAAATTGGCTGGACTCTCCTTTTGTGTGGGTACCTTTTCGCCGCTAACTTTGTGAATCCTTTGTGCTCTTTGTGCCTTTGTGGTGAATAACTACCGTCTTTAGGTTAAACAGAAAACGCCCCATGAAGGGGCGCTCCGACGTTACCTGAAAAACGTGATTTTTGTGCAAGGTCAAGGCTGCCCGAAGACTTGCTCAAGGCTTGCGCAAAAGGCACGTTCTCATTCATTGCTTCTCAACGAGGATTCGCAACATGCGCCGCAGCGGCTCCGCCGCCCCCCACAGGAGCTGATCGCCGCAGGTAAAGGCCTGCAGGTAGTGGGGTCCCATCCGCATCTTGCGCACGCGGCCGACCGGAACCGTCAGAGTGCCGGAGACCGCAGCCGGGGTGAGCTGGGCCAGGGTGTCGGCCTTGGTGTTGGGCACCAGTTTGGCCCACTGGTTGTCGTTGGCGATCAACTGCTCGATGTCGGCCAGCGGCACGTCCTTATTCAGCTTGATGGTCAACGCCTGGCTGTGGCAGCGCATGGCGCCGACCCGCACGCAGATGCCGTCCACCGGGATCGGCGCGGTCGTGCCCAGGATTTTGTTGGTTTCGGCAAACCCTTTCCACTCCTCGCGGCTCTGGCCGTCCTCCACCTCCTTGTCGATCCAGGGGAGCACGCTCCCGGCCAGGGGGTAGCCGAACTCCTTCTTGGGCAGGGCGTCGCTGCGCATGGTGGCGGTCACCTTCCGGTCGATCTCCAGAATGGCCGACGAGGGGTCCTTGAGCAGGTGCGCGACCGAATCGTGCAGGGCTCCCTTCTGGGCAAGCAGTTCGCGCATGTTGGGAGCGCCGGCGCCGGAAGCCGCCTGGTAGGTCATGGAGGTGAGCCATTCCACCAGCCCGGCCCGGAACAGCCCCCCCAGCCCCATGAGCATCAGGCTGACGGTGCAGTTGCCGCCGATGAAGTCCTTCTGCCCCTTGGCCAGGGCGCTATCGATGACGTTGCGGTTGACCGGGTCGAGGACGATGACCGCCTCCGGCTCCATACGCAGGGTGCTGGCCGCGTCGATCCAGTAGCCGTTCCACCCCTGCCTGCGCAACTCCGGGTGGACCGCCTTGGTGTAGTCGCCCCCCTGGCAGGTGAGGATGACGTCGAGCTTCTTCAACTCTGCCATATCGTCGGCGCTCTTGAGGGTGCCGGCGTTCATGGGGGCCGGCTGCCCGGCCTGGGATGTGGAGAAGAACACCGGTTCGATACCGGTAGCGAAATCACCTTCCTCCTGCATCCGCTGCATGAGGACCGAACCGACCATACCGCGCCAACCGACGATTCCGACTTTCATAGTCTGTTCCTTTTTTCCGAAGATGTGATTAGTTACACCTGAATCCGTGACGACTGAACGGTGGAACGAGCGACGTGCCGGAGCCCAACGCCGCCCACTCAGCGTCATGCCTGCTTTGCCGTGCGGCCTCCGCTACGGCGGAGATACGGCCGGCAATGCCTGGGCTGAGGCATGGTAAACGAGAGGAGCCGTTCAGGCGTCACGGATTTAGGTTATAGTGCCGCGATGATGGCGTCGCCGATCTCCTTCGTGTTCACCAGCTTTTCGCCTTCCTTCTTCTGGTAGATGTCGCGGGTGCGGAAGCCCTGGTCCAGCACCGTGGCCACGGCGTTGTCGATGGCGTCGGCCGCCTCGACCATGCCGAAGGAGAAGCGGAGCAGCATGCCCGCCGAAAGGATCTGGGCGATGGGGTTGGCGATCCCCTGGCCGGCGATGTCCGGGGCAGAACCGCCGGACGGCTCGTACATGCCGAAGGTACCCTCGGCCAGAGACGCGGACGGCAGCATGCCCAGGGAGCCGGTCAGCATGGCGGCCTCATCGGAGAGGATGTCGCCGAACATGTTCTCGCACAGGATCACGTCGAACTGCTTGGGCCAGCGCACCAGCTGCATGGCGGCGTTGTCCACATACATGTGGGACAACTCCACGTCCGGGTATTCCTTGGCAACGGTCGTGACGATCTCGCGCCACAGCACCGAACTGGAGAGGACATTGGCCTTATCGATGGAGCAGACCTTCTTGCCCCGCTTGCGGGCCGCCTGGAAGGCCACGTGGGCGATGCGCTCGATCTCCGGCACGGAGTAGCGCATGGTATCCACGCCGATCCGGTCCCGGCCGTTTCCTTCGATACCCTTGGGCTGGGAGAAGTAGATGCCGCCGGTCAACTCGCGGATGACCAGGACGTTGAAGCCCCCCCCGATGACCTCTTCCTTGAGCGACGATGCGCCGGTCAGGGACGGGAAGATGATGGCCGGCCGCAGGTTGGCGTAGAGGCCGAAGATCTTGCGCAGGGGGAGCAGCGCCCCCCGCTCCGGCTGTTCGTCGGGCGGCAGGGTCTCCCACTTCGGACCACCCACCGAGCCGAACAGGATGGCATCGCTGGCCCGGCAGATATTCACCGTGGTCTCGGGCAGGGCCTTGCCCTCATTGTCGATGCCGGCCCCGCCCACATTGGCGTGGGTCCGCTCGAAGGTCACCTGATATCTCTTTTCAATGGCGTCCAAAACCCGCAGCGCCTCGGCCATCACCTCCGGTCCGATGCCGTCACCCGGCAGAACCGCTATCTTATACGCCTGTGCCATGTAAATCTCCTCTGAGGTATTCATAGTATACTAATTTCCATACCCCTGTTTTGTCAACAGCGGGTATCAGTTTTCGGGCACACTGATGGGTTGTCAAAAAATTCAGGTCGTTCAAAAATAGTCAGATCGTCGCACCCGCAGAAAGCCCCGCGGAGGTGTAGCAGCGCTACGCCGCACAATTTCACTTGTGAAATTGGACCGCGAAGGCGCCCGAAGGGTGAGGCCGCAGGCCGAAGTCACAAGGCGGTTTTCGAGGACGGCGGCGAGATGGCTGTTTTTCAACAACCTGCTAACAGAACGGGGCGGTTTCGCAACCGCCCCGGCCTTGACCATCCACTCGTCAGGATGTATGCAACGCTGTGCGGCTCGGGCCCTTAAATGCCCGCCTTGGTCTTGAGAATCGCAGCCTTGTCAGTCTTCTCCCAGGTGAATTCGGGCAGTTCACGGCCGAAGTGGCCATAGGCGGCGGTCTTCTTGTAGATCGGGCGGAGCAGGTCGAGCTGTTCGATGATGGCGCGGGGGCGCATGTCGAATACCTCGCGCACCAGTTCGGCCAAACGGTCTTCGCTCACCTTGCCGGTGCCGAAGGTATGCACCATGATGGAGACCGGCTGGGCCACGCCGATGGCATAGGCCACCTGCACCTCGCACCGTTCGCACAGGCCGGCGGCCACCAGGTTCTTGGCCACGTAGCGCCCCATGTAGGCCGCCGAGCGGTCCACCTTGGAAGGGTCCTTGCCGGAGAAGGCGCCGCCGCCGTGACGCCCCATGCCGCCATAGGTGTCGACGATGATCTTGCGGCCGGTCAGGCCGCAGTCGCCCATGGGGCCGCCCACCACGAAACGGCCGGTGGGGTTGATGAAGTAGCGGGTATCGGCATCCAGCAGCTCGGCCGGGATGACCTTCTTGACCACCTCGGCGATCACCCGCTCCTCGATCTCCTTGTGGGTCACGTCGGGGGTATGCTGGGTGGAGATGACCACCGTGTCGATGCGGCTCGGCTTGCCGTCCACGTATTCGACCGAAACCTGGGATTTTGAGTCGGGGCGGAGGAAGCTCAACTGGCCGGATTTGCGCACCTCGGCCAGCTTGGCCACCAGTTCGTGGGCCAGTTGGATCGGCATCGGCATCAGTTCCGGGGTTTCGTTGCAGGCGTAGCCGAACATCAGCCCCTGGTCGCCGGCGCCCTGTTCCTTGTGCAGGCCGTCGCCCTCGTTGACCCCCTGGGCGATGTCGGGCGACTGCCGGTCGACGGAAACCAGCACCGCGCAGGTGTCGGCGTCGAAGCCCATTTCGGAGTCGGTGTAGCCGATCTCCTTGATGGTGTTGCGCACGATCTCGGAGTAGTTGATGGCGGCGTTGGTGGTAATCTCTCCGGCGATAACCGCCATGCCGGTGGTCACCAGGGTTTCACAGGCCACGCGGGCCGTCTTGTCCTGGGCAAGGATGGCATCGAGGATGGCATCGGAGACCTGATCGGCGACCTTATCGGGATGACCTTCGGATACCGACTCTGAGGTGAATATGAATTTTTCGGACATGAAACGGAACTCCTCTCTGATGGCAATTATTGCTCTCTAAAGCCCTGGAACCGACGGATCGGAACCCATACTGAAATACTCGTCGAATGAACCTGTTAATTTATAAATATGTATCTGTTTTGTCAAGTAAAGATAGTCCGGCTTCATTCCGTTTGACTCGCACCTGCAACTTACTGCACAATAGCGCGTATTTTGGGAGTTCACCCCTTTCGGAGCGGCCCTATGCCCGCCGGTTTCAACCTCATACTCGCCGTGGTCGTCTGCCTGTTCCTGGGCGGTGCGGCCGTAGCCGCCGCGAAACGGCCGAGTGGTGCCTGGAATTATTACCATTTCGACGGAAGCCGCTTTGTCGCCGGCCTGGCGGCAGACGGGAAGCGCGCCGTGGCGGTGCGGGACGGGGTTCGGCCGGTGGTCGCGCTCCCTGGTGCGAGGATCGAGGCGGTCGCCCTGCCGGCAGGCACGGGGGCCGTGGCCGGCATCTGCTACATCCAGAGTGCGGGCGGCAAACTGGCCGGCGGGGCCGGGTACCTGGCCGCCCCTGCCATGCGTCTGCCGATCTCATCGGGCGCCAACGTCGTGACAACGGTACAGACCGACGAGCAGGGGTATTTCATCGCCGTGCTCCCAGCGGGGCGGTATGTCGTCGGAGAGGGCCCTCTGGCCAGGGACGTGCGGGTAGAAAGCGATCAAACGTCGCTCATAGCATTGCGCGTGGGCAAAAGGATGGTGGATTGATGACAATGGCGTTCACACGGTTTGCGGTGGCGTTTGCTTGCGTGCTTGGCCTCTCCCTGCCGGGGGCTGCCGGACCGCTCGACGACTATTACCTGGCCGCCTTCAATGAGCAGGGCGGCAGCGCCCTGGAGAAGGCGATTCTGTCCACGACAGCGGAGACGGCCGGGGCCACCCAATGCGGAACGCCGCTCAAACACGAGCTCAGCCGAGACTGGAGCCTGCTGGAACCGGCAACCAGGAAGACGCTGGCCAAACAACTGGCCGCACCGGCGCTGACGGGCGAGGCGACCCTCCTCTCCAGCGGAGGGCACTTCCTGATCCACTATGCCACATCGGGCAGCGATGTCCCGACGCCGGCAGCCGGGTATACCGTCCCATCCTGGGTGCAGGCCGTGGCCGACACCTTCGAGAGCGTCTACGCGACCTACATGACCGCCGACGGCTACCACCCGCCGCCGGGCACCCCGTACCACATCTACCTGCGCAGCCTGGCTGCGTTGAAGATATACGGCCAGACGACATCGACCTCTTCGTCGCCCTCCCCCGGCTTTACCAACGCCTACGGGAGCTACATCGAGATCGACAAGGATTTCACCAGTCCGATCTTCCACCCCCAGATCTACACGCCCCTGCAAAGCCTCCAGATCACCGCAGCCCATGAGTATCACCACGCCATCCAGTACGGCTACAACTTTTTCTTCGATATCTGGTACGCCGAGGCGACCTCCACCTGGTACGAGGATGAGGTGTACGACAACGTCAACCAGCTCTACGCCTATCTCGACGCGGCGCTGCTGAACACGAACCTGAGCATCGATATCGCCCCCAGCATCACCACGGGAGGCGGATACGGCCGTTGGCTGTTCAACCGCCATCTTGCCGAGGCCCATGGCGGGCAGAGCATCGTGCGCAGCTTCTGGGAACGCCTGGCGACAACGGCGCCAGGCGGACAGGGCGATATCCCCATGATACCCATAATCGACACCTTATTGCAGGCCAGCGGCTCCAGCCTGAGCACGGACTTCCTCGGGTATGCCGGCAAGCTGTACACCGGCGCCTGGAGTACCCACCTGTCGGAGATACCGCTGATCCCAGCGGCGGACATGACGGGGACCTTTACATCCTACCCTGTTGCGGGTACCTCTACCCCCTCCCCATCCGTAATCCTGCCCCATTACTCGTTTGCTTTTTTCCGCATGGTGCCGTCGGCAACCTCGCCCGCCACACTGACCATTACCCTCACCGCCGATACCGGCATTTCTGCGGTCGCGTTCAGCAAAACAGGGAACAGCATCAACTCCTTCACCGCCGGCGTCGGCAGCAACCAGATAACGATACCCGGTTTCGGCGCGACCACCGAGGTTGTGCTCCTCCTGGCAAACACCACCGGCAGCGACAACCTCTTTGCCGGGTTCAGCAGCGACGGGAGCCAAGTCACGCGCACACCCTCCGGCGGTGGTGGTGGTGGTGGCGGCTGCTTCATCGCCACCGCCGCTTACGGCAGCTACCTTCATCCCCAGGTTCGGGTGCTGCGCGAGTTCCGCGACCATTATCTGTTGACCAACGCCCCCGGCCGGGCCTTTGTGGAGTTCTACTACCGCTTCAGCCCGCCGCTGGCGGACCTCATCGCCCGCCATGAAGGACTACGGACCATCACGAGGCTGATCCTGACCCCGGTCGTCGTGGCCGTTGCCCACCCCGCAGCCATGGCCGCCGCGCTGATGATGGCGGCTGGCCTGTATATCCCGCTCCGTCGGCGACGCAGGACCATGGTCCAGACCGTTTGACACCGGCGGGGGCGCGTGCCTTCGCCCGTCCCCGTGGTACACTTGAAACCAGGTACACCCATTGAACAGAACAGCTGGGGGAGGCCCTTGATGCACTGGAAGAAGATGATTATCGCCGCCGTCATTGTCGTTGTGCTGGCAATGACGGTATTTTTCGTCATGCGCCACAGACCGGAGGAGTCAGGCACGCTCAAGGTTTCCGGCACCATGGAGGTCACTTCGGTCGAGCTGTCGTTCAAGGTCGGCGGCCGTCTGGCCCAACGCCTGGTGGACGAGGGGGAGATGGTCACGGCGGGTCAGTTGGTGGCGCGCCTGGAGGATGACGAGCTGAAAGAGGACAAAAACGCCCGGGCAGCCGAAAAGCGGGCCGCCCAGGCGGCCCTGGCCGACCTGCAGGCCGGCAGCCGCCGGGAGGAGATCGCCCAGGCCGAGGCGGCACTGGCGCGGATGCGGGCCGATGCCGAACGCTTGAGGAAGGATGCCCTCCGCTCGGAGGCGCTCTTCAAGCGCGAGGTGATCCCCCTGAAAGACCTGGATGCCGCCCGGGCCGGGCGCGACACTTCGGCCGCCGCGGTGCGCGAGGCCGAGCAGCACCTGAAACTCCTGCGGATCGGCCCCCGGCCGGATGCGGTACGACAGGCAAAGTCGCATGTCGAAGCGGCCGAGGCCGGATTGGCCCTGACCGAAACACGCCTCTCCCAGAGCACGCTCACCGCCCCCCTGGCGGGGCTGGTGCTGGCCAAACATGCCGAGCAGGGGGAGATGCTGGCCGTGGGCGCCCCGGTCGTCACCATCGGCAAGATGGACGACGTCTGGCTGCGGGCCTATATCCCGGAAACCGAGATGGGGCGGGTCAAGGTGGGACAGCGGGCGCGGGTCACGGTGGACACCTGGCCGGGACGGGTCTTCGAGGGAACGGTATCCTTCATCTCCCCCGAGGCGGAGTTCACCCCCAAGAACGTCCAGACCGAAAAGGAGCGGGTCAAGCTGGTCTACCGCATCAAGATCACCATGGCCAACCCCAGGATGGAGCTGAAGCCAGGCATGCCGGCCGATGCGGTGATCGAGACGGGCAATGGGAAGAGCTTGCCACAGGGGCCAAAGCGGTGATGCCGCTCGCGACAGGCGAAGCCCGTACCACCCCCTTGCCCCTTCGGGCGGGGCGCGGCCAAGGCGGACCGGCATGGCCATAGTCGCCACAGATCTTACCCGCCGCTTCGGCGGCCTGACCGCCGTGGACGGCCTGACCCTTTCCGTGCCCCCCGGCGAACTGTTCGGGCTGGTGGGCTCGGACGGCGCGGGCAAGACCACCACCATCCGCATGCTGACCGGGGTGATGGACCCCACCACCGGCGAGGCCCGGGTGCTGGACTGCCCCTGCCACGACCTGGAACCGGTGCGGGGCGATATCGGCTACATGAGCCAGCGCTTCGGCCTCTACCCGGACCTGACCGTGGCCGAGAACATCCGCTTCTATGCCGACATCTTCGGCGTGGCGCGCCGCGAGCGCCTGGAGCGGACCGAGCACCTGCTCGCCTTCAGCAACCTGGCCCCGTTCCGGGACCGCAAGGCCGCCAACCTTTCCGGCGGCATGAAGCAGAAACTGGGGCTGGCCTGCGCCCTGATCCACACTCCCAAGGTGCTGTTCCTGGACGAGCCGACCAACGGGGTCGATCCAGTCTCGCGCCGGGACTTCTGGCGCATCCTCTACGGCCTGTTGCGGGACGGGGTGACCATCTTCGTGGCCACCGCCTACCTGGACGAGGCGGACCGCTGCCACCGGGTCGGCCTGATCCACAAGGGGCGGCTTCTGGCCTGCGACAAACCGGTTGTCCTGCGGCGGCTGGCCGGCGGGAGCGTCCTGGAACTGGTCACCCCCGATGCGCGCACCGCGGCCCAGATGCTGCGGCAGAAACGCCCCGATCTCGCCGTCGCCCTGTTCGGCGACCGGCTCCACCTGACCAGCGAGGCGCCGGAACGGGCCGACCGGGAGTTGCGGGAACTGTTTCGCCAGGCCGGCATGGAATTGCAGGCCCTGGAGCGGGTCGAGCCGTCCCTGGAGGATGTCTTCGTCGCCATGATCGGCGAGGCGGACGGGCAGCAGCAGCCGTCGGCTTCCCCCCCTACCAGGTTTTCGGAAAATTCAGGTTGTTCAAAAATAACCAGATCGTCGCACCCGCAGGAAGACCCGCGGAGGCGTAGCAGCGCTACGCCGCACGAAAGGGCTTTCGAGGACGAAGGCCTGATGGCTGTTTTTCAACAACCTCCCGCCGGGGAACCGGCCGTGTCGGTGCGGGGTCTGACCCGCCGCTTCGGCGACTTCATTGCCGTCAACGCCATCGACCTGGAGGTGACCCAGGGGGAGATCTTCGGCTTCCTCGGCCCCAACGGCGCCGGCAAATCCACCACCATCCGCATGCTGTGCGGCATCCTGGAGCCCTCCGCCGGCGAAGGCCGGGTGGCCGGCTGCGACGTGATGCGCCAGCCGGAACAGATCAAGACGCGGATCGGCTACATGAGCCAGAAATTCTCCCTGTACGAAGACCTGACCGTGGAGGAGAACATCGCCTTCTACGGCGGCATCTACCGCATCCCCCCCAAAAAACTGGCCCAGCGCGCGGAGTGGGTGATCGCCATGGCCGGGCTGGAGGAGCGGCGCCGCTCCAAGGCGGGCGAACTGTCCGGCGGCTGGAAACAGCGCCTGGCCCTGGGATGCGCCATGCTGCACGAGCCGCCGGTGATCTTCCTGGACGAGCCGACCTCGGGGGTGGACCCCATCAGCCGCCGTTCCTTCTGGGATCTGATCAACCGCCTGGCGGCAAACGGTGTGACCGTATTCGTCACAACTCATTACATGGACGAGGCCGAATACTGCGACCGCCTGGCCATGATCTACCGGGGGGAACTGGTGGCCCTGGGGAGCCCGTCGGAATTAAAACGGGGACACATGGCCGAAGAGGTTCTGGAAGCGGCCTGCGAACGCCCCCAGGACCTGTTGGAGGAACTGGAGCGGCTCCCCGGCGTGCGTCATGCCGCCCTGTTCGGCCGGGGCGCCCATGTGGTGACCGAGGACAGCGCCGCCACCGAAACGGCCCTGGCCGCCTCTCCCCTGGCCGGGCAGGTGCGCCTGCGCCGAGTACTTCCCTCCCTGGAGGATGTGTTCGTATCCCTGATCGAGGCGCGGGACCGGGACGAAGGATCGAGCCGGCTGCAGAGGGAGACCCCATGACGGACCATATCGCCATAAAACTGCGCCGCACCTTGGCCGTGGCCCACAAGGAGACCCTGCACCTGCTGCGCGACCCCCGCAGCCTGATCATGGGGCTGGCCATCCCCATGCTGATGCTGTTCCTGTTCGGCTACGCCCTCAACCTGGACATCGAAAAGGTCCAGCTGGCGGTCTGGGACCGGAGCGATACGGTGGCCAGCCGGGATTTCGTCGCCAGCTTCGCCTCTTCCCGCTACTTCCAGCTGGTGGAACGCGCCTCGTCCTACGGCGAGATCGAGCGGGCCATCGACAGCCGCCGCGCCATCATCGCCCTGGTGGTGCCGGAAGGCTTCAGCCGCACCCTGGAGGGACGCGGCCGGGCCGATGTGCAGGCCATCCTGGACGGCAGCGACGCCAATACCGCCACCCTGGTGCTGGCCTATGCCGAAGCGGTGGCGCGCACCTTCTCGACCGAGATCATGGTGCAACGCCTCCACCGGGCCGGCCGCTCCCCGACACCGCCGCCGGTGGACCTGCGCCCCCGGGTCTGGTTCAACACCGACCTGGTGTCGCGCTACTACATCTTTCCCGGCCTGATCGCGGTGATCATGATGGTCATCGCGGCCCTGCTCACCTCCCTGACCGTGGCGCGGGAATGGGAGACCGGCACCATGGAGCAACTCATCGCCACGCCGCTCACCGGCGGGGAGATCGTTGCCGGCAAGCTGCTCCCCTACTTCATGATCGGGATCATCGACCTGGTCCTGTGCGTGCTGGTGGGGTACTTTGCCTTCGGTGTGCCGTTCAGGGGGAACCTGGTGCTCCTGTTCGCCCTGTCCCTGGTCTTCCTGGTGGGGGCGCTGGCCCTGGGAATCCTGATCAGCATCCTGGTCAAAAGCCAGCTCCTGGCCAGCCAGTTCGCCCTGGTGACCACCATGCTGCCGGCCTTCCTGCTCTCCGGGTTCATGTTCCCCATCGACAACATGCCCCAGGTGATCCAGATCGCCACCAACGTGGTCACGGCGCGCCATTTCGTCCACATCCTGCGCGGCATCTATCTCAAGGATGCGGGTATGGGGGAGCTGGCCCCCCAGGTGCTGGTGCTGGCCCTCTTCGGCGTGGCGGTGCTGACGTTGGCGGTGAAGAAATTCCGAAAAAAGATCGATTGAGTTGAGGTTGTTGAAAAACAGCCATCTCGCCGCCGTCCTCGAAAGCCCCTTCGTGCGGCGTAGCGCTGCTACGCCTCCTCGGGGCTCTCTGCGGGTGCGACGATCTGACTATTTTTGAACAACCTGAGTTTTAGCAGCCTGCTATGAACGCCCTGTGAAGGTGACAACGCATATGTTCGAACGGCTGAAGGCCATGTTGATAAAGGAGTTCATCCAGGTGCTGCGGGACCCGCGCACCCGGTTCGTGATATTCGTCTTTCCGGTGTTCCAGGTGGTGGTCTTCGGCTATGCGGTCAACACCGACGTGCGCAACAGCCGCACCGCGGTGCTGGATCGTGATAACAGCCGCGAGAGCCGCGGAATCGTGGAGCGCTTCCAACGCTCCGGGTACTTCGACATCACCGAGCGGGTCGCGGACGAGCGCCGCATCCGGTATCTGCTGGACCGGGGCCAGGTGCGGGCGGTACTGGTCTTTGACCACGGTTTCGAAGGGCGGCTGAAAAAGGAGGGGGCGGCCCCCCTGGCCCTGATCCTGGACGGCAGCGACGCCAACTCGGCCGGGATCGTGCTGGGCTACGCCTCCTCGATCATCGGCGCCTACAACGCCGAAGAGCTGGCCCTTCGCCTGGCCCGCAACGGGGTTGCCGCCCAGACGGAGGGGGTGACGCTCCGCTCCCGGGCCTGGTTCAACCCCAACCTGGAAAGCCGGGTCTATTTCGTACCGGCGGTCATCGCCATGCTGGTGATGGTGGTGACCATGCTCCTCTCCAGCATGGCTGTGGTTCGGGAGAAAGAGATCGGCACCATCGAACAGGTGGTGGTCACCCCCATCACCAAAGGCGAGTTCATCCTCGGCAAGACGATTCCCTTCATCCTGATGGGCTACGCCAATGTGATCATCGTGGCCTTCGTGGCGGTGCGCTGGTTCGATATCCCCATCCGGGGGAGCCTGGGGCTTCTGGCCTTCAGCACCGGCCTGTTCCTCATGAGTTCCCTGGGGGCGGGACTGTTGATCTCCACCGTCAGCAGCACCCAGCAGCAGGCCATGATGACCGCCTTCTTCGTCATCTTTCCCTGCATGCTGCTCTCCGGCTTCTCCTTCCCCATCGACAACATGCCGGTTGCGGTGCAGTACATCACCTTGATCAATCCCCTGCGCTACTACATGATCATCCTGCGTTCCATCTTTCTCAAGGGCGTGGGGATCGTGGTGCTCTGGCGGGAGTTGGTGGCCCTTACGGCCATCGGCGTCGTGGTGCTCATGGTGGCGGTGGGACGTTTCAGAAAGACGGTGGGGTAAGGGGCGGGCGGATGCCCGCCCCTTATTCTTCCGCTTTTTCCTTGCGGTAGAACCTGATCAGAAACTCCCCATCCCGAGGGGAGAGGTCGAACTTGAAGACCGCCTCCTGGAGAAGCGGCGCCAGCGGCTGGCCGGGGTTCTCCAGGAGGTTGCCGGATATCCATTTGATTGCGCGCCGCAGCTCTTCTCCATCCGGTAACAGGTCATGCATAGCAATAACGCTCCTTTACACAATATGTCATCCCTGCTCCCCCTGCTCTTCAGGGGCCTGCTTGAGCGGCAGGATGACGCTGAAGATCGTGCCCTGGCCCGGCTCGCTCAACACCTCGATCTCGCCCCCGTGGTCCCTGACGATGCCGTAGGATACCGCTAATCCCAGGCCGGTTCCATGGGACTTGGTGGTATAGAAAGGGGTGAACAGTTTCTCCACCTGCTCTTCGCTGAGGCCCGGTCCGGTATCCGCGACCGCTACCCGGCACAATCCGGCCTCCGGGTCGGCTCCGATGTCCACGAAGAGCGTCCCGCCCCCCTCCATGGCCTGCAGACCGTTCACGATCAGGTTGGTGAAGACCTGCCGCAACTGGTCTTCGTCCGCCTCGATCATGATCTTCTTGCCGCGATAATGTCGGGTGACGGTATAGGGATCGAGCAACACCTGATGTCCCACCTGGTCCAGGATATCCTCCAGCACCTCCGCGAGGGAAAACCGGCTGAGCTGCTTGGCGCTGCCACGCGAGAAGGCCCGGAGATTTTTGACGATCCGCTCGATCCGTGCCACCTGGCGCATGATGGTATCCAGCTCTTCGGGGCCGTGATCGCCGGCAGCGCTATTCATCTCCAAAAGCTCCACATTGCCCCGGATGATGGCCAGGGGATTGTTGATCTCATGGGCCACGCCGGAGGCCAGAAGCCCGATGGCCGCCAACCGTTCGGCCTGGGCCAACTCCTTTTGGGCAAGCAGCAGTTGCTCGTTCTTTTCCTCCAACTGGGTGGTGCGTTCCGTCACCTTCTCTTCCAGGGTATGGTTGAGGGACAGAATCTCCCGTTCCCGTTCCTTCAGGCGACGCTTCATGATGTTGAACTCGCCGGCCAGCGAGGCGATCTCGTCATGGCTGTCCACGGTGATATCGGACTGCTGTTCACCGGCGGCGATCCTCCGGGCCCCCTCTTCCAGCGCCTTGATCGGCCGGGCCATGTTAGAGCCGAGCCAAGCCGAAAGCGGGACGCCGAACAGAGTGACGAAGGCCAGGACCCCGGAGAAGATGGTGTTGATCTGGGAGCGCAACTCAGCATAGGGCTGCTCCGACATTCCCACATAGAGCGCGCCGACCACGGTTCCCCGGTAATCCCTGAGCGGTTCGTAGGCGGTAAAGTTCCATCTGTCCACAACGAATGCCTTGCCGTTCCATTTTTCCCCCCGGCTGACGGCGTTATACACCTCGGCTGACATCACGCTGCCGATGGCCCGCTCGCCCCGCTCATCCATCACGCTGGTGGCGATGCGCACATCATCCAGGAATATCGTCGCGCTGCCCACCGGCTGGCCGGCATTTTCCCGCGGTTGGAAAATGACCCGCGTGATGCGGTCAACGAGCCTGTTTTCGCCATTGAGCAACATGCCGCCGTAGATCACGCCGGCAACGGTGCCGTCGGCCGCAATGACCGGGGCAGCGGCAATCAGGAACAACCCGCGGTTTTCGACCTGTTTCGTGTAGGTCCGGGCATGGGGGGTAGGTTTGAGGGGGATGTTCATCAGCGAAGGGAGCTGGGGATTTTCACGAATGACCTGCTCGGGCCGCAACAGGAAAATGCCGCTGCAGACGATCCCCTTGGCGGCATCGGCGAGGATTTTTTCCGATCGCAGCGCATCGCCCGTACTGCCGGGGTTGGCGGCCCGGTAGCGGACAAAACCGTAACGGTCCACCAGGGTCAGGAAACTGAGGCGATCGTTCCTGAGTATGGACTGAAGGGGGATAACGGCCGGCAGGTTTTTGTTGTCGCGCAGGGCGGCCGACAATTCCGGGGAGAGGCCGGCCAAGCGGATGATGTCGCTCAGACGCGCCATCTCCCCCAGAAAGATCTCGTTAGCCGAACTGAGATTGCTCTCCACCGTCTGTTGCGCCTCGCTGATGAAGCGCGTGATGATGATCGAGGAGCCGATGACCCAACAGACGGCAATGGCCGCAACCAACGGCACCATGGTGCCCACCGTCAGCTTGAAGCGTATGGAGGTCCGCAAGAATTTCATGCCGCCTCGCGTCCATGAGGGTCACGGCCCGGCATTACTCGGCTCGGCCGGCACTGAGGCCGAATTCGACGATCTTGCGGTCCAGCGTCTTGCGCGAGATGCCGAGGATCTCGGCCGTGCGGCTCTTGTGGAAGCCGGTGCGCTTCAACACCGCCTTGATATGTTGCCGCTCCACCTCATCCAGCGCCACCAGGGGGGCCGCCCCATGGGGGGCGGCCACGGTCTCGCGGCGCCTCCCGATGGGGAGCAGGGCGGCGGTGATGGTGTTGGAACGGGCCAGGATCACGGCGCGCTCCATGACGTTCTCCAACTCGCGCACATTGCCGGGCCAATCGTAGTCCATCAGCATCGCCAGGGCTTCATCCTCGAAATCGTGCACCTCTTTCTTCATCTTGGCGGTATAGATATCCAGGAAGTGGCGCGCCAGCGGTTCGATGTCCTCGCGCCGCTCGCGCAGGGAGGGGAGATTCACGGTTATGACGTTCAGGCGGTAATAGAGGTCCTCGCGGAAACGGCCGTCCCGAACCTCATTGACCAGGTCCTTGTTGGTAGCGGCGACAAAACGTACATCCACCTTGCGGGGCCGGGTCGAGCCGACGGCGATGAAGTCCTTTTCCTGGATGACCCGCAGCAGCTTGGCCTGCACCGTCGGGCTGACATCGCCGATCTCGTCCAGAAAAAGCGTCCCGCCGTCCGCCTCCTCCACCAGCCCCTTCTGGTTGATTACGGCGCCGGTAAAGGCCCCGCGCACATGCCCGAAGAGCTGGCTTTCCAGAAGGGTATCCGAGAGGGCGGCGCAGTTGAGGGAGATATACGGCTTGCCGGCACGCGGACTGTTGGCGTGGATGGTGCTGGCGATCAACTCCTTGCCGGTGCCCGATTCCCCCAGGATCAGGATATTGGCATCGCTGGAGGCGACCTGAAGGGTCAGGTCGTACACCTCGCGAAAACAGGCGCTCCTGAAAACCATTGTTTCGGAACGGCCCGTTCCCCGCTGCAACTCCTTGCGCAACATGAGATTTTCATTGGCCAGCCGGTGATGGTCGAGCAGTCGGTCCAGCACCGTGAGCAGCTTCTCTTTGGGAAACGGTTTGGTGATATAGTCGTAGGCCCCCAGCTTGATGGCCTGGACCGCGTCGTCGATCGTGCCGTGGGCCGTCATGATGACCACCGGCACGTCCGGGCGTTCGCTACGGAGATGCTTGAGAACCTGGAGGCCGTCCATGTCGGGCATGCGCACGTCCTGGAGGATCACATCGCACTCCGCGGCATCCGACGCCTTTACCCGCTTCAGAAGCTCATTGCCGCGCAAAAAGGTCTCGACCTGATAGCCGTTCGCACTCAGGAGCTTATCAAGATAGCGGAGAATATCCGCTTCATCATCACATACAAACACAGTTGGCATAGGACATGCTCCTTATTCACGCGGGTGGCGTCGCTCCCCCTTTGCCCCCTGCGAGACCGGCGGACAGACAAGCTCGTAATCTCTCTGTTGAACTATGGAGTGGCTGTTTTTCCCCCTGTGAGAACAGAGGGAAACGGAGAGGGCTGCCCGGGACAAAAAGATACATCATGTGCCAAAAAGACGCAACCGTTGTTTTGTTTTGTCGTCTACCCGCCGAGTCGTAAACGCAACGAATCCAGCAATTATAAACAGTTGCAGCAAGTCATTCCAAACAGCAAGATTGGCACGCCTGTTGCCGTATACTACAAGGTTTTTAACC
Source organism: Oryzomonas rubra (assembly GCF_008369015.1). NCBI lineage: Bacteria > Pseudomonadati > Thermodesulfobacteriota > Desulfuromonadia > Geobacterales > Geobacteraceae > Oryzomonas > Oryzomonas rubra. The sequence continues at coordinate 340,977 of NZ_SRSD01000004.1, forward strand.
AGCCACATATCAAGTACATGACAGCGGAGGATGCAATGACAAAAGAGGGCCTTTTCCCCGGCGTTACCCGTCGAGACTTCATGAAGACCTGCATGACCGTATCAGCCATGCTGGGGCTTCCCTACGGGATGGTTACCAAAGTTGCCCAAGCGGCCCAGAAGAGCGACAACAGGCCAGCAGTAATCTGGCTCCATTTCCAAGAGTGCACCGGTTGTTCGGAATCCCTGCTGCGTTCGACGCATCCGACCGTCTCCAACCTGATCCTCGACATGATCTCCCTGGACTACCATGAGACCCTCATGGTCGGCTCCGGACATCAGGCCGAAAAATCCCTGACCGACTCCTTGCTGGCCAACAAAGGGAAGTACATCCTGGTCGTCGAGGGCGCCATCCCCACCAAGGACAACGGCATCTACTGCAAGGTCCACGGCAAAACGGCCCTGGATTCGCTGAAGCATGCCGCCGAGGGCGCCGCCGCCATCATCTCCATGGGCACCTGCGCCAGCTACGGTGGCATCCAGTCCGTCGGCCCCAACCCCACCGGCGCCGTAGGGGTACGCGACATCGTCAAGGACAAACCGATCATCAACATCCCCGGCTGTCCCCCCAACCCTTACAACTTCCTTTCGACCGTTCTCTACTACGTAACGTTCAAAAAGCTGCCCGAGCTGGATCAGATGGGCCGCCCCAAATTTGCTTTCGGCCGCAGGATCCACGAGCACTGCGAGCGCCGTCCCCACTTCGACGCCGGCCGTTTCGCCCGCGCCTTCGGCGACGAGGGTCACAGCCAGGGCTACTGCCTCTACAAACTGGGCTGCAAGGGACCGGCCACCTATGCCAACTGTTCGGTGCTGCGTTTCAACGACGTGGGTGCCTGGCCGGTTTCCATCGGGCATCCTTGCATCGGCTGCACCGAGCCGGACCTGCTTTTCAAAACCGCCATCGCCGACAAGGTTCAGATTCACGAGCCGACGCCGTTCGATAGTTATGCTCCGATCGACCTGAAAGAAAAAGGCAAGGGTCCTGATCCTCTGACCACCGGCGTCATCGGTCTTGCTGCCGGCGCCGCCATCGGTGCGGGTGTCATGATGGCCAAGAAGCTGCCGGATGGTCCGGAGAAGGGAGATGACCATGGGAAAACCGAGTAGACGCCAGTTCCTCAAAATCATGGGCGCCACCGGCGCAGCCCTGCTGGCCGGCAAGAAAGCTGCCGTGGCCAATGAGGGGCACAAGATCAACAATGAAACCATCGGCATGCTGTACGACGCCACCAAGTGCGTCGGCTGCAAGGCCTGTATGTCCGCCTGCAAGCGGGTCAACGGCGATTACGGCAGCCTCTCGTACGAGCGCGCCAAATTCGACACCGATGGCCTGTGGGACGCCCCCGAAGACCTGTCGGGCAGCACCCGTACCCTGATCAAACTCTTCAAACAGTCCGAGCAGGAATGGTCCTACGTCAAATACTCCTGCATGCACTGCCAGAAGCCGTCCTGCGTTTCGGTCTGCCCGGTTGCCGCCATGACGCGCGACCCGGAAACCGGCATCGTGGATTACAACAAGAATACCTGCATCGGCTGCCGTTACTGCCAGGTGGCCTGCGCCTTCAACATCCCCAAGTTCCAGTGGGAGAAGGCGATCCCCCAGATCGTCAAATGCGACCTGTGTAAAAACACCAACCTGCCGAAGAAGGGGATCAGCGCCTGCGCCGAGGTATGCCCGGCCGGCGCGATCATGTTCGGCAAACGCAAAGACCTCCTGGAAGAGGCCGAAAAACGGCTGCGGGAGAATCCGGGTAAGTACATCAACCACATCTATGGCGCAAACGAGCTCGGCGGTACCAACCACCTCTACCTCGCCAGTATGCAGTTCAACAAACTGGGTCTGCCGACGCTCAAGGACGAGGCGCCCGCCGAATTTTCGGAAAAGATCCAGCACACCATCTACAAGGGCTTCATCGCCCCGGTGGCGCTCTACAGCACACTCTGCTTCATCGCGTTGAAAAACATAAAAAAACACGGCGGGGAAGAGGGCGGGCATGACACCAATACCGACAAGGGGGGCCATCACTGATGGGACACGATGAGTACCAGGTACATGAAGCGAAGATCTTGACCCCCTCGTTTATCGTTCTTCTGACCTTGACCCTGATCGGGTTCGCCCTAATCGCGCTCCGTTTCATCAAGGGGATCGGCGCCGTATCCAACATGAGCGACGGCTACCCCTGGGGCATCTGGATCACCTACGACGTCGCCACCGGCACGGCCATCGCCTGCGGCGGCTACGCCATGGCGATCCTGATCTACATCCGCAACCGCATGCACTACCACCCCATGATCCGCTCCGCCATCCTGACCAGTATGTTCGGATACGGGCTGGCCGGTTTTTCGGTCATGGTGGACGTGGGGCGCCCCTGGAACGCCTACAACTTCTTCGTCCCTTCCAAATGGCAGGTCAACTCCGCCATGTTCGAAGTCGCCGTCTGCGTCATGGCCTACACCACGGTTCTGATCATGGAATTTCTGCCCGCCATCCTGACGACGCTGGAAAAGACCGAATGGAAGACCCTGCAGCATATGCTGGATCTGGTATACGGCCGCCTCGGCATGGAACGGCCTGAACGGATCGGCGACCGGCTCGACAAGGTCAAGGAACTGGCGGCCTGGGCCCGCCCCCGGCTCGATAAGGTTCTGATTTTCATCATCGTCCTGGGCATCACCCTGCCGACCATGCACCAGTCGTCGCTCGGCTCGCTCCTTTTGATCGCGTCAACCAAGCTGCACCCGCTGTGGCATACCGGCTTCCTGCCGCTCCTGTTCCTGATCAACTGCATGTATATCGGCTACTCCATCGCCATCCTGGAGTCGGTCCTCTCATGCTACGCCTTCAAACGCCCCTTCGAGACCAAGGAGCTTTCGGGACTGGCACGCATCATCCCCTTTCTGACGGTCATCTGGCTCTGCGTCGTCATCGGCGACCTGGCATGGCGCGGTCAACTGGGCAAAGCGCTCTCCTTCGACTTCTACTCGCGTTTCTTCCTGCTCGAGTTCTGCCTGATCGCCTGCGGCTCCCTGCTGTTGTTCAGCAAACGCAAACGGGAATCCGTCCGCTGGCTGTTCGTTTCAGCCGCCCTGATCGTGCTGGGCGGGGCGCTGTACCGTTTCAACGTCTATCTGATCGGTTTCAATCCCGGCAAGGGGTGGCATTACTTCCCGGCGTTGGCCGAAGTGATGATCACGGTCGGCATCGTTGCCTTCGAGATCCTGGGCTACCAGGTGCTGGTTAAAATTCTGCCGGTCCTGCCGAAACTGCACACCCGTGAACAGCAAGCAGCAGGGCACCCCATGGGTGAAAAGGCGTAAACCAAGATACAAACACTCTATCTTTTGAATCTTATCAATAAAAACCGATAACGGAGGAAATACATGGCCCGCATTACCCTTGACCCGATCACCCGTATCGAAGGTCACCTGAGAATTGATGCTGAAGTAAACGGTGGCGTCGTCACCAATGCTTGGTCGTCCGCCCAGATGTGGCGTGGTATCGAAACCATTCTGAAAGACCGCCCCCCCCAGGATGCCTGGATTTACGCCCAGCGTTTCTGCGGCGTTTGCACCACGGTCCACGCCATCTCCTCGATCCGCTCGGTGGAGCACGCCCTCAAGGTCGATGTCCCGATGAACGCCCAGTACATCAGGAACATCATCATGGCCCAGCACTCGGTGCAGGACCATATCGTCCACTTCTACCACCTGTCCGCCCTGGACTGGGTGGACGTGGTCTCGGCCCTCAAGGCCGACCCCAAGAAGACCGCTCAGCTGGCCCAGTCCATCTCCAGCTGGCCGGGTAACAGTGAAACCGAATTCAAGGCCGTCCAGCAGAAACTGAAATCCTTCGTCGAAACCGGCCGTCTCGGCATCTTCGCCTCCGGTTACTGGGGTCACCCGGCCATGAAACTGCCGCCCGAGGCCAACCTCATGGCGGTTGCCCATTACCTCAACGCCCTGGATTACCAGCGCAAAGCCGCCCAGGCCATCGCCATTCTGGGGGGCAAGAACCCCCACATCCAGAACCTGTGCGTCGGCGGTGTTGCTACCGCCATCAACATGGAAAACCTGGCCACCCTCAACATGGAGAAGATCGCCGCCTTGAAGAGCCTGATGACGGAGACCCGCGAATTCGTCCAGCAGGTCTACTATCCGGACATGGTGGCCATCGCCTCCATCTACAAGGATTGGTTCAAATACGGCCGCGGCGTGGTCAACTACCTGGCCGTGCCGGAGATGCCCGAGGACACCAAGAACACCAAGTTCGCCCTGCCGGGAGCCATCATCAACGGCGGCGACATCAAGAAGGCACGCATCATCACCAACCACCAGGACCTGGACCTGATCGCCAACATCAAGGAAAACGTGTCCCACGCCTGGTACGAAGGAAACGGCACCCTGCACCCCTGGGATGGCGAGACCAAACCCAATTACACCGACTTCCAGGATAACGGCAAATACACGTGGTGCAAGGCTCCCCGCCTGGACGGCAAACCGGTTCAGGTCGGTCCGCCGGCTCAGTTGTTTGCCGCCTATGCCGGCGGCAACGAAAAGGTCAGGAAACTGGTGGACGCAAGCTGCGCCAAGATCGGTGTCGGCGTGAACGACCTGCACTCCACCATGGGCCGTCTCGGCGCCCGCGCCATCCGTGCCCACCTGATGGCCGACTACTCTCTGGAGTATCTGGACAAGCTGGTGGAAAACGTGGGCAAAGGCGACAAGGTCTACGCCAATCCCACCGAGATCCCCAAAGGCGAGTACAAGGGCGTCGGTTTCCACGAAGCGCCGCGCGGTACCCTGTCTCACTGGATCGTGATCGAAAACCGCAAGATCAAGAACTACCAGGCCGTTGTCCCCTCGACCTGGAACGCCTCGCCGCGTGACGACAAAGGCCAGCTCGGCCCGTATGAGGCTTCGTTGGTCGGCAACCCCGTGGCGCAGGCCGACAAGCCGTTGGAAGTGCTGCGGACCATCCACTCCTTCGACCCCTGTATCGCCTGTGCGGTGCATACCATCGATCCGGAAGGGAAAGAGATCACGAACGTCAAGGTAATGTAGTCGTCACGGAGCAACTCTCGCAACAGAAGCACAATGGGCGCTGACAACAGTGAAGAGACTTAGAGCAAACGAGTCGCATGTCCCTGTTGTCAGTCGCCTTTGTGCTCTTTGTGTCTTTGGCAGGGGTTGTAACGTGCTGTAAGCGATTGAAGCGCATCCCAGTCCGTAGTAGTTTGAAACGACCTCTTAGTGATGGAAAAGGACAATACGATGAAAACACTTATCTTCGGCGCCGGCAACCTGCTCCTCTCCGATGAAGGCTTTGGGGTCCACTTTATTGAGTACCTGCAGAAACACTACGTTTTCCCCGACGACGTCACCCTGTACGACGGCGGAACGCTCGGCATCATGGTCTGCCACATGCTGGAGGAAGCCGACCAGGTCTTTCTGGTGGACGTCATCGAGGCCAAGGGCGAGCCGGGAGATATCTACCGCTACGAGAAGGAGGACTTCATGCTGGGCAAACTGCCCATCAAGATGTCGCCCCACCAGATCGGCATCCAAGAGGTGCTGGCACTCTCCGAGATCCGTGATCGCTGTCCCGAGAAGGTAACCCTGTTCGGCATCATCCCTGCTTCCTACGAGGCGGGTGCCGAGTTGTCGCCCTTGTTGGCTGGGAAGCTTCCGGGCCTGGCCGAACTGGTTGTCGCCGAGATTACGGCCGCAGGGAGCCCCGTTGAAAAGTGCTGATTGCTCACCTCGGCGGACTGACAGCCGCCGAGGTGAGTTCTTTCATCGCGGAGACAAAAGGGCTTTAGCAATCCTGTCCATGTAAAACACCCGCGCCTCATGTCCATCCCGCCGCAGCCGGATGCTCCGGAAACGTGTCCCGGTCGGTCGATTCACCGGCCACGTCGGTGGCGCAGCGATCCCAGAATCTCTCGCACGTTGCCGACAGACCGGCACATGAGTGCGGTTCCCTGCACGAATCGATCAGCTCCCTCAGCGGTGCGGCCACCGCCGAGACCGCCCATGAGGCATGCGGCATTGCCGACCGGCTCTGACCACGACACAAAGGAGGCGCCATGCCAACCCTCAAACCAAAACTCGCCATGTACTGGGCCGCATCCTGCGGGGGTTGCGAGATCGCCCTGGCAAACATCAACGAGGCGCTCCTTGAGGTCGATGCCCACTTCGACTTCATGTTCTGCCCCTGTCTCCTGGACACCAAACGGGCGGATATCGAGGCGTTGCCCGACAAGGCGATCTTCCTGACCCTGTTCAATGGCGCCCTGCGGACCGAGGAAAACCTGGAGATGGCCGAACTGCTGCGCCGCAAGTCCCAACTGTTCGTCGCCTTCGGCGCCTGCGCCGCCAGCGGCGGCATCCCGGCCCTGGCCAACCAGCACGGCATCGGCCATGTGCTCGAAACCGTTTTCCGTACCTCGGCAAGCGCCGATAACCCGCAGGAGTTGATCCCGGGGGCAACCTCCCCCGTACCGGGCGGTGAGCTGGAGTTGCCGGCATTCCTCCAACGGGTGCTGGCCGTGCACGAGGCCGTGACGGTTGACTACACCATGCCGGGCTGCCCGCCCGAGCCGGAACAGATCGTCGCCGTCATCCGCCACATCGCCTCGGGCAAACCGCTGCTCGGCTGCACGGCCCGGGCCGTCTGCGACCAATGCAGCCGCGAAAAGCGCGGCTCCCTGGCCGCCCGCCTGATACGCCCTTTTGAGGCGCTTCCCGAGGCTGGCTGGTGCCTGGCCGAACAGGGATTTTCGTGCATCGGTACGGCCACCCATGGCGGGTGCGGTGCCCTCTGCCCCGCCGTCGCCATGCCCTGTACCGGCTGCTACGGCGCCCTCGACCGGGATGCCGATCCCGGCGCAGCCGCGCTGTCCGCCCTGGCCGCGGTCGTCGATCCCGGAGAGTCCAGCGGCAAGGCGGAAGCCGACATCCACACCCATCTGCACAGCGCCCTGGCCGGCGTGGCCGATCCGCTCGGGACCTTTTATCGCTACACCCTGGCAACGACCGTGGTTGCCGACCGTAGCCCGGAGGTTGACCAATGAACCAACGCATCACCATCGACCCCATCACCCGCCTTGAGGGGCACGGCAGGATCGAGATCTTTCTGGACGACGCCGGCGAGGTGGTTTCCGCCTACTTTCAGGTTCCCGAGCTGCGCGGCTTCGAGTCGTTCTGCGTCGGCCGCCAGGCCGAGGAGATGCCCAACATCACCAACCGCATCTGCGGCGTATGTCCCGAAGCCCACCACATCGCCGCGGCCAAGGCCCTCGACGAACTGTTCGGGACCCCCTGTCTCCCTGCGGCGGCCCGAATCCGGGAGTTGATCTACAGCGCGTTTTTCGTCACCGACCATACTACCCATTTCTACTGCCTCGGCGGACCCGATTTCATCGTCGGCCCCGATGCCCCCAAGGAAGAACGCAATATCCTCGGTGTGATCCGCAAGGTCGGCCTGGATGCCGGCAAGGCGGTCATCGCCTGCCGGGCGCGTAATCACGAGCTGATCAAAAAACTCGGCGGCCGGGGTGTCCATCTCTGCGGAGCCCTGCCCGGAGGCTGGAGCGTGGCGGTCACCCCGGAGATCGCCGATGAGGCCCGGCAGATCGCCCGGCAGAACATCGAATTCGCCCTGTTCTCCCTGGAAACCTTCCATAGGATCGTCCTGGGCAACGCGGCCTATCGCGACCTGGTGCAGGGCGACCTCTACGCCCACCAGACCTATTCCATGGGCACCGTGGACGCCCATAACGCCCCAAACTTCTATGACGGCACCATCCGGGTCGTGGACCCGGCCGGCAACGAGTTCACTCGCTACCGCCCCCAGGAGTACCTGGACCATATTGCCGAGCACGTGGAGCCTTGGACCTACGTCAAGTTCCCCTACCTGAAGAAGATCGGCTGGAAGGGGTTCGTGGACGGTCCCGAGAGCGGCGTCTACCAGGCAACGCCCCTGGCGCGGCTCAACGTGGCCGACCGGATGGCGACGCCCCGCGCCCAGGCGGAATTCGAGCGATTCTTCGATGCCTTCGGCTGCCGCGGCACCGGCCCGGGTGGCCGCAATAGCCCGGTTCATCATCGGCTCGCCACCCACTGGGCGCGTCTGATAGAGCTGCTCTATGCGGCGGAACGGATGCAGGAGCTGGCCGACCACCCCGACCTGTGCGACCCTAATGTGCGACAGGCCGTGTCATGCCGTGCCGGTGTCGGCATCGGTTCCGTGGAGGCCCCACGCGGGACCCTGACGCATCATTTCACTTGCGATGAGCACGGCATCCTCACCAGCGTCAACCTGGTGGTCGGGACAACCAACAACAACGCCCCCATCGGCATGTCCATCGCCAAGGCCGCCAAGGGGCTGATCCACAAGGGTGTAGTCAGCGACGGCATCCTCAACCGGGTCGAGATGGCGTTCCGCCTTTACGATCCCTGTTGTTCCTGCGCAACCCACGCCATCGGCACCGCGCCGCTGGAGGTCACGGTTCGCCGCTCCAACGACGGCACCATTCTCGACCGGATCAGCCGGGGCTGATGATGGTGGTTATCGGCCTGGGATCGCCGTTTCTCGCGGATGACAGTGTCGGCCCCCGGGTCGTCCGGGAACTTGCCGGAGAGGAGCACCCCGGCGTCCGTTTTGTGGAGGCCCATGCCGGCGGCCTGTTGCTATTGGAGGAGTTGTCCGGCACCCGGGGTGCCATCATCATCGATGCACTGCTCGACGAGAACCTCTCCCCGGGCGAGGTGGTCGTGAGCGGCATCCAAAGGGCATCCCACAATGCGGCATGCAGCCACGATTGCGATCTTCCCGAGGCGCTCGACATCGGCCGGGCCATGGGGATGCCGCTCCCCGACGACTCGGACATCAGCCTGGTTGCCGTGGTCGCCAGGGATGTCACCACATTCAGCGAAGCTCTTACTCCCGAGGTTGAAGCGGCGGTGCAACATGCCTGCACCGCCGTCCGTTCCATCCTCGCCCGGAAAAATGCGGGGTCACCCGCGGAGGCGCCATGAACAAGCAACCCAAAACCGCCATCATCCTGTGTACCTGCAGCGGCATCATCACCGAGAAGATCGATTGGGACACGGTACGGGCCCAACTGGCCGAACACCCGGACAAGCCGGTCGTCACGACCGATGAGTTGGCCTGTGGTGCCGAGAACCTGGAAAAACTGGCCACCTGGCTGAAGGAAGAAAAGCCGGAGCGGGTCGTGGTTGCGGCCTGTTCGCCGCGGGAGCACGAGAGGACCTTTCGCACCCTCCTGGCCTCAGCCGGCATCAACCCCTATTACCTCCAGATGATCAACGTCCGCGAACAGGTGGCGTGGGTTACCGCCGATCCCGCCCAGGCGACGCGCAAGGCGGCACGCCTGATCGGCGCAGCCCTGAAGCGGGTCCGGCACCACCGGCCGCTCGTGGAGCGCCACGTCCCGGTACGGACCGACGTGGCCGTCATCGGCGCCGGCCCGGCCGGCATCCAGGCGGCCCTGACCCTGGCCCGGGCCGGCCGCATGGTGACGCTGATCGAAAGGGAACCCTTTTTCGGCGGCATGCCGGTGCGCTTCGAAGAGTTGTTCCCCAACCTGGAGTGCGGTCCCTGCCTGCTTGAGCCGGGCATGGGCGAACTGCTCCACGGACCGGAAAGCGAGCATATCAAGCTCCTCACCCTGGCGGAGGTAACCGAGGTCAAGGGAAGCTTCGGCAACTGGCAGCTCTCCCTGCGTCAACAGCCCCGGTACGTCGATCCCGAACTCTGCATCGGCTGCATGGTCTGCGCCGCCGTCTGCCCGGAGCGCCGGGAAAACCCCTGGAACTGCGGCGGCGAACTGGCTGCCGTGGATGGCCCGTTTGTCGGCGCGCTCCCCAACCTTCCCCATGTGGATGCCGCCCACTGCCTGAAGCTGAACGGCCAGGAGTGCGGGGCCTGTCTGGCCGAATGCCCGGTGGAGGGCGCCCTTGACTTCAACGACACAATCCATGATAGTGTGGTGGAGGCCGGAGCCATCATCGTGGCCACCGGGGCCGAGGAGTTGCCGGTCGTCCCGCCCGCTTTCGCGGGTAAGGACAACGTCTTCTCCGCCTATGCTTTCGAGCGGCTGCTGGCCATGACCGGCCCCAGCGGCGGCGAACTTGTCAAAGGGGACGGTTCCGCCCCCGCTTCCCTCGCCATCGTGCAGTGCGCAGGGTCGTTCGACGACGCCGTCACCTACTGTTCGGGCACCTGCTGCCAGGCGGCCCTGAAATATGCCCATATCGCCGCCGCGAAACAGGAGGGGCTGACCGTTACCCGCCTGATCAGGGAGCAGGTGGTTCCCGGGATCAACGCCGCCCGCCTCTTCGGCCACGATCACAGTCATGTGGTCCGCTATGGCGGGCTCGGTGACCTGACGGTGGTCGAAACGCCGAATGGGCGTGTTATCGTCTGCGGGTCGAACGGCGCCGAGGTCCCCGCGGACATGATCGTGCTCTGCGGGCCCACGGTCCCCGGCTCCGGGACGACGCAAACGGCACGCCTCCTGGAACTGGGCCTGGACGACGCCGGTTTCATCGCCCCGATTCATGCCCTCTCCGGCTCCTTTCTCAGTCCGCTCAAGGGTGTCTATCTGGCCGGCACCTGCCGCGGGCCGGGAGACATACGCGAGGCCTTTGCCTCGGGTACCGCAGCGGCGGGCGTTGCGCTCTCTGAGTTGGTAGAGGGGCGCGACCTGACGGTCGATCCCCAGGTGGCGGTCGTGGATGCGGAGCAATGCGCCGGGTGCAAGAGTTGCATCAGGGTCTGTCCCTACAAGGCCATCTCTTGGGATGAGGCCACCAAAACGGCCGATATATCGGATATTCTCTGCCGGGGCTGCGGGACCTGCGTGGCGGTTTGCCCGGCGGGCGCCATTACGGCCCAAGGGTTTTCCCGCGCCATGCTGCGCGCCGAGATTGAGGGGGTGGTATCATGAGTTGCCAAACAATGCCGAACGCAGCACCACACCCCACCACGAAGGAGGCGGGCGCGGGCGCCCTGGGCGAGGTCAGGATTGTGGCCTTTCTCTGCAACTGGTGCTCCTATGCCGGGGCGGACAAGACCGGCATGAACCAACTGCCCGTCCCTGCCGAACTGTCGGTCGTGCGCGTCATGTGCTCCGGCCGGGTCGAACCGACCCTGATTCTGGAAACGTTCCAGAAGGGTGCCGACGGGGTGATGGTGCTGGCCTGCCACCCGGGCGACTGCCACTACAAGGAGGGAAACCTGCGGGCCTTCTGTCGCGCCGAACTGTTGGAACGAATGATGCCCCAACTCGGCGTCGATCCGGCGCGCTTCTATTTCGATTACGTTTCCGCGGCAGAGGCGGAGAAATTTTCCCAGGTGACGAACGACTTCGTCGCCTCCATTCGCGCGCTGGGCGGCACGGCTCCAGGACGATAAGAAAAGTGATTGCAGCATGAACCACCCCGCAGACGAATCCACATATCCCGCTTAATTGGGTTTGGTAACACATCACACATAGGGAGGTTAACAATGGCGACACAAACACTTGACTGCTTGGGCATGAAATGCCCCCAGCCAACCCTGAAGGTCAGCATTCTGGCAACGAAGATGAAGCCCGGCGATATCCTGGAAGTCGTCGCCGACTGCTCCACATTCGAAAACGACGTCCGGGAATGGTGCAACCGCTCGAAGAAGACTCTCCTCTGGGTCAAGGATGAAGGTGGCGGCAAGAAACGCGTTCAGATAAAATTCTGATCCGCGGCAGTTCCATTTCACACGCAAAAGGCCGGTTCTCAATGGAGAGCCGGCCTTTTTGCCGTATGGGCGTGCGCCTTGGATGGGGCGCTATTCCAAAACCCTTTTCGGCCTTTCCACCTTTACCACATTGGGACGGTCCTGTTCGCCGGTAGAGAAAACCACCAGCCGGGCCGGCCCATTGCCCACGGTCCTGACGTTCTGGGCAAGATTCTGCACCCCCACGATGGCGTCCCCCTGCCGGAAGACATAACTCCTGCCGTCGGCCATCTCCACGTCCAGGGAACCGGACAGCACATAGGCGTAGACCGGCGCGGTGTGCAGATGCCAGCCGGTCTCGCCGCCGGGGGGGAGTTCCACCACCAGCGCCGTGACCTCCGGCTGGTCGGTGGCCAGATAGGAGATCTTCTGGCCATTGCTGGCCGTAGAGGTGGTCAAAAGCTTACGGCTCGTAACGCCGGCATAGTCGTCGGCCCGACAGGTACCGGCAACCGCTGTTCCCCACAACGCAATCAGGATGATTGTTACGAATCGAGTCTTCATGCTGTCGCTCCTTTCGTGGCGGTCGTTCCCGGCCGCAGGTCAATCCCTATACCGGGGCCTCCGCCAACCCGGCGGCCGCCTCGTCACCGATCCCGCCGAACTGTTCATTGATATCCTCGGCCCGGTGCAGGGCCGAACTGATGTTGGGCAGGATATTACGCGCCCCCAGGAGATGGGGCAGGTTCGAGGTGTAGATCAGTTTTTTGGGCTGGCCCCGGGTGCCGCACAGGAGCAGCGTCCGCCCCGATTCGCGGAGCTTTTCGTTGAATTGTTCGATGGCATACAGGCCGGTGGCGTCGATGGCGGTCATATAGCGCAGCCTCAGGATAACGATCGGTTGCAGACGTTCCACCGAATTGGCCATGCGGGCCAGTTTTTCCGCCGCGCCGAACAAAAGCGGCCCCTGCACGTGAAACATGCTGATGTAATGGGGGATACTGTGATCCTGCACGATGTGAGCCTTGGCCTTTTCGATGGCCTCGGCCGTCAGGGGCGCCACCACGGTGGTGCGCGAGACCTGGTAGATGTACAGGAGCGCCGCCAGGGTCATGCCCACTTCCACGGCAATGGTGAGGTCGGCCACCACGGTCAGGACGAAGGTGATCAGCCAGACGGATATCTCTTTCCGGTTGAGGCGCAGGATCATGGGTATCTCGTGCCACTCGCCCATGTTGTAGGCCACGACGAACAGCACCGCAGCCAGGGTGGCAAGGGGGATGAAGCGGGCCAGCGGCGCGGCGAACATGATGATGCAGAGCAGGGTCAGGGCGTGGATAATACCGGAGAAGGGAGAGCGCGCCCCGGAACGAATGTTGGTGGCGGTGCGGGCAATGGCGCCAGTTACCGGAATGCCGCCGAACAGCGGCACCGTCAGGTTGGCGACCCCCTGGGCCACCAGTTCCACATTGGAGTTGTGGCGGTCGCCGCTCATGGAATCGGCCACCACCGCCGAGAGCAGACTCTCGATAGCCGCCAGGAGCGCCACGGTAAGGGCCGAGGGAAGCAGTGGAATAATCAACTCCTGGCGAAACTGGGGAATCTGCAGATGGGGCAAGCCGGTGGGGATGCCGCCGAATTTGCTGCCGATGGTCTCCACCGGGAGGTCCAACAGGGCGACACAGGCCGTGGCCCCCAGCAGGGCGACGATCGAACCGGGTATGCGGCGGGTTAAACGCGGTACGATCAGGATGACGGCCAGGGAGGCCACGGCCAGCACAATGGCGGCCAGATCAGCCCTATCCAGGTTCAGGACGATGAAACGCATCCGCTCGATGAACTCGCTGGGCACCTTGGCGGCCACCCGCAGTCCCAGGAAATCCTTGAACTGGGTAGAGGCAATCAGGATGGCGATACCGTTGGTAAAACCGATGACAACCGGCCTGGGTATGAATTTGACCGCATTCCCCAAGCCGGTCAGCCCCAGGAAGATCAGGATTACGCCGGCCATCATGGTGACCATCAGCAGGCCCGAAAGGCCGTGCCTGGCGATGATGGCGGCAATTACCACCACAAACGCCCCGGTCGGACCGCCGATCTGGGTCCGCGAGCCGCCCAGGGCCGAGATCAGGAAACCGGCGATGACCGCCGTATAGATGCCGGCCTGGGGCGTGACGCCGGAGGAGATACCGAAGGCCATGGCCAACGGCAGGGCCACCAGACCGACCGTGATGCCGCTGGTCGTGTCGGCCGCCAGATCGGCCCTCGTATAGCCCTTGAGCGCCTGGACGGACTTGGGCAGCCATTGCGACAGCTTGCTCTGCTTCATGATGTTTTTCTTACCATTCCTTTCCCGATACTGATTACAGAAACACCAATATGCCTATCGTCTGATTATGAGTGCCGCACCGGCAGCCAAAAGGACGATGCCGAGAAACCGCTGAGGGGTGAGCGGCATCTGGCGCAGCCCGAACAGCCCGAAGTGATCCAGGAACGCCCCGGCGGCCAATTGCCCGGTGATGATCGCTGCCATGACGGCTGCCGTCCCCAGGCGCGGCACGGTAATGATCGTCAGAGTGACGAAAAAGGCACCCAGGAGGCCGCCGGTCAACTCCCACCAACTGGCGGCAGTGACGCCACGCCACGTCCCGCGACCGGTCAGCATGACCACCGCCAACAGGGCCAGCGTTCCCACGGCAAATGAGATCATGGAACTTTCATAACTACCGACCTTCTGGGCCAGTCGGGCATTGATCGATGGCTGTACCGCAACCGCCACGCCACCGCAGACCATCAATGCAACAAGTAAAATGTTGCTCACCGTTTATCCCCTCCATCGCTCTCGCCGTTCTCCACGCCGTCCTCCCGCCGATCACTATCCATTCGGGCCAAAATCACCGCAGCACATGCATAGGTACTAGTATGAGAAAACGCCGAATGTCAACAATTTTGGCTCACCATGGCCGGAAAAGTTGACAAGAGCAACACGGAGGCTTTAGAGTTACATGCGTTTGGAGTACCAATGTTCAATAAGAAAAAACTCATACAACGGTTCAAGGCCCTCCTGTCGCTGGACGGTCATCCCGCTCATATTGCGGCCGGCTTTGCGGTCGGTGTTTTCATCAGCTTCACCCCCTTCTTCGGTCTCCACACCCCCCTGGCCATCGCCCTGGCCTTCTTTTTTCGCCTCAACAAGGTCAGTTGCATCAGCGGCGCCTGGGTCAACACGCCGTTTACCGTGGTACCGACCTTGGCGCTCAGCTACAAGCTCGGCAGATACCTGCGGGGAAAGCCGGTTAATGAACTGGCGCTCAAGGGGTTGGAATGGCAGTATATCAAGCCCTACGCCAAGTCCTTGCTGTTGGGGTGCTCCATCATCGGGTTCATTTCGGCAGTGGCGGCCTATTTTCTCTGCTATTGGCTGGTGGTCGTCTTCCGACGCCGGGATGCCTCAATGACGGAGATAACGAGGGAGATGGAAGAGGTGGGAGAAGATTTGGAATAGGGTGAGCAGGCGGGCAGGCGGCCCGCCTTTTTTGTACATACCGTGAGAACCCCTGTCGCAAAGGAGCGGCCTCTACCTACCGAGCAGCGGACTCAGTACCTGATAGGCCAGATAGGCCATCAACCCCGAAGCCGGGATGGTCAGTACCCAGGCCAGCACGATACGCTGCGCCACCTTCCAGTTGACCGCCGTGAGCCGTTTGGAAAGCCCTACCCCCAGGATGGTGGACGTGATGACATGGGTCGTGCTGGTGGGCATGCCCAGGGCCGACGCCCCCAGGATAACCCCGGCCGAAGCGGTTTCCACGCAGAAGCCGTGCACCGGCTGGAGCTTGACGAAATCACGCCCCACTGTCTTGATGATACGCCAGCCCCCGAGAGCCGTTCCACAGGCCATGGCGGTGGCGCAGGCCACCATCACCTCCCAGGGGACCGCGAAGGTTTTCAGGAAACCGTAACTGACCAGCGCCATGGTAATGACCCCCATGGATTTCTGGGCATCGGCCGTCCCATGGGAGAAGGCCATGAAGGCCGCCGAAAGGACCTGCAAACGGCGAAAATGTTTGTTGAGCGCACTTGGAGCGCTGTTGTGGAATACGCGGTAGAGGAACAACATGAAGGCAAATCCAACGATGGTCCCCAGTATGGGCGAGATCAGCAGGGCGAGGACGATCTTTTCCAGTCCGCCCCATTTGAGCGCGCCGAGACCGGCATGGGCATACACCGAACCCATGAGGCCGCCGATGATGGCATGGGAGGACGAAGAAGGAAGCCCGTAATACCAAGTGATCAGGTTCCAGATGATCGCACCGAGGATACCGGCCAGAACCACCATCTGGGTGATGTTGGCGCTGTCCACAATCCCTTTGCCGATGGTGGAGGCCACCTTGGTGGAAATCATGGCGCCGGCAAAGTTGAGCACCGCTGCCATGCAGATGGCGGCCTTTACCGAGAGCGCCCGGGTCGAGACACAGGTTGCGATGGCATTGGCCGTGTCGTGAAACCCGTTGATATAGTCGAACAGAAGCGCCGCCAGGATGACCAGGCAAAGCATCACCAAGACCGGATCAAGCATTTTTCACCACCACGCTCTCAAGGATGTTGGCAGCGTCTTCGCACTTGTCGGTGGCTTTTTCCAGCGTTTCGAAGATTTCCTTCCATTTGATCAGTTGGATCGGGTCCTTTTCCTCATCGAACAGGCGGCTGATAGCCTCGCGGGATACCCGGTCGGCCTCGTTTTCCAAGGCGTTGATCTCCACACACGCCTCGAAGATATGCTCGTTCGACTGTTTGCCCAACATGGCGACTGCCTTGTCCACGACCTGGCACGACTGGAGGATGATGAAACCGAGCGACTTGGCCTCATGGGGAATGGTCTCCGCGTTATACATGATGATCCGCTGGGCCGAGGCGTCGATCAGATCGAGAATATCGTCCAAGGCACTGGACAAGGCATATATATCCTCCCGGTCAAAGGGGGTAACAAAGGTTTTGTTCAGCTTCTGGATAATCTCGTGGGTGAGCGAGTCGCCGTTGTGTTCGATATCCTTGATTTTGCGCTGGCTGGCAGCGGGGTTCTCAAAATTGTCGAGCATATCCTTGAGGGCCAGGGCGCCCTCGATGGTGTTTTCCGTCATCTGCTTGAATAGTTGGAAAAATTTTTCTTCCTTGGGGATCAATCCGAACATTCCGCCTCCCGTCGTTGTAGAGCCGTTGCGATTAATGTAAAAAAACCTATCGTATATACCATGTTTTTATGCCGCTTCCCACAGAAATGTCACGGTGGTGTGACGAGGTTGTCACGCAGCGGTTTAGGCGGTTGCCTTTGGGGCTGTCTTGCAGTATTCTGCCCCTTTCGAGGGGTACGGGCGGGTGGGCAGCCATCCCGGGCCCCTTGCCAGAAAGGAATTCGTTCATGAACATGTTGCACGCCGTCGTCCTCGGCGCCCTCCAGGGATTTTGCGAAGTACTCCCCATCAGCAGTTCCGCCCACCTGATCCTGGTGCCCTGGTTTCTGAAATGGCCCGAATCGGGCCTGACCTTCGATGTGGCCCTGCATCTCGGCACATTGATCGCCCTGGCGGTCTATTTCCGCCAGGACATCGTCCAACTGGTGGTCTCCGCCCTTGACGCCATCGCAACACGCTCCCTGGACACGCTGGCCAAACGGCTGCCGTTTTTGCTCCTGGCTGCCACGGTGCCGGCCGGTGTGATCGGAAAGCTTTTCGAACAGACCATGGAGGAGGTCTTCCGTGAGAGCCCCTTGCTGATCGCCATCTTCCTGATCGTCTTCGGCATCATCCTGGGCCTTGCCGACCGCTGGGGACGCAAACGATACGGCCTGAGCGACGTCAAAACCGGCAGCGCCCTTACCATCGGCCTGTTCCAGTGCCTGGCACTGATCCCCGGCGTCTCCCGCTCTGGCATCACCATCACCGCCGGCCTGATGCTGGGCTTTACCCGCGAGAGCGCGGCCCGGTTTTCCTTCCTGCTCTCGCTCCCCATCGTGGCCGGAGCGGCACTGCTCAAAACGCTGCACGTGGCCAAACACGGCATCCCTGCCGGCGAAGGACTTCCCATGCTGGTCGGCATCGCCGTGTCGGCGGTCACCGGCTACATCAGCGTGGCTTTCCTGTTGCGCATGGTCCAAAAACGGAGTATCGCGCCGTTTGTCTGGTATCGCCTGCTGGCGGGTGGTGTCGTGATCGCCCTCATCATGGCAAGATAACCCCTTCCCCTGAAGGGAAAGTGACACATCCAAGTGCGGGAGGTGATCATGAGCGGCGGGATCAAGGAATGGCCCCAGGATGAACGTCCTCGGGAAAAGATGCTCAAACAGGGGGCGGCCGGCCTGACCGACGCCGAACTCCTGGCCCTTATCCTCAGGAGCGGCGACCCGACCACCGGCCAGAGCGCCATCGACCTGGGGCGCAAGCTGATCGGCCACTTCGGCAGCAACCTGCGGGAACTGGGCAGCGCCGAAATCACCGAAATCACCGCCATCAAGGGCATGGGGCTGGCCAAGGCGGCCGGCGTCAAGGCCGCCTTCACCCTGGCTTCGCGCTTTCAGGCCCGCAAGCTGGAGAGCTTCGACCGCTTCACCTCCCCCCAGCAGGTCTTCGACTACTTCCACCACGAATTCCGCGATAGCCGCAAGGAGTATTTCCTGGCACTGCTTCTGGACGGCAAGAACCGCATCATCCGTCGCGTTCAGATCTCGGAGGGCTCCCTCAACCAAAGCATCGTCCACCCCCGCGAGGTATTCAACCCGGCCGTCAAGGAATCCGCCGCCGCCATGATCCTGGTCCACAACCATCCCACCGGCGACCCGGCCCCCAGCGGGGAGGACATGGCCGTCACCCGCCGTCTGCGCGAGGCCGGCGACATCATGGGGATCAAGGTGCTGGACCATATCGTCATCGGCGATGGCGAGTACGTGAGCTTCGTGGAGCGGGGACTGCTGTAATCGCAAGCAAGACAACATGATCGGAGAGAGGGTGACCATGGAGGAGAGAAACGTGGAGGCAAAGGGAGCCGCCCGAACGGCAGATGGGCTGAATGCGCCCGGGGCCGGTGCCGTTATCCGCTGCGCCTGGGCCGGCAGCGACCCGCTCTACCAGGAGTACCACGACCGGGAATGGGGCGTGCCGGTGCACGACGACCGGGCGCTGTTCGAGTTCCTGACGCTGGAAGGCGCCCAGGCCGGGCTCTCCTGGATCACAATTCTGCGCAAACGGGAGGCTTACCGGGCCGCCTTTGCGGGGTTCGATCCCGAGGTGGTGGCCCGTTTCGATGAAAATGATGTGGCGAAACTGCTGGGCAATCCCGGCATAGTCCGTAACCGTCTCAAGGTGGAATCCACCATCACCAATGCCCGCGCCTTCCTGAAGGTCCAGGAAGAGTTCGGCTCGTTCGCAACCTACCAGTGGGATTTCGTAGACGGCAGGCAGGTCCGGAACGCCTGGAGCAGCATACGGGATGTGCCGGCCAGCACGCCGCAGTCCGACGCTCTGAGCCGCGACCTGAAGCGGCGCGGCTTCCGCTTTGTCGGTACGACCATCTGCTACGCCCACATGCAGGCGGTCGGCATGGTCAACGACCACACCGTGGATTGCTTTCGCTGGCGGGAATTGCGGGAAGAGGAGTCATAGCGGACGCGCTGAGGCAATATCGGGCGGTTGATCGAGTAGCTGATAATCAGGTTCCGCACCAGCAACGCCTTCATCTCCCTCGGTAGGGCGGACAGGTTGAGGTTATGACCGGCAGTATTGACTCTCATCTCCCATGGGACCCCTGCCACTGCTTCTATTTGATCGCCGGATCTTTCCGCGGCACCACCACGATGCCCGATTCGGTTACGGTGTAGCCCCGCCGCAGGTCCGCCTCGCGGTCGTAGCCGATGATCGTCCCGTCCGGGATGACCACCCCCTTGTCGATGATCGTCTTTCTGATCTTGGCATGCCGGCCGATGTTCACGTTTTCGAACAGGATGGAATCCTCCACCAGGCTGAAACTATTGATCTTGCACAGCGGCCCGATGATCGACCTGCGGACCGTACCGCCGCTGGTGATGCAGCCGGCGCAGACGTACGAGTCGATGTTCTGGCCCCGGCGGTCGTCGTCGTCGAAGACCGTCTTGGCCGGCGGCAGGTTCCCCTGGTTGGTGAGGATGGGCCACTTGTAGTTGTAGAGATTGAGCTGGGGCGACACATGGATCAGATCCATGTTGGCCTCGTAGTAGGAGTCGATGGTGCCCACATCCTTCCAGTAGCCCCGCTCCTCGCTCTTCATGCCGGGGATCTGGTTGTCGTTGAAGTTATAGGCGAACACCCGGTCCCCCTTTTCCAGCATCATGGGGATCACGTGCTTGCCGAAATCCAGGTCTTCATGCTGCTTCTTCCCTTCCAGCAGCACCTCGATCAGCTTCTTGGTGGGAAAGATGTAGTTGCCCATGGACGCAAAGCAGGTTGCCCTTCCGGGGATGGTTTCCGGGGTGGCCGGTTTTTCCGCGAAGGCGGTCACCCGGGAATCGTCGTCCACGGAAAAGACGCCGAACCGCCTGGCCTCTTCCACCGGCACCTCAAGGGCGGCGATCGTGATGTCGGCCCGGTTCATGCGGTGGTAGTTGATCATCTGGCTGATATCCATCTTGTAGATGTGGTCGCCGCCGAAGACGGCCACGTAATCCGCATCCGAGGACTCCACGAACCGCAGGTACTGCAGGATGGCATCGGCGGTCCCCTTGAACCACTCCTCGCTCTCGCTGCTGGTTTCCGGCGAGATGGCCACGTAGAACTCCCCCAGGCCGGTCCACTTGCCCCAGGATTCCCGGATATGCTTGTTGAGTGAGTAGGCCCGGTACTGGGTCAGGATATAGACCTTCTTGATGCCCGAGTTGAACAGGTTGGAGAGCACGAAATCGATGATCTTGTATTTGCCGCCGAAGGAAACGCTCGGCTTTGCCCGGCGCATGGTCAGCGGATTCAGCCGCTCTCCCCTGCCTCCGGCCAGTACCATTGCGATCGTGTTCCTGCCGACGTTGTCAGAGCTGTACATGGGGCGCCTCCTTTGGAGCTTATGGGGTTGTTATGGGTAAGGGCTCGGTGCATCTCCGGGGCGGATACATGGTGACGGGGAGCGCCCGGCCAACAAAAAAGCCGCCCAATCAGCAATCTGCTGACCTGAGCGGCTTTTCATCCGGCCTATAGGGCTTCATCCCGTGAAACCATCTCCTCACCCCATGAGAGCGAATCGTAACGCAACTGCCCACAAATTACGCCGGAGAGGCCGGGCTGTCAAGGAGCGCTACGATATTTCCGCGAGAAAGGCGGCCCGGTGATGGAACACCATGGCGGCCCCCCCGCAAACGCTCGGAGAAAATCCTCTTCCCGTGCCGTGGCGGCAGTGATCTACAGCAGTTCCAACGCCTCGTCCGAGGCCCGTTGGGCTGCGGCCACGCAGTCGTTGAGGCCGATGCCCCGGTAGGAGTTGCCGGTCAGGATCAGGCCGGGATGGGCCGATAGTCCCGCCCCCAACGCCTCCAGACGTTTGCCGTGCCCCGCCGTATACTGGGGGATGGCCTGTTCGTGGCGGAAGATCCGCACGAACGACGGATCGACGTCTATCCCCATCGTATCCTTGAGGTCCCGCTTGACCCGCGCCGTCACCTCGTCGTCGCTCAGTTTGACATACTCCGGGAAACAGGCCCCGCCCATCATGCTGCGCAGGAGCACCTTGCCTTCCGGCGCGCGGTTCTCGAACATGCTGGAATCCCACAGGGTGCCCAGGATGCTGCGCCCCTCCTTCTTGGGGACCAGGTAGCCGAAGCCGTCCAGGGGATGAGCGATACGGTCGCGCTCGTAGCCGAAGCAGATCACCGTCATCGTGGCGTAGGGGATCTGGCGCAACACACCGGAAAGCCCCGCATCCAGGCCGGTGAGCATATCGGCCGTGGCAAAGGCGGGAGCGGCGACGATGACCACGTCCGCTTCTCGTTCGCTGCCGTCGGCGCAGCGCACGCGGTAGGGGACGCTCTGCCCCTTCTCCACCGCCACCACCGGGCTGGCCGGCTTGACCGCGTCCCCCAGGGATGCGGACAGGGCGTCGGTCAGGTACTGGATGCCTTCGCGGAACGAGGTCAGGACGCCACCCGGGCCGGCGGCGCTGGAGACCGCCTTGCCCTCGGCCCGTTCCCGTTTTTTCTTCCTGGCCAGCATGATCATGGCCCGGACCAGCCCGCCGTACTCCCGCTCCAGTTCCGCAATGCGCGGAAAGCAGGAGACGAGCGACATGGTTTCCGGGTCGCCGGCAAAGATACCCGACACCATGGGGGCAATCAGCTTGTCCAACGCCTCCTTGCCCAGCCTGCGGCGGCCGAAGGCGGCCAGGGTCTCGTCCACCCCCTGGGGGGCCTTGGCGATGAACGGCGTCGGCTCCAGGGCCAGGCGCAGCTTGCCGGGCCAGGAGATCAGACGGCTCTTCAGGAAGGATGCACCGTTCTCCGGCAGTTGGTGCAGTTCGCCGCCGGAGAAGATAAAGCGCTTGCGGGCGTTGTCGTTGCTGCGGTGCAGGTTGTCGTTGACGCCGATGGCCGAGCAGAGTTCTAGGGTCTGGGGCTTGCTGTCGAGAAAGCCGTTGGGGCCCCATTCGCAGGTATAGCCGTCTGCCTTGATGCTCCAGATCTTGCCGCCGACCCGTTCCTCCTTCTCCAGCAAGGCCAAGTCCAGTTCCACCCCCGCCGTGCGCGCCTTGTCCCGCAGCAACCAGGCCGTCGCCAGCCCCGAAATGCCGCCACCTATCACGATCACCTTTTTCATCACTGCCTCCTTCTTACCGTCAAAGTCGGTACCTACCCTATTCCAGCTTGCCAAGAATCTCCGCCAGGTTTTCAAAGGCGACCACCAGCCGCTCCTGATCCCGAGGCGGCAGCCGGTCCAGCAAGGTACGATAATTCTCCACGATCCCCCGGCGTAATTCCCGGATCAACTCCTCGCCCTTTTCCGTGGTGTAGATCATCACCTGGCGGCGATTATCCTCATCCACGGTCCGGTACACGAACCCCAGGTTGACCAGCCGGTCCACCATCTCACTGGCCGAACTCATGGCGATCTGGAGCTCCTTGGCCAGCACGTTCAGGGTGCAGTTGCCCTTGTCGTAAATGGTCAGCAGCATCTTGTACTGGTTGTAGGTCAGGTCCATCCCTTCATGGACAATGCTCCTGATCCTCCCCATGACCCGCATGATGACCGGGTAGAGCTGGGCTATCCGTTCGATCTGTTCCATGACCCGTCTCTTATAATAGTTTTCCGAACTGTTCGGATAACTAAATGTTAGTTACATTAATTGAGATTGTCAAGCAAGAAACCATTTTTTTGGAGACCGGACTGGGATACGAAAAGGGCCGCAACCCTTTCAGGTGGCGGCCCTTTTCTCTGCTCGAAGCCCTGCGGTTATACCGCCTCTTTCAGCTTGATCTCGATCTCATCCTTGCCTTCGGACGCTTTGCGAAAGTTCCGGATGGTCTTGCCCAAAGCGCCGCCGAGCTCCGGCAGGCGGCTGACTCCGAAGACCACCATGACTATGGCGAGAACGATGAGTAATTCCGGTACGCCGAATCCGAACATGGCAAACTCCTCTCCTTGATTTCAATTGGTACTCCCGCAGACAGATACAGAGACATCCGAGGTCGTCAAGGCCTCGGATGTCCCTGTATTCAGCACTTTTTACAACCGGTTATATACCGGCCACAGCGGCGAAATAGCTGTTGTAGTTGAGGACCGCCCAGACGGTCTTGGTGGCCGTGTCGATACCGTAGGTGCCCAGGGCGTAGCCGGATTTCCACGGTCCCTGAACGAACTTCTTGGCGCCGCCCAGGTTCTGGTCCACGGCATTGATCCAATTGCCGTTGCCGTCCGGGGTGCCCAGGACGGGTGAACCGCTCGAATAGCTCAAGGACAGCGTAAACGTGTCGGTCTGGTCGCTTCCCAGGGTATGTCCCATGCCCCAAAGAGCAAGGATGTCGCTGACGGTGCTGCTCGTTTTGGTGTACCAGCCGGTGTTCACATCGTTGTAGAATTTCCGGCCGCTCAGGTCAGAATTCGGATTATTGTTGGCCCCACTCAGGATCGCTACAGTCGTGCCCGAGGGGCCCGTGTCGGCAACCGTGGTAAAGGAGTCGCCATTGCCCAGCACGAATTGTTTTCCGTTCAGACTGTATCCAAAGGTCTCCCGTTTGGTAAAATTGAGCGTTGGGGTGGTGGTGATAAGATTCTCAGTCGGCGAGCCGTAGGAGGGATAGGCAGGCGCAGAATAGTAATCTACCGACACAGTAGCACCATCGACCGTGACGATGTAGTAGCCGACTGCGTAGACTTCCTGGCTGAGCTGGGTTTGACGCTTGCCGCCGCAGAAAAAGGCGTCGTTCGACGTAGCCGCAGGGACGTTCGAGTTCCCGAAGGTGTCATTTTCATTGGGGGTATAGAACTTGGAACTGACGGATTGACAGAGGACATGCGTCACCTGCGCGGCACTGCCGGTGTCGGTGGTTTTTACGACACTTCTGTTGTGGATGTGGTCGTGGCCGCAGAAGTACAGGCGGGCGCTATTGCTGGACATACTTCTGATGAAGGCGTTCAATCCCGTGGAGCCGACGTAGGTTTTGGCGGCGGCACCGGTGGTGGTATTGGCCGCGGCGGCAAAATCGGCATCGGCGGGGCAAGCTCCGAAAAGAACGTCTATGTGTTGCTGGGTGATCAGACCTTTATGGGAAAAGACAAAGGCGTGGCCGCCGGTGGGTTTGCCTGCAAGGGTGTTGGTGATCCAGGTTTGTTGTAACTTAGCCGTCGTGTTCATCGAATATGCGCTGCCGTTACCATCGACGCCTGTCGCATCAACGGCATTGGGTGTAAACTGGTCGATAAAGACGAAGCGGGCGTTGTTGTAGTCAAAGCCGTAGGAGAGGCCCTTCAGGTTGTTGCTAGGGCTGCCGATGGTGCTGAAATTGGAGCCAATGGTGAAGGAGGAACCTGACTGTGCCGGAAGAGGCTGGTTGGCGGTGTCGGGGTAGGGAGCGCCGCTTACGGCAGTAAATGTAGCTGTCGGTGTGGCGTTCATCTTGCCGTTCTGGGTCTGCGGGAAGATGTTCGCAAATTCTGCGGCAGTAGCTGCGGTGTCGTCATGATTGCCGCGGCAGACAAAGAAACCGATCCCGTTGTTGTAAAGTGATTGCGCAAAAACCGCCCTCGTGTCCTCGCAGACCAAAGCGGTGGTGGCGTAGCCCGCCTCCGTTGAGGCGCCGTACGCCTGGTCCGCCAAGTCACCCACCTGCACGGCAAATTTGACGCCTTGGGCGATGAACTGTTGGTTGAGCTGGGTGATGAGGCCAATGGCGGAGGTATTCGGGTTCTTGCCGTCGTCGGCTGCCAACCACTGGGTATCGGCCATGACGGCGAACTTCCAGGCGGTTGGAGACTTTGTGCCGACCGCTGCGGCAACGGGCGGGACGGACGAGGCAGAAGAACTCCCCCCGCAGCCCCCTGTGACCATGGTTGCCGCGACGGCCCCAGCGCCGATTGCGGTGCGTTTTATGAACTCGCGCCGGTCAATACCCTTTGTCGCACCTGGTTCGAGACCATCGTTCTTGTCGTCGTTCTGTGACATGCGTACGTTTCCTCCTTCATCTGGTATTAGGTTGTGAACTGCCGTCCAAAGCCTCCGGGAAGCGCAGTTGCGCAGTGACGCCCCGACGGATTTAGTACCAGAAAATCTCAGTTGTTGGCGTTAAGGTCCGGTTAAGAGTGCGTGAATTTTTCCGGGGCTGGTGGGAAAATGTGGGGGCGGTCCCAAAGGGATTCATTGACAGAAGGGCGTCCAGCAATTACATTTCGCTGAGACGACGCACGACAAAGGATGGAAACAACCATGGCACAGACGGATTATTACAAAGCACTGGGAGTCGATAAGAACGCCACCCCGGAGGAGATCAAGAAGGCCTTCCGCAAGCTGGCGGTCAAGTACCATCCCGACCGCAACCCGGGGGACAAGGCGTCCGAGGATAAATTCAAGGAGATCAATGAGGCCTATGCCGTGCTCTCCGATGCCAAGAAAAAGGAAGAGTACGACACCTTCGGCTCAAGCGGGTTCCACCGGCAGTACAGCCAGGAGGACATCTTCCGCGGTTTCGACTTCGGCAACGCCTACAAGGATATGGGGGCGGGAGGCGGCGAAGACATCTTCTCGCGCCTGTTCGGTGGTGCCTTTGGCCGCGGCGGGCGGAACGGCTTCCGGGCGGCGCCCCAAAAGGGTGCTGACCATGAGATGGAGACCGACGTCAGTTTCCGCGATGCCGCCCTGGGCGCTGAAAAGCTGGTGGCCTTCCGCAGGAACGGCAAGCGGGAGGAACTCAAGGTAAAAATCCCGGCCGGCGTGGAAAACGGCAGCAAGATCCGCATTGCCGGCAAGGGTGGGCAAGGGGAAGGCGGCGGGCCACAGGGGGACCTCTACCTGATCATCCGCGTGCTGGCCGATCCGGTCTTTACCCGCGAGGGAGGCGACCTGTTTGTGGAGCGCTCCATACCGTTCAGCGCCGCCTGCCTGGGAACTTCGCTGGATGTGCCTACCCTGGAGGGGGATAAGCGCATCAAGGTGCCGGCCGGCATTCAGGCAGGTACGAAGATCCGCCTGAAGGGGTGCGGCGTAAAACCGTTGGGATCGAACACCAAGGGTGATCTCTATGTCAAGGTCACCATCCAGGTACCGGGGTCCCTGAGCGCGGAGCAGAAAAGGCTGGTGGAGGAATTGGCCGGGAACGGCCTGTAAGACAACGGCCAGACGACAGAAATGTCAACAGCCAAAAACCGTTCTTGGTCCACTAACTGTCACGAACAAAGCAAACGGATGCCGGTAGTCAACCGTTCGCCCAAAAGGTCTGCTGATTTCTATCTCTAATAAGGTCGATTTTGCGAGTGTATTTCGTGCTTTTCGTGGACGGTTGTTTTTGAGGACCACTACCCTTCAACGACGAAGGTCACGGTAAAGGTCGTCCCCTCCCCTTCCGTGCTCCGCACCCCGATACTCCCCCCCAGATTTTCCACCAGCGTCTTGGTGACGAACAGCCCCAGCCCGGTGCCTTCACCCGGCTTTTTGGTGGTGAAATAGGGGTTGAATATCTTGGTCAGGGCTGCGGCCGGGATTCCGGGCCCGGTATCGGCGATGACGATGCTCACCTTTCCCGGCTCCGGCGCCAGGGTTTCGACCATCAGGCTGCCCCCATCCTGTTCCATGGCCTGCAGGGCATTCATGATGATGTTGAGCAGGACCTGTTTCAGCAGGTTGGCGCCGACCTCCACCACCGGCAGATGGTAATCCAGTTTCCGCAGCAGGGTCACTCCGCGCCGAGCCGCTTCGTAGTCGAGAAAGTCCAGCACGAACCCCACCGTAAGATTGACGTCCGCCTCCCCGCCCGATTCCGTTTCCTCCTGGCTGCTGAAATTGAGCAACCCGCGCGTCATGTGGGAAAGACGCAGGGCCTCGGAGCTGATCCGGGCAACCATCTCCCGGACGAACTCCGGCACATCGGCTTCCCGCATGATCAACTGGGAGGCCGAGATGATGACGGAAAGCGGCGCGTTCAGTTCATGTACCACACCCGCGGATATCCTGCCGAGTTCGGACATCTTCTCGTTGTATGCCAATTGTTTGAGAAGCTCTTGACTGATGGCTCCGTCGATGTGCCTGTCTGCCGGGGTTTCCATACTGATTGATCTCCGGGAGGATCGTCAGAGTGAATGACAAGGGCGGAAGCCGTCCCGGGGGACGGCTTCCGCTTCTTCGGTTGCTGCGGAGGTTGAAAGGGCTGTTACATATTGTAGCCGGACTCGGAGTGCTGCGTCTGGTCGAGGCCCATGATTTCGTCTTCCTTATCTACCCGCAGGCCGATGGTCTTATTCAGAACAAAGGCGATGATCAGGGTGACGATGAAGGCATAGCCCCCGGCCGCCAGAACCGCGATCAACTGGATCATGAGCTGCTTGGCGTTGCCGGCAAGAAGGCCGGTTGCGCCGACGGTGGCGAAGACGCCGGTCAAGATGGCGCCAAAGGTACCGCCGATGCCGTGCACGCCAAAGGCATCCAGGGAGTCGTCATATTTCAGCTTGGCTTTCATCAACACGCCCAGGTAGCAGACGATACCGGCGGCAAAACCCATGAGCAGGGCAGCACCCGGCTGTACGAAACCGGCTGCCGGGGTGATGACGACCAGACCGGCCACGATACCCGAGCCGAAACCGAGGGCGCTGGGCTTGCCGGCGTGGAACCATTCGGCGAACATCCAGGAGAGTCCGGCGGCAGCCGGAGCGATGGCGGTAGTGGTAAAAGCAAGACCGGCCAGGCCGCCTGCCGCATCGGAGGTGTTGACGCCCACAACCGCCGAACCGGCGTTGAATCCGAACCAACCGAACCAGAGCAGGCCAACGCCCAACAGAGTCAGCGGAAGGCTATGGGGAGCCATGCGCTCGGTCGGGAAACCGCGGCGCTTGCCGAGAAACACTAGGAACGCCAGGGCCGAAATACCGGAGGAGAGATGGACGACCGTACCGCCGGCGAAGTCCAGAGCGCCTTTTTTAAAGAGCCAGCCGTCGGTCATCCAGACCCAGTGGGCCAGGGGGTCATAGACCAGGGTGGTCCAGAGCAGCACGAACAGGCAGAAGGCAGAAAACTTGACGCGTTCCGCCAGGGCGCCGGAGATGAGGGCTACGGTAATCATGGCGAACATGGCCTGGTACATGGCGAATACCAACTCAGGGATCGCGCCGGGCTCCTTGGCGTAATTCTGGAACAGGGCCCAGTCCACCGTGCCGGTGGCGGCATCCTTCATGATGATCAGCCCGTTCAGCATGAACTTGCTGCAGTTGCCCAGCAAGCCGCCTCCCAGGTCGGGGGCAAAAGCGAGTGAGTAGCCGATGACCGCCCACTGAACACCGACGATGCCCATGGCCACAAACGAATGCATCATGGTGGAGAGGACGTTTTTCTGACGGACCATACCGCCGTAGAAAAAGGCCAGACCGGGGGTCATCAACAGCACCAGGGCGCAACAAACCAGCATCCAGGCGGTATCGCCGGTGTTGAGCACCGGCTTGACGTCGGGCGGCGTAGCCGGGGCGGCGGGTGTCGCGGCAACGGGCGCAGCGGCCGGTGCCGTCGCCGATGGGGCGGATGTGGTTGCTGCCGGCGACGTCGGCGGTGCTTTTGCCTCTTCTGCCGAGACCGCAAGTGGCGTGAGTAGGGCGAATGATGACAGGACGACGGTCGCTAGAAAATGCTTCATTGAACGTCGCAAGGTGGATGACTTACTAAGGGCTTCGTTACCGATACGGGAAACGATACAACTTTGTACCATGGCAAACCTCCGATGTGTATATGATCCGCAGATGGGATTCTTGAATAGCTGCATACTGCCTAGACCGCGTCGTTCCCCTTTTCACCGGTCCTGATTCTCATGGCTTCATCCAGGGAGAGGACAAAAATCTTCCCATCCCCAATTCTGCCTGTCCGCGCCGATGTCTCAATGACCTCGACCACCTTGGCGACCAGATCGTCCGCAATCGCAATCTCAAGTTTGATCTTGGGGATGAAGTCAACAACGTATTCGGCACCACGATACAACTCGGTATGACCCTTCTGGCGGCCGAAACCCTTGACTTCCGAGACAGTAATTCCCTCGATGCCTATTTCGTTGAGTGCGTCCTTGACTTCGTCCAGCTTGAATGGCTTTATGATCGCTTCGACAAGCTTCATTGCTTACCTCCAAATTTTTAATTTTGTTAGTAATTCTCCCGTTACCCATTAGCTTTTGCACATGCCGTGCCAGATAAATCCGCGGGGTAATCGACCTATTTCAGGCCACTTTCTCGGGAACAGCCCTTCTCTCTGCCTCAGTTTTGAGCAGGACGCTAAAAAAAACGGCTCCTTTACCTGCTGCTGAGCATAACCGAGGACTCACTTTCCCTCCGA
The DNA here is from genome assembly GCF_008369015.1 of Oryzomonas rubra. Lineage (NCBI taxonomy): Bacteria > Pseudomonadati > Thermodesulfobacteriota > Desulfuromonadia > Geobacterales > Geobacteraceae > Oryzomonas > Oryzomonas rubra. The sequence goes on from NZ_SRSD01000004.1 coordinate 370,770, forward strand.
ATACAGAAATAGATTTGGATCTAACCGCGCCCGGCCTGAATCACCACACCTCCAACAACGATAATTGCGAGGCCGATCCAGGTAGAGGGAGGAATTGTCTCCTTGAAGACGAAACGGCCGGCCAAGACACTCACCAGGGCAAAGATGGCAACGTAGACCCCTAGCAGCCGGGAGAAGTCCCATTTAAGCGTATTCACCACCACGCCGTAGCAACCCAACATCAGAAAACCGGAGATAATGAACCAGATGGCGCTGCCACGAAGCCCCTTCCTGATAACGGCATCTCCACCCACCTCCAGGATGGCCGCTGCAATGAAAACAACCCAAGCTACTGCGGTCATGTCATGTTTCCATCCATTTCATCGGCATCTTCCTAAATTGAATACGTGAACACTTGTGAATAACTCACTACCGTTCTCAATCCTGAACTGCCTATTTTCGTCTACATCTCAACACGGGTAATGACCCCTTGCAGCTTGGCTGCGGGGAGTTTGTTGAACTGCACGAAGTTTGGGGTCAGCTTCTTGATGGCGGAGAAGATCTTCCAGACCGGGTTGGCGGTGGCGATGTCCTCGATGCCGTAGAAGATGACCTTTTCCAGGATGCCCTTATCCTTGAGCAACTGTTCGATGTCGAACATCTCCATGTAGCCGGCGATGACTTCAAAGGCGTCCAGGCCGGTTCCCAGGCCGGTGGTCAGGTTGCTTTTCAGGCCATAGGGTTCATCCGTGCGGATGATGGAGATCAGCACATTGCGCTCGTAGATGATATTGCTGCGGATGGTGCAGTGCACGAGGTACGGCGGGATGGTGTTGTACTCCTTGACGAAGAACAGGCCGGTTCCGGCTATGTGCCCCTTGTGGTAGATCTGCTCGTAACTCATCAGGTAGGTTTCCAGGTCCAGCGGCTTCAGGGCGCGGTACAGGGCCCGCTGTCCCTTGGTCCAGATGAGGATGGCCCCCAGAGGGATGGATGCCAGAATCAGCGACCAGTAGCCGCCGGCAGGGAGTTTGTGGAGATTCGACGTCAGGAAGGCGGCGTCGATCAGGGTCACGAACAGGGCCACCGGCACCTTCCACTTCTTCTTGGTGCGGGAGAAGATCATGACCATCATGATGCCGGTGATGGTCATGGTGCCGGTCACCGCCAGGCCGTAGGCCGCCGCCAGGTTGTCGGACTTCTTGAAGATCAGCATGATCATGATCACCAGGGCCAGCAAGAGCCAGTTGACGGCGCCGATGTAGATCTGCGATTTGAGGTAATGGGAGGTGTAATCCACCTTTAACAGCGGCAGGATACGGGTGGTGATACCCTGGTAGACGATGGAGAATACCCCGCTGATCAAGGCCTGGGAGGCGATCACCGTGGCCATGATGGTCAGTACCAGAAAGGGGACATACAGCAGCGCCGACTGGGACTGGACCATGCCGAACAGGATGTTCTTGGCATCGGGATGGGTGATGATGAAGGCGCCCTGCCCCAGGTAATTGATCACCAGGGCGACAAAGACCAGATACCAGGCCCGCTTGACCGGCTTGCGCCCCAGGTGCCCCATGTCGGCATAGAGCGCCTCGCCGCCGGTGGCGCAGAGGATGACCTCCGACAGGACAAAGAAACCGGCCAGGCCGTTCTTGGCCAGGAACGCGATGGCGTAGTGGGGGCTAATGGCGGCGATGATGCCGGGAAAAGAGGTCAGGGAGAGGGTGCCTGAAAGGGTCAGGGAGGCGAACCAGACCAGCATGATCGGCCCGAAGGCCTTGGCCACCTTGTCGGTTCCCTTGAACTGGAAGATGAACAGGATTATGGCGATGACGGCGGCGGCAAATATGATGGCGCCCTGGGAGAGACCGCTCAGGGCGGGGATCAGCAGAGCCCCTTCCACGGCCGAGAGGATACTGATGGCCGGTGTGATGACACCGTCCCCCAGGAGCAGGGCCACGCCCAGGTAGGAGAGAAAGGTCACGAAGACCATCTGGCGCCCCGGCTTGATCATGCGCACCAGGATCTCGCGCAGCACGATGGTCCCCCCCTCGCCTTTGCGGGAGAGGCTCATGGCCAGGAGGGCGTACTCGATGTTGACCAGGATCATCAGGGTCCAGACGATCAGGGAGATGATGCCGAAGACATTCTCCTGGGTCGGCTTGGTCAAGGCGATGATGACGGTCAGGGTATAAATGGGGCTGGTACCGATGTCGCCGAACACCAGCCCCATTGATTTGATGATGCCGCCCCAGTAGGAGTCGGC